>NZ_PJJU01000033.1:0-50463 GCF_002929635.1 Cryobacterium sp. M25 | reverse complement strand
TCGAGCGACGAGCCGGCGGATGCCGCGGCGGCCGCGGCGGCCGCGGCGGCCGCGGCGGCCGCGGCGGCGAGCATCTCCCTCGGGAAGCCCTGCGGGGTCTGCACGGCCGAGAGTGCGGCGCGGTCCACCGTGCCCAGGATCTCGCCGGTAGCGGAGATTTTCTTGATGGTGTCGACTACGGCCAGGCCGGGAACGATGCCGTGACCGGTTGACTGCACCGCGTCGACGACGGCGTCGCAGAGCGCGGCGGGCGTGAGGGCGCGCGCGGCGTCGTGCACCAGGACGGTGCGCACGCCGGGGTGCAGCGCGGCCAGGCCGCGGTTCACCGACTCCTGTCGGGTGGCGCCGCCGGCCACCACGTCGACGGATGCTGCCCCGCCCGCCCTCGAGGCGACCCGGCGGGCGTGGGCCAGGTGGGTGTCGGGCGCGACAACGATGACCTGCACCGGGTCCCGCATCCCGAACACAGAGGCAAGCGCGCGTTCGAGCAGCGTGCGTCCGGCCAGCGAGACGAACGCCTTCGGCTCGGCGTGCCCGAGCCGGCTGCCACTCCCGGCGGCGACGACGATGACTGCGACCTGGGGCGCAGGGGTTTCAGTCATATCTGGAGGCTATCTGGTGAGGTCGGCGACGAATGGACGCGAGACGGTGAGTACGAAGTGGTGCGGGAGGTACTGCGGCAAAAGACCGCGTCGGTGCGGGCGCCGGAAGCACGAAAGGCGGCACCTCGCGGCGCCGCCCTCCATCGAAAGCAAGTCTGGTTACGTGGGTTCTGATTCTGCCGGTTCCGGCTGTGCCGGTTAGGACGCCAGGACCTCGTCGAGGAACGTGGAGGCCTTCTCTTCGTCGGTCTTCTCCGCCAGGGCCAGCTCTGAAATAAGAATCTGACGGGCCTTGGCCAGCATCCGCTTCTCGCCGGCGGACAGGCCCCGGTCCTGGTCGCGACGCCACAGATCACGAACGACCTCCGACACCTTGATGACGTCGCCGGATGCGAGCTTTTCCAGGTTGGCCTTGTACCGGCGGGACCAGTTGGTGGGTTCTTCGGTGAAGGGAGCGCGCAGCACCTCGAACACCTTGTCGAGACCCTCTTGGCCGATCACGTCGCGAACGCCGACCAGGTCGACGTTCTCGGCGGGAACCTCAATGGTCAGATCGCCCTGGGTGACATTCAGCTTCAGGTACAGTTTCTCTTCACCCTTGACCATGCGCGTCTTCACCTCGGTGATCGTCGCAGCACCATGGTGGGGATAAACGACAGTTTCGCCAACCTCAAACAGCATATGTGTATCCCTTCAGCAACGTCGAGGATACCACAGCCGCCAGTGGTAAGGTGCGCCGCGCCCGGGCGCGCGCGGCCCAGCCCGACGGGAGCCGGTAGGCTGAAGGGGAAAGCTAAATTTGCAGCGTTTGGCCGTCAGGCGGAACGGTGATCTGTTGGAGGCGTTGTGAAAGCTCGTATCATCGTGTCCGTCGTTGTGGCGACCGGCATCCTTCTGGGGACCAGCGGCTGCAATCTCCTGGCACCACAGTCGACGACCGCGAAATACGACGCAAGCGACGGAGTCAGCGGCAATGTCGGCGACCTCGCCATCCGCAACGCCATGCTCCTGTCGGACGACGGCAACATCGCCAACCTCGTGGTCACCGTCGTCAACTCGGGCGATTCGGCACACAGCCTGAACGTGCAGTACGACGACGGCACCGAGAAGTTCACCCAGGAGGTGAACGTGGACGCGAACTCCAGCGTCACGTTCGGCACACCAGATGCCCCGACCGTCACCGTCACGGCCGACGTCGCGCCGGGGTCGCTGTTCCCCGTCTTCTTCCAGTACGGCAACGAGACCGGCGTCGAAGTTCTCGTCCCGGTGCTCGACGGCTCACTCGAGGAGTACTCGACGCTGCTGCCGACCTCCGCCCCGTAGGGCGAGGCCGACTGGCCACTCCGGATCGCGGCACGCATTCCCGCGCGGGCGCCCTCCGTCGCGCCCGGCCTCAGGCGTCGAAGCGGTAGCCCAGGCCGCGCACGGTGACCAGCATGGTCGGATCCGAGGGGGCGGCTTCGATCCGCGACCGGATCCGCTTGATGTGCACGTCCAGGGTCTTGGTATCCCCGAAATAGTCGCTGCCCCAGACCCGGTCGATCAGCTGACCTCGGGTGAGCACCCGGCCGGCGTTGCGGAGCAGGAACTCCAGCAGCTCGAATTCTTTCAGCGGCAGGTTCACGATCTCGCCGGACACTGTCACGGTGTGCCGCTCGGTGTCCATCCGCACTGTGCCCGCCGACAGCAGGCTCAGGTCCTCCCCGACCTCGTCGGTGCGGCGCCGGGAAACGGCACGGATGCGGGCGAGCAGTTCCCGGGTCGAATACGGCTTGGTGACGTAGTCGTCGGCGCCGAGCTCGAGCCCGACCACGATGTCCACCTCGGAGTCCTTGGCGGTCAGCATGATGATCGGCACAGACGACCGCGTGCGGATCTCCCGACACACCTCCGTGCCCGGGATGCCGGGGAGCATGAGGTCGAGCAGAATCAGGTCTGCGCCGGTGCGGTCGAACTCGCTGATGGCGCTCGGACCGTCTTCGGCGACGGTGACCTCGTACCCCTCCCGCTCGAGCAGGAAGCTCAGCGGCTCACTGAGCGCGCTCTCGTCTTCGACTAGAAGGATGTGGGTCATGGGGTGTCTCCTATCGCCGCCGAAGCGGGGTGCGGCGCCTCCGGGAGGCGGATGGTGAAGGTCGAACCGCTGCCCGGCTGCGACCAGACGCGGATGTCGCCGCCGTGGATCTGAACGATGTGCTTGACGATCGCGAGGCCGAGCCCCGTACCGCCGGTGTGCCGCGAGCGGGCCTGGTCGACCCGGAAGAAGCGTTCGAAGATCCGATCGAGATCGGCTTCCTCGATACCCACGCCCTGGTCGGTGACGCTGATCTCGACGACTCCGGCGTTCTTGCGCACCCCGACCCCGACGCGGGAACCCTCTGCTGAGTAGTTCACGGCGTTGGCCACAAGATTGTGCACGGCCATCACGAGGAGCCGCTCGTCGCCGCTCACCTCGGCCCCCGATTTCTTGCCGAGGGCGATCGTGATCCGGTCCGCCTCCGCGGTGACCCGGCTCTGGTCCACCGCCGTGGCCACGATGACGTCGACGTTGAGGATCTCGGGCTCGGTCAGGGAATCCTGCGCCTGTAGGCGGGACAATTCGATGATCTCCTGGGTCAGGCGGCTGAGGCGACCGGACTCAGTGGTAAGGCGGTTCGCGAAGCGGCGCACCTGCACCGGCTCGTCCGCCGCCTGGGTGAGCGCCTCGGCCAGCAGCCCCACGGCGGCGATGGGCGTCTTCAACTCATGGCTGATGTTGGCGACGAAGTCCCGGCGCACCTCGTCGAGCCGGAAAGCCTCGGTGCGGTCCTCCGCCAGCACCAGAACGTACCGTGTTCCCAGCCGGGCCAACCGCACCCGCACCCGCATGCTGGCATCACCGAAGGGCCCGCGGGAGAGGACCAGGTGGTCCGAGATCGGCTCGCCGGAACGGCGCACCTGGCTGATCAGGTTCAGGAGCTCGGAGTGCACCAGCTGCCGGTTCCAGACCAGTCCCATCGACACCGCGGCCTGGGATGCCTTGATCACGTTGTTGGACGGGTCGACGACGGCACCGGCCGTCTCCAGCGCGTCGAGCACCTGGTCGATTCCGTCGGGGACGGCCGGGTTGACGACCTCGGCGGCGCGCCGACCGTGACGCTCGGCCACGTGCAGCAGCGTCATGAAACCGGCCCCGACAGTCAGGCCGAGGGCCAGCGCCAGAAGCACAAGCCCTGTCGATTCCATTCATCCAGAATACTGACGTTTATTCCGGGTGGGTGACGGGGCCGTCCCGGCGCGCAGACTACTTTAGGTAGAGTTCAAGACCACGGCACCTGCCGTTAACCTCCCTCCCCCATGATTCGGTGGGGCCAGGTGGGTCTCACGCGTCTGCGTGTTACGCGCGCCCAGGAAGGACCACACACCATGCGTGAAGTATTCCAGCAGGAACTCGCCGAAGTGCAGGATCGCCTTGTCGAGATCTCCCGACTCGTGGCGATCTCCATCGACAAGGCGACGCGCGCCTTCAACGAGTCCGACGTCGGTCTGGCGGACGAAGCGATTTCCGAAGACGAGAAGATCGACGAGCTGACCATCGAACTCGATGAGCTGGCCATCACGATCCTGGCCCGCCAGCAGCCGGTCGCACGCGACCTGCGCATCGTCGTCAGCGCCCTGCGCATCAGCGCGTCGCTCGAACGGATGGGCGATCTGTCCACGCACATCGCCCAGCTGGCCCGTTACCGGTTCCCCGACAAGGTCGTGCCGAAAAGCCTGCGCGCCACCTTCGCCGAGATGGGCACGCTCGTCACGGCAATCGCGCACATGCTCACCGCGCTTCTGACCAATGAGGACATGAAGCTGGCCGAAACCATCCGCAACGAAGACGACAAGGTCGACGCGCTGCACCTCAGCGTGTTCGACGCCGTGCTCGGGGCGACCTGGAAGGGCCAGGCGGCCGACACGGTCGACTCCACCCTCGCCAGCCGCTACCATGAGCGCTTCGCCGACCACGCGGTCTCGATCGCGAAGAAGGTGCAGTACCTCGGCACCGGCGCCTGGCAGCAGAACACGAACGCCTAGAGTCCAGGCGTTCCGGCGTCGCCAGGAACGAGAAAGCCCCGGAAGCAGTCGCTTCCGGGGCTTTCTCGTTCCTGGTGGGTTGGACGCTACTTCTTGTTTCCCTGGGCCGCGACGGCGGCGGCACCGGCGGCGGCAGCCTCGGGGTCAAGGTAACGGCCGGGGCCGAGCGGCATCATGTCCGCGCCGAGGCGGTAGACCAGCGGGATGCCGGTGGGGATGTTCAGCTCGGCGATGTCCGCGTCACTGATGCCATCGAGGTGCTTGACCAGCGCGCGCAGCGAGTTGCCATGGGCGGTGACGAGAACCGTCTTGCCCGCACGCAGGTCGGGGGTGATGTCGGATTCCCAGTAGGGCAGCATCCGGTCGACGACGTCGCTGAGGCACTCGGTGCGGGGCAGGTCGTCGCCGAGCGCCGCGTAACGCGGGTCGTGCGCCTGAGACCAGCGGGAATCGTCGGCCAGCACGGGCGGCGGAACGTCGAAGGAGCGGCGCCACAGCTGGAACTGCTCGGGCCCGAACTTGGCGAGGGTCTCCGCCTTGTCGAGACCCTGCAGGGCGCCGTAGTGGCGCTCGTTGAGCCGCCAGGAGCGCTTGACGTCGATCCACAGCCGGTCGGCTTCTTCCAGAGCGATGTTCGCGGTCTGGATGGCGCGGGTAAGTAATGAGGTGTGCAGGATGTCGGGCAGCAGGCCCGACTCGGCGAGAAGCTCGCCGGCGCGCTTGGCTTCGCCCGCGCCCTGCTCGCTCAGCCTGACATCCACCCAGCCGGTGAAAAGGTTTTCCTGGTTCCATAGGCTTTGGCCGTGACGGAGAAGGATGAGATTGTATGCATCTGACATGAGTCCAACTCTACCGACGTGGCGAGCGCGCCGGGGCTGGGTCGGCGGCCCGGGTCAGTGACCGGCGTCAGTGGCCGGGCGTGCGGATGCCGAGCCGGGGCAGGCGCGGGATATCGGCCACCGAGCCCGCCGACTGAGGCACGATGACCTCCTGCGCGGCCGCGACGAGGATGTCCTGGGAGGCCACGTACAGAGTGACCGTGGCGGGAACGGTGCGCTTCACCGTGGCGAGCGCGATCGGGCCCAGCTCGTAATGGATGGCGCTGGAGGTGATCCGGCCGATACCGCGGTGCTCGGTGGTTCCATCGGCCAGCTGCTTCACGGCCTGCACTTCGTCCCCGTGCACGGGGAGCACCGCGTCGGAGCCGTCCAGGTGCAGCAGCACCAGGCGGCGGGGCGGATGCCCGAGGTTGTGTACCTTGGCCACGGTCTCCTGGCCGCGGTAGCAGCCCTTGTTCAGGTGCACGGCGCTGCGCAGCCAGTCGAGTTCGTGCGGCAGGCTCTTCTCGTCGACCTCCGTGGCCCGGCGCGGGCGCCACGCCGCGATCCGGAGGGCCTCGACGGCGAGAAGGCCGGCCGCGGCGACCCCTCCGTTCCGCACGGCGTCGCGCAGAGCCGGCAGGGACGCGCGGGGGACGAGGGTCTCGGTCCAGTGCCACGCGGCGGCCGGATGCGCCGGTCCAGGCGCGTACTGGTATCCGCCCGCGGAGACCTGGGTCCAGGGGTCGTGCCACACCAGAGGCACTCCGCTCGGCGCGGCCGGTGTGAGCGGCAACACCGAAGGGTCACCCATCGACCCGATCACGGCGTAGGCGAGAGTGTGGTCGACGACCTGCACCCGCAGTGTGAAGCGCATCGTGTCGAGCCACGCGTGCAACCCGGGCAGTTGGGCTGCCTCGACCAGCAGCCAGGTCTCCACCCCGTCGTCGATGACCGCCATGGCGTATTCGACGTGGCCGTTCGGGTCGAGCAGGAGCGTCTCGGTGGACTCCCCCGGCGCCAGGCGGCGCAGCTCCTGGCTGGAGATGGAGTTGAGCCAGGTCAACCGGTCCGGTCCGGCGACGCTCAGCACGCCGTGGTGGGACAGGTCGACGACGGCTCCGCCGGCGAGAAGCCGGCGCTGCTCCGTGAGAGGTCCGCCGTAGTGCGCGGCCACGCCGGCGTCGATGCCCTCGGCCTGCACCGCGCCGTCGAGTTCGAGCAGCGGGGATCTGAGCGGCGAGGACGGGAGAAGGGACACGGGTGCATCGGTCATGGGAGCTCTTTCCAACGGACGGTTCGGCGCCGGGGCGCCTGGATGTGAGGCGCAGGGATGCCCGGTTTATTCGACGCGCTTGAGGCGGCCGGACGCGTGGGTGCGCAGGCTCTGACCTAAGGCGGCCATGTCCCAGGCCCAGAGCAGATGGCCGTCGACCAGACCATAGAGCCTCGTCGCCGCCGAGTAGGGTTTGGCACCCTGGGTGCGCATCACGGCATCCGTCGCCAGGTCGATGCGCGGACCCTTGACCTGGCCGAGGTAGATTTCCGCGACTCCGCCGGGGTGCACGATGGTCACGTCGATATCGAAGCCGTTGTCGGCGTTGCGGAGGGTTTCGACCGCCGCAGCGGTGACGAACGGATGCTCACCCACGGCCGGCAGCAGACCCGGACCGGGATCGCCGAGCCCTTGGGCACGGCTCAGCCGCCAGTACCCGGTTTCCGTCATCAGCGGCGTCGACTCACCGCCGTCGGCGTCGGGCGTGGGCTCGAGCCAGGTGTAGGAGTTGTAATTCAGGTGCGGCAGGCCGTCGTGGCTGAAGCTCAACCGGTGACCGAACTCCCGGCTGACGGACTCTTCGCCGATCTGATAGTCGATGACTCCCGAACCTTCCCACACCCCGAGGAGCCACGACAGCGGCACCAGTTCGGAGGGAAGCTGAGGGGGCAGCTCGAACATCGAGGGCTACCGCTGCCCCCGGTACAGCTTGAACAGAACCAAGCCGGACACCCAGGCGATCGACAGGCTCGCCAGCGCGAGCAGCCCCAGGAAGAAGATTTCGATAGCGAGGATAGACATGCCCCTTACTCTAGCCCGCTCGCGCGCGATAACCCCTCGGCACGCCTCAGCAGAACAACACGAGCACGGGCTGACTCAGATCAGAGTCAGAGGAGCCCGGCGAGAGCGAAGATTCCGGTGGCGGCGGCGAGCACGGCCACGGCACCGACGAGGCTGGTCGTAACCCGGTCCACGTAGCCTTCCTTGCGTCCGGTCGCGAGCTGTACGCTCAGGGTTCCGATCGTGCAGCCGGCGAAGGAGAGGCTGATCCAGATCAGATGCTGGCCGGGCAGCGACAGCCATCCGGCCAGCACGGCGCACGCGAACGCGAACAACCACACCACGACGACGCTCTTCCACTGCCAGCTCACCCTCTCATTCTGCCCTGCCCGGGACCCTTTCCGCGGCACGCTAGGATTGGGCGCACAATCCTTGGAGGGTGAGTGTGGCCCAGTTGTTGATCCTGACCTCGGCGGTCAACAGTGACGTTCTTCCCGCCCTCGCCCTGCTGTCACACGGCACGCGCACCATCCCCGCCCAGCCGGACCAGCTCGTGACGGCGCCCGACGCCGACCTCATGCTCGTCGATGCCCGCTCCAATCTGATGGCGGCCAAGTCGCTCTGCCAGATTCTGCGCACCACGGGAAACACCGTTCCGCTGCTGCTCGTGATCACGGAGGGCGGCCTGGCCGCGGTGAGCACGGACTGGGGCGTCGACGACGTCATCCTCGAGACGGCCGGGCCGGCCGAGGTGGATGCGCGCATCCGCCTCGCCGTCGGGCGCGTGCCCCGCACTGAGGAATCCGCCACCATCCGCGCCGCCGGGGTCATCATCGACGAGGCCAGCTATTCCGCCAAGGTGCACGGCCGGCCGCTGGACCTCACCTACAAGGAATTCGAGCTCCTGCGCTTTCTCACCGCGCATCCGTCGCGGGTCTTCACCCGGGAACAGCTACTCAGCGAGGTCTGGGGCTACGACTACTTCGGCGGCACCCGCACGGTGGACGTGCACGTGCGGCGACTGCGGGCCAAGCTCGGCGACCAGGAGTCCCTGATCGGCACCGTGCGCAACGTGGGCTACCGCTTCAATGTGCAGGAACAGGACGGCACCCGTGGCATTCATCCGGTTTGCGCCTGATCTGACGGATGCCGCCTTCGCGGCCGAGTTCCACCGGGTCAGCGCCGCCGCCACACAGGGCGACGGCTACGCGCCGTTCAACGAACAGTCCCTTTTCGACGTGGCAGCGGGGCACCGCGCCCCGTTCCTGGTCGTGGAGAAGGACGGGAACGTCGTCGTGGGTGCGGGCATCCTCGGCGCCGGCGAACTCGACCTCGTCGTCGACCCGGCCCGACGCCGGCACGGGTACGGCGCGGCCGCCCTGGCCGAAATCCTGGCCGACGCGCCCGGGGAGCTGACGATCTGGTCGCACGGCGACCACCCCGCTGCCCGGGCGCTCGCCGATCGGTTCGCTTTCACGGCCGAGCGCACTCTGCTGCAGCTGCGGCTGGACCTGTCGAAGGAGACAGCCGGCAGCGCGCCGGCCGAGCCCGGAGCCCCTGCCCGCACCGGCATCCGTGCCGCCATCCAGATCGACGCGTTCCGGCCCGGGACGGACGACGCGGAGTGGGTGGCGCTGAACGCGCTGGTGTTCGCCGCGCACCCGGAGCAGGGGGCTCTGACCGCGAGCGATCTGGCCGCCCGCTGTGCCGAACCGTGGTTCTCGGCCGGTGATTTCCTGGTGGCCCGCGACGCCGGCACTGGCACCGGTCGGATGGTCGGCTACAACTGGTTGAAGATCGAGTCGGGCTCCCCGGTGGGCGAGATCTACGTCGTCGGCGTGCACCCGGATGCCGCCGGTCGCGGCGTCGGCCGCCGCCTCATGCTGGCCGGGCTCGACCGCCTCCGCGAACGCGGGTGCCGAACCGCGGACCTGTATGTGGAGGCCGACAGCGCCGCCGCGGTGGCCCTGTATCGTTCGCTCGGGTTCACCGAGCGAACGATCGATGTGCAGTACCGCCGGAGCCCGCGTTGACCAGTGTTCACCCAAGATCGTCGCATTCGCGCGGTCCGCAGTGTCAAGATGGTTGAATGGACGGCGATAACATTCAGACCGACTCGGGCCTGGGCAGCGACTTTGACGATGATTTCGATCCCCTGATCGGCGTGAACGATCCGGCGCTCCTTACCGAGCGCTACCTCGACCGGGAACTGAGCTGGCTGGCCTTCAACCAGCGGGTGCTCGAGCTCGCGGAGGACCCCGATCTCCCGGCTCTGGAACGGGCGAACTTCCTGGCCATCTTCGCCAGCAACCTCGACGAATTCTTCATGGTGCGGGTCGCCGGCCTGAAGCGCCGCATCCTCACCGGGCTGGCCGTGCCGACCAACATCGGGCGCGCCCCGCAGGACGCCCTCTCCGACATCTCCACCACGGCCCACGTTCTGCAGGCCCGGCACGCCCACGCCTTCCAGGACCTCGTCAGCCCGGCCCTCGCCGAAGCCGGGATCGACATCGTCAACTGGGACACCCTGGACGACGCCGACCGCCGTTCCCTGCGCGACTACTTCTCGAACCAGATCTTCCCGGTGCTGATGCCCCTCGCGGTCGACCCGGTGCATCCATTCCCCTACATCTCCGGGCTCTCGCTGAACCTCGCGGTCCGGGTGCGCAACTCCAAAACCGGCAAGCAGGAGTTCGCCCGGCTCAAGGTGCCCACCATGCTCCCCCGCTTCGTGCGCGTGGACCGCCGCGAGAAGGCAGACAGCGTACGCTTCATCACGCTCGAGGACCTGATCGCGAACCATCTCGGAGACCTGTTCCCGGGCATGGACATCCTTGAGCACCACGTCTTCCGGGTCACCCGCAACGAAGACGTCGAGATTGAAGAGGACGAGACCGAGAATCTGATCAAGGCCCTCGAGAAGGAGCTGCTGCGCCGCCGGTTCGGCCCGCCCATCCGTCTCGAGATCACCGAAGACATGGACGAGGTCACCCTCGGCCTGCTCGTGCGCGAGCTGGACGTCACCGATCAGGAAGTGTACCGCCTGCCGGCCCCGCTCGACCTGGGCGGCCTCTTCGACCTGCGGATCGACCGCCCGGACCTGCGCTACGTGAAGCACGTGCCGACGACGGCCGTTCAGCTGCTCGCCCCGGAACCGAACGCGGAACCGGACATCTTCAGCGCCATCTCGCGCCGGGACATCCTGCTGCACCACCCGTACGAGTCGTTCGCGACCAGCGTGCAAGCGTTCCTCGAGCAGGCCGCGGCCGACCCGGACGTGCTCGCCATCAAGCAGACCCTGTACCGTACCTCGGGCGACAGCCCCATCGTCGAGGCGCTGATCGCAGCCGCCGAGTCGGGCAAGCAGGTGCTCGCCCTGGTGGAGATCAAGGCCCGCTTCGACGAACAGGCCAACATCACCTGGGCCCGCAAGCTCGAGAAGGCCGGCGTGCACGTGGTCTACGGCCTCGTGGGCCTGAAGACGCACTGCAAACTCGCGCTCGTGGTGCGGAACGAAGACGGCGTTTTGCGCCACTACAGCCACATCGGCACCGGCAACTACAACCCCAAGACCAGCCGCCTCTACGAAGACCTCGGGCTCCTGACCGCGGACCCGCAGGTGGGCAAGGACCTCACCCGTCTGTTCAACGAACTCTCCGGCTACGCGATCGAGAAGAAATTCAAGCGCCTGCTGGTGGCGCCGCTGCACCTGCGCCGCGCCCTGCTCAAGAGCATCGCGACGGAAACCGCGGCCGCCCAGGCCGGCAAGCCGTCGGGCATCCGGATCAAGGTGAACTCCATGGTCGACGAGGCCATCATCGACGCACTGTATCGGGCCAGCCAGGCGCGCGTGCCGATCGAGATCTGGGTGCGCGGCATCTGCAGCCTGAAGCCCGGGGTCCCCGGGATGAGCGAGACCATCAAGGTGCGCTCGATTCTCGGGCGATACCTGGAGCACTCCCGGATCTTCTCGTTCCACACCAACGGTGACCCGCAGGTCTACATCGGCAGCGCCGACATGATGCACCGCAACCTCGACCGCCGGGTCGAGGCGCTGGTGCGCCTCGTCGACCCTGACCACCTGACCGAAATCGACGCCCTCTTCACCCGGGCCATGGACGACCGCACCTCATCCTGGTGGCTGGACAGCTCGGGCGAATGGACGCGCCACCACCTGGACGGCTCCGGCCATCCGCTCGACGACATGCAGAACAGGCTCATGCAACAAATCTCCCTCCGCAAGCGCCCGGCGGGGCGCCGATGAGCGACCCTGCCATCTACGCTGCGGGCGCCGTCTGCTGGCGCCTGATCGACGGCAAGATCCACGTTCTCCTGATCCATCGCACCGTGTACGGCGACGTGACCATTCCCAAAGGGAAGGTCGACCCAGGCGAGACCCTGCCGCAGACGGCCGTGCGCGAGATCGGGGAGGAAACCGGTCTGGCCGTGGCCCTCGGCGTGCCACTGGGCATCTCCGCCTACTCGCTGCTCAACGGCCGCGAGAAGATCGTTCACTACTGGGCCGCAGAGATCACGCCCGAGGCCATCCAGCACTCGACCTTCGTGCCCAACGGCGAGGTCGCGGCGATCGAGTGGGTCACCATCAAGAAGGCCCGCACCTACCTCAGTTACACGCCCGACGTGGAGATCATCGACGCGTTCGCCAAGCTCGTCGACACCGGTGTCACCCGCACCTTCGCCCTGATCGCGCTCCGCCACGGCAAGGCCGTGCAGCCCGGCAACTGGGACGGCCCCGACTGCAGCCGGCCGCTGACCGAGCGCGGCGTCAAGCAGGCCGCCGCCATCGTGCCCACGATCACCGCCTGGCAGCCCCTGCGGATCGTGTCGAGCACGGCGACCCGCTGCGTGACCACCGTGGCCCCGCTCGCGGCGGCCACCGGCATCCAGATCAAGCGCACCGAACGCTACAGCCAGGACGCGTTCGAGCAGGGCCTGGCGGATGTCCGTTCCGGCATCGGCAAGCGGGTGCGGTCGCGAAAGACTGCTGTGATCTGTAGCCACGGGCCGGTTCTCCCCGAGATCCTGCACGAGATCGCCCTGGCCACCGGCACCACCCACGGTGCGTACATCTCCGACGCGGCGGCCCTCGAAACCGGGTCGTTCTCGGTGGTGCACCTCTCCGCCGACAATCCGAGCGCGGGAATCGTCGCGATCGAAACACACTCGCCTGCCCTCTGACCACGGTATTCAGTGAATACCCCGCTGCTTCTATCGGCCTGCCCCGCCGCGTTCACTTTCCGTTAACCTTTTCGCAGGGGTGTCGTTAACCAGGCGGAATATGGTCACGGTGAGGCCAGCACCGGTCTCGAACCTGCAGTCACTTGTTATGAAGTCAACCCTCGAAAGGGATATCTGTGAATTTCATGCGTTTTGGCCGACCCGCGGTCATCGCCGTCGTCGCCGCACTGGCACTGTCTTCCTGCGCCGCGAACGAAGGCGCCGCTCCGGAGTCCGACTCCGCCAGCGCCCTCACCGGCACGATCAACGCCGGTGGCGCGTCCTCCCAGGGCTCAGCCCAGGAAGCCTGGATCTCAGCGTTCCAGACTGCGAACCCGGACGTCACCATCAACTACGACCCGTCCGGTTCCGGCGCAGGTCGGGAGGCGTTCATCGCCGGTGGCTCCGACTTCGCAGGCTCCGACTCCTACCTGAGCGACGACGAGCTCGCCGGCACCTTCGGTTCTTGCGCAGCGGACACCACCGCGGTCGACCTGCCCGTCTACATCTCCCCCATCGCTGTGATCTTCAACGTCGATGGGGTCGACGACCTCAACGTCGACGCCGACACGCTGGCCAAGATCTTCTCCGGCGCCATCACCACCTGGAACGACCCGGCCCTGGTCGCACTGAACGAGGGTGTCTCGCTCCCGTCGACCGCGATCACCGCCGTGCACCGCTCGGATGACTCGGGCACCACGAAGAACTTTGCGGACTACCTCGGCCAGAACGCCCCGGACGTGTGGACCGAGAAGGCTTCCGACGCCTTCCCGTTCCAGACCGGTGAGGGTGCGCAGGGCACCTCGGGCGTCGTCGACGCCGTCACCAACGGCGTGGGCACGATCGGCTACGCCGACGCGTCGCGCGCCGGAGACCTCGGGGTCGCCAAGCTCAAGGTCGGCGACGAGTTCGTCGCGTACAGCGCCGAAGCCGCCGCCGCCGTCGTCGACGGTTCTCCTCTCGTCGAGGGCCGCGAAGCCAACGACCTCGCGTTCGACCTCAACCGCATGACCGAAAACCCGGCCGAGTACCCGCTGGTCCTGGTCAGCTACGCGATCGTTTGCACCGAGTACGCCGACCCCGCCCAGGCTGAGCTCGTCAAGGCCTACGTCGGCTACATGGCCAGCGCCGAGGGCCAGGCCGAAGCGGTAGCATCCGCCGGCGCGGCATCGATGACGACCGAACTTCAGGACAAGGTCGCAGCGGTTCTCGATACCATCAAGTAGCTCCTGTTTCGCCGTTCCTCAGCTGCCCGATCCGGGACTCGCATGGCTTGCGAGCACCGGGTCGGGCAGACTGGGGTTCGTGGCCTGTGACCTGAACCTCTCTTTCTTAGCTTTTGCCCCAACCTTCCCAGGGAGATACCCGGCATGACGACCGCAGTAGAGCGACCCTCGCTCAAGGCCAAGGAACGCCCCGGCGACCGCATCTTCGCCACGAGCACGATTGTGGCCGGCAGCCTCATCCTGGCAATTCTCGCCGCCGTCGCGGCCTTTCTGCTCGTGCAGAGCCTGCCGGCCTTTCTCGCCGACCCGGAGGAGTTCAAGGGCGACACCACCAACTTCTGGTCGTATGTCTGGCCGCTCGCGTTCGGCACACTCTGGGCGGCGTTCCTCGCGCTGATCATGGCCGTGCCCGTCGCCATCGGCATCGCGCTCTTCATCTCGCACTATGCCCCCCGCAAGCTCGCGCAGGGCCTGGGCTACCTGATCGACCTTCTCGCCGCCGTGCCCTCCGTCGTCTTCGGGCTGTGGGGCATCGGCGTGCTCGCGCCGCTCGTGCAGCCGTTCTACACGAACCTGGTCGAGTGGTTCGGCTGGATCCCCCTCTTTGCCGGCCCGGTTTCCGGCACCGGGCGCACGACGCTCACGGTCGCCATCGTGCTGGCTGTCATGGTCTTGCCGATCATCACGGCGCTGTCCCGGGAGATCTTCCTGCAGACCCCCGTGCTATACGAGGAGGCCTCACTGGCCCTCGGCGCAACCCGCTGGGAAATGATCGCCATGGCCGTGCTGCCCTTCGGCCGTGCCGGGATCATCTCCGCCTCGATGCTCGGCCTCGGCCGGGCCCTGGGTGAAACCATGGCCGTCGCCATGGTGCTCTCACCCAGCCGGGACGTCATCTTCCAGCTCCTGACCTCGCAGAACCCCACCACAATCGCCGCGAACATCGCCCTCAACTTTCCGGAGGCGCACGGCGTCGGCGTCAATATTCTGCTCGCGACGGGCCTCATCCTCTTCGTCATCACGCTCGTGGTGAACATGATCGCCCGCGTCATCATCAACCGCCGCAAGGCATTCTCCGGAGCGAACTGATGAGCCTGACGACCACGGCCACGAACACGGCCGCGCCCCTGACTAACTCCCTCACCGCGGGCAAGCTTCCTCGGCACACCTCTCTGGCCGTGCTCCTGGCCAGCTGGCTGGTCACAGGCGCGTTCTTCTTCGTGGTGATGCTCTCCGGCGCCGCCGAGGGATTCAACGTCGTCGGAACGCTCTTCTTCGGCACCGTCGTCTACTGCGTCGCCATCTACCTGCTCTCGTACTTCGTCGAGGGCGTGCGCAAGGCCAAGGACCGCCTGGTCACCGCCCTCGTGACCGTGGCCTTCGCGGTCGCCCTGCTGCCGCTCTTCTCGCTCGTCATAACCACCCTGGTCAACGGACTGCCGGCGTTCCTCACCCCGAGCTTTTTCACCCAATCCCAGCGCAACGTCGTGGGCGAGGGCGGCGGCGCCTTGCACGCCGTCATCGGCACGCTGCTGATCACCGGTGTGGCCACGCTCATTTCGGTGCCGATCGGCCTCCTGGCAGCGATCTACCTCACCGAGTACGGCCGAGGCCGGCTGGCTCGGGCGATCACGTTCTTCGTCGACGTCATGACCGGCATCCCGTCGATCGTCGCGGGACTCTTCGCGTTCGCCCTGTTCTCTCTCCTGTTCAACGACCCCGGCATCCGCTTCGGATTCGGCGGCGCCATCGCCCTCACAGTGTTGATGATCCCCGTCGTCGTTCGTTCGAGCGAGGAAATGCTCAAGCTTGTTCCCAACGAGCTTCGCGAGGCGGCGTACGCGCTCGGTGTGCCGAAATGGCTGACCATCGTCAAGGTCGTGCTGCCGACATCCCTCGCCGGGATCGTGACCGGGATCATGATCTCGATCTCCCGCGTGATCGGTGAGACGGCCCCGCTGCTGATCATCTCCGGGTTCACGGCCAGCATGAACTACGACCTGTTCAACGAGCGCATGATGACCCTGCCCGTGTTCGTCTACACCCAGTACGCCAACCAGGGCGCAGACACCCAGTCCTACCTCGACCGTGCCTGGGCCGGCGCCCTGACGCTCATCTTGATCGTGATGCTATTGAACCTGGGCGCGCGCGTCATCGCCAAAATCTTCTCCCCCAAGCTCGGCCGCTAGGCTCCACCTCCCGGCCTCGGCCGTCTGATCCAAAGGAATGCATGTCCAAGCGCATTGAAGTCAACGACCTCAACGTCTACTACAGCAAGTTTCTGGCTGTCGAAGACGTGTCGTTGGTGATCGAGCCTCGAACCGTGACGGCCCTGATCGGGCCCAGCGGATGCGGCAAGTCCACGTTCCTGCGCACGCTGAACCGCATGCACGAGGTCATCCCCGGGGCGTACGTCACGGGCGATGTACTCATCGACGGCAACAACCTCTATGCTCAGGGCGTCGACCCGGTGCTCGTGCGCCGCCAGGTGGGCATGGTGTTCCAACGCCCGAACCCGTTCCCGACCATGTCGATCGGCGACAACGTGCTGGCCGGCGTGAAGCTCAACAACCGCCGGATGGCCAAGTCCGACGCCGACGACCTGACCGAGAAGTCGCTGCAGGGCGCGAACCTCTGGAAAGAGGTCAAGGACCGCCTCGACAAGCCCGGCTCGAGCCTCTCCGGAGGGCAGCAACAGCGCCTCTGCATCGCACGCGCGATCGCGGTGCAGCCCGACGTCATCCTGATGGACGAGCCGTGCTCGGCCCTCGACCCGATCTCGACGCTGGCGATCGAGGACCTGATCGAGGAGATGAAGGCCGACTACACGATTGTGATCGTCACTCACAACATGCAGCAGGCATCCCGGGTCTCCGACCGCACCGGATTCTTCAACATCGCCGGCACCGGCAAGCCCGGCAAGCTGATCGAGTACGACGACACGACCACGATCTTCTCCAACCCGAGCGAGCAGGCCACCGAGGACTACGTCTCCGGCCGCTTCGGCTAAGCCCGGTTCCGTGCCTGGCGCGCGGACAGCACTGCGCCCTGGCTCCGTGCCCCGAACGAATTCGACGGAGATTCTGCCCTGAACGCGCCGATTACGCGTGAAACGGCACGATTGGAGCAGAATCTCCGTCGAATTGGTTAGCAAGCGGGCTGCGGGGCGACGGGCCGCGGGTGGGGCGTCAGACGGTGCGGGCGAGCAGGGCGGCGTTGAGGGTGCGGGTGCGCTCGGAGTCGACGGGCATTGGTCTGCCATCGAGTTCGGTCACGTGCACGGCCAGGCGCAGGCTGGAGAGCAGCCACACGGCATCCGCCGACCGTAGCTCGTCGACGCTCATGTCGCGGTATTCCGTGCGCTCCCCTGCCGCCCGAAGGTGCTCGAACGCGCTCTGTTGGGTGGTGCCGTGCAGGATTGCTCCGCTCGGCAGGGGAGAGACGTAGACGTCGCCCCTGCAGAGCATCACGGTCGAGGTGGGCCCCTCGAGCACGAAGCCGTCGTGGGTGAGGAAGATCGCGTCGTCGGCGCCGCGGCGGCGGGCCTCCCTGAGGGCGGCCATGTTGACCGCATAGCTGAGCGTCTTCGCGCCCATCAGGAGCCAGGGCGCCTGCTCTGCGACGCCGTGCGGGTAGCCGCGGTCCAGGGTGACCGCCCGGATGCCGTCCTCGCGGACGACGGCGAAGTCGGGCGCGGGGGTCGCGTGAAGCCAGGCCGTGGGTGCCGGGCCGGAGTCGACGCCGCGGCTGTAGACGAGCTTGAGCACAACTTCGCCCTCGTGCGGGACGCGGTCGACCACGTGCGCGATCGCGGCCAGCCACTGAGCCGTGTTCGGCTCGGGCAGCTCACAGGTCGCGGCCGAGGTGCCCAGCCGGGCAAGGTGAGGGCCGACCGCCTGAGGGTGGCCGCCGACCACGCCAAGTGTCTCGAAGACGCCGTCGCCCCGCTGGGCGCTCAACTCCCCCACCCGCAACGCCGGGGCATCCGAGTCCACCTCGTGGAACGTGTCGTCGAATTCCGTCTGCGGCGCGTCGGCGGGAACCGGGTCGAGGAGCAGGGTGAAGGGCAGCGTCATTCGCCGAACAGTCATTTGACGAGCATAGAGTATCGGGTCAGGAGCAGGTCAGGATCAGGTCGGGATCGACTCAGATCAAGCAGCTCAGGAGCTCTGGATGGCGAGGATCGGGTCGCTGGTGGGCTGCTCCGAGCCACCCTTCGGCTCGACCGTGACGCCGATCGTGTCGCCGGCGGTGAGGCTGCCGTCGAGCACGCGCCAGACGGTGCCGGTGCCGGGCGAGTCGAAGATTCCGGCGGGAACCGCGCCGGAGCCGCCGATGTACCAGAGCTGGTAGTCCCGGTCGGACGGCAAGTCCGGCAGGTCGTCGACCAGGAGCGCTGAGAGTCCGCTCTCTTCGGACCAGACCAGGGTGGCTTCCTGACCGTCGGCGGTGGTCGCCGACGCGCGCTGGATGTCAGCGGCCGCCGTGATTTGCACGAGACCGGCCGCCTGGTCCTGTTCGAATTGGTCGGACTCCAGGGACTGGCCGACGAAGGTGCCGCCCGCGAAGAGGGCGACGGCCGCGGCGGCCGCCGCGAGAACGCCGACGGGCCGCTGGAACCAGCGCAGGCGGGCGCGCTCGGAGGCGCTGCCCGCTGCGGTGGCGCCTTGGATCGGAGCGGGATCGACGCGCGGCGCGGGGGTGGCCGGTGCCGTCTGATCGGCCGGCAGGGGCGCGAGCTGCGGCGTGGCGGCAAGTCCTGCCATCAGGGAGGCCCTGAGTCCGGCCGAGGGCTGAACGGGGGCGGCGGCAAGGCCCAGCGCCACCGCGGTGTCACTCAGCTCGGCCGCCTCGATGCGGGCCGGCTCGGACGCCTTGAGGTGCTCCTCATAGACGGCGGCCTCTTCCGCGCCCAGGGCGTGGAGGGCGTAGGCGCCGGCGAGCTCGCCCGGGTTCTGCCCGGCGGCGTTGCGGGGGTCGTCATTCCGGGTGTTGTCGCTCATGACGCCACTCCCAACTCGTCGCGCAGGCGGATCATGCCGTCGCGCAGCCTCGTTTTCACAGTTCCGAGAGGGATCTGCAACCGCTCGGCGACTTCACTCTGGCTGAGGCCGCCGTAGTAGGCGAGGCTGATCGCCTGGCGTTGCAGTTCCGTCAATCTGGACATCGCCTTTTCCACTCTTTCGTGCTCGATTCGTACTCCGACCGTTTCGGACACCTCGTCGTAGGCAACCGCAAGATCACGGATGCCGATTTTGATATCCCGGTCGCGGCTGGCCTGCGACGACCGAATCCGGTCGATCGCCCGGCGGTGCGCCATGGTCAGGATCCAGGTCGACGCCCCGCCGCGCTGGGCCTCGTACCTCGTCGCCGTCAGCCAGATCTCCAGGAAGATCTCCTGCGTCACTTCCTCCGACTGCGAAGGGTCAACCAGAAGACGTCGAACGAGACCGAGAACACGCGAGGCCATCCGGTCATACAGCTCTCCAAATGCTCCTTCGTCTCCCTGCGCCACCCGGCCCAGCAATTCCTCATGGGAGACAGGAACAGTCCCCTCCCGGTTGACGTTGAATTCAGCACTCATGAGAACAAGCATCTCAGGTCTTGTCCACGTCCATGGTTCGGCGCGGAGACCGAATCGGATTGGTGTGTCACGACAGGCGGAGGAAGAGTGAAGGCCGGACCGCAGAACGCCTCTCGGCGCGAGGCCGCTCACAGCGGCGAATATTGGAGCCCGGGGTTACTGCGGCCCGACCAGAGTCCAGTGTAAACGACCCGGATGCGGATCGCGCACCCGGCGGGACGGCTCGCAGCCGATCAGTTAGACAGGTCAGTCCAGCGAGTCACTGCGCCAGAGCCGGGCGCAGGAGCCGAATTCCTGGGCGGTGGTGGAGAACCGGAGGGCGCGGGTGGTCAGTTCGGTGGACCGGAGCGGTTCGGTCGTCTCCAGGTCGTCCGCGACGCTGGTGCAGCCGACGGAGATGACGCGGCAGAACGCCGCCGCGCGGTCGAGTGCCACGGCGAAATCCCCGGTGAAGATCCCCCGCAGGATCTGGTCGGCCAGGACGATAATCTCCGCCGTGCCCGTGGGCACTGCGGCCCCGGCGATGACCGGGTCGATCGCAACCGTGACTTCGGTTCCGCGCTGGTAGAGGAACGCCGTGCCCTCGGGATCCTGGCGGATGAGCAACCGCACCAGGTAGATCCGCCAGAGCGCCCCGGGCAGGCTGCGCGGCGTTGCACGCGACCAGAGTTCGGCCACCGCGTCGACGCCGTTCTCGTCGGTGTAGGTCACGAGCCGCTCGACGATGTCGGGGTCAGGGTCGCTGCGCACGCGGGCCAGAAGCGCGTGCGCGGTTTCATGCGCCACCCGGCTGATCAGTGCCGGGTCTTCGCCCCCCTGGAAGGACTCGAATTTGCTGCCGGAGAACTGGGTCGGCTTGTGAAAATTCTCGGCCATGGCATCCTCCTGGGCTCGGTTTCGTGTTCGCTGTGGGCACATCCGTCTCGTCTGCAGAAAACCCTCTCCCACGGTACCTAGAAAAACGGATCCAAAATCCCCTGTACATTATTAACCGCGGGCCTCTAGCTCAGTTGGTAGAGCAAAGGACTTTTAATCCTTGGGTCGTCGGTTCGAGCCCGACGGGGCCCACTCACAGGATCAGCGTCGGTGCAGACCCGGGTCTCGCCCGGGCCCAGCATCGACTCCGGACTCCCGGCGAGCACCCAGCGATGATTCGGGCGGCGTTCGGGTAGCTGCTCCATACTTCTCTGACATGGTGCCGGCATGCCCGATGCCGGCGACCTGAGAAGGAGGCCCCGTGGGCAGAGTGAATGAAGAAGTTGAAATCGAGACCGGGATCATCACCCGGTACCGGCGTCACCCCAACGGACGCGGACTGGTGTCCCCCAGCGCACGCGTGCACCCCGAGGCGTTCGTATCCCGAACCGCCTACGTGGAGAGCGGCGCGCGGGTCGGGGCGGAGGCGTGGATCGGCCCCGGCAGTTGGATCGACCAGGACGCGGTCATCGGTTCTCACGTGTTCATCGGCCAGAACGTGCACGTCGGCGCGGACGCTGTCGTCGGCAGCGCCACGCGGCTGGGCAGCTATGTGCGGATCGGTCGCGGGGCACGGCTCAGCCCCGGAGCGGTCGTCGAACGCGATCTGCGGGTTCCGGACAACGCCGTGATCGGCGCGGCCCCGCGCACGCGCCTGTCGCCCGGATCGGCACCCGCCGGTGTCGCCCACGCCGCCTAGGGGTGCGTCTACGGGCGCGTCCGCCACTCGGCGGTGAACGGGCTTGCGAGTTCTCGCTGCACCATCAGCGCCAACTCGCGCAACAGCACGAGGTCGACGGTTCCTGCCGCCCTCGGCTCCGAGTCGAACACGCAGAGGGCCCCGATGAGCTCCCCCGACGGCGACTCGATCGGGAATCCGGCGTAGAACCTGAACTTTGGCTCGCCCACCACGAGTGGATTGTCTCGGAAGCGGTCGTCGAGAAGGGCATCCGGTATCACCATAGCCGCGGTGCCCGTAATGGTGACCGCGCAGAACGAATTGGACCGCGGCGACTCGGCATCGGCCACGCAGATGCGGGCCTTATGCCACTGGCGATCGCCATCGATCACCGTGAGCGCCGCGGACTGGGTGCCGAACAGGGTGCGCGCCAGTGCCGCGATGCGGTCGAAGCGCTCCTCGGGCGGGGTGTCGACGATCCCGAGCTGGTCGACCGCGAGCTGGCGCCGCGCCTCCTTCGCCCTCGCCTGGTCGTCGGAGGGCACCGGTTCGGCGTCAGGGGTCGCGACCCGGTCGGCGCCGAGGAGCGGCGCCATCCGGGAGGCGAGAACGTCGGCCCAGTGCGCATACGTATCCGTGGACCGGTATCGGCCCGGCGGCGGCGTCGGCGCCGCACTGGACGGTACGAACGCGACCCCGTCGCTGCTGTCGGCGACGAGCCGTACCGTCACCCGGTTCAGGAGCCGGCCGTGGTGGTCCGCCAGATTTCCGAGCCTGGAATCGTACACCGGGATCGACCGGATGGGCTGGATTCCAAGTATTCCCCATTCGGGGCGGGAGTCCAGGGCCGCGTTACACCAGTGCCACAACGGCCTGGGCGAGCGCGAAAATGACCAGGCCGGCGAGCGCGCCCACCACGGTGCCGTTGATGCGGATGAACTGGAGGTCCTTTCCGATCTGCAGTTCGATCTTCTCGGCCGTCTCGGCCGCGTCCCACCGCGCGACGGTTTCGGTGATCACCTCGGCGATCTCGTGCCGGTACCGGCGCACGATGTAGCTTGCACTGTCGGCCAGCCACCGGTCGACGCGGGTGCCGAGGGCCGGGTCGGTGGACAGTCTCCCGCCGACCTCCATGACGGTCGAGCGGATGCCCGTGCGCAACCCGCTCGAGGGGTCGTTCAGCGCCGCCGTCAGGGAGACCTTCACGGCCTCCCAGGTTTTGCTCGCGAAATCGCGCAGCCGGGCGCTGTCGAGCAGTTCGAGCTTGAGCGCCTCCACCCGTTCGATCATCGCCGGCTCGTGCTGCAGGTCGTCGGTCACCTCGACGAGGTAACGATCGATGGCCTGGCGGAGCGGATGCGCGGCATCCGCACGCACGGTGGCCACGAAGGCGAGCACCTCCCGGTGCGCCTTGTCGTCGACCAGCTTGTCGACGAAACCGGGGAGCCAGGTCGGCAGGCGCTGGGACACGGCCCGCCCGAAGGCCTCCGGATGCTCCAACAGCCAGCCCTCGGCCCGTTCCAGCAGCAGGTCGACGGCGGCGTGCTGCTGCCCCGACTCGACCAGCCGCGCCCCCACGTGCCCGATTGTCGGACCCCACTCCGGCTTCAGCAGGTTCTCGCGGGCCACGGTTTCGATCAGCTCCTGGATCGCGTCGTCGCTGAGCAGGTTGAGCAGACCGGCGCCCGCCACCGCGACCTCGTCGGTGAGCCGGCGCGCGTTCTCCTCCTGGGAGAGCCACGCGCCGAGCCGACGGGACGCACCCAGCGATTCGAGCTTGCCACGGATGACCGCCTCGGAGAGGAAATTCGTCTCGACGAATTCACCCAGGCTGGCCCCGATCTCGTCCTTGCGGCTGGCGATGATGTTCGTGTGCGGAATGCGCAGGCCCAGCGGGTACCGGAACAGGGCCGTCACGGCGAACCAGTCCGCTATGGCGCCGACCATGCCGCCCTCAGCCGCGGCGCGCACGTACTGCAGCCACGGGTAGCTCTCCTGCAGCGCGAACGAGGTGGCGAACACCACCGCCATCAGGAGGAGCAGTCCGATGGCGAGCCGCTTCATGCGGATCAGGGCCGTCAGGCGCACGGCGTCCGGCAGGCTCAGCGGCGGCCGGGCGGCGGCTGCCGCCCGTGCTGCACGTGGACCGGTCTCGGTCTGGTTGCTCTGCCTCTTCTTCTCGGCCATCCTCCCAGACTGCCGGATCGGGGCCGGGGAGGGAAACCCGTCTTCCCTCGACCCCGGCGCGCTGCACACTCAGCAGTGGCAGTGTCCCTCTTCGACGGGCGTCGACGGCGGCACATCGAGCACCGGGCTGCGGTCGAAGAAGCCATCGGGCTTCAGCTTGAAACCAGCGGTGTCCACGGGCATGATCGGCCAGTCCTCGATGCGCGGATAGTGGGTGAGGCCGAACGTGTGCCAGAGCACGATGTCCTGGCCGTCGATGTCGCGGTCGGCTTCGATGTAGGCAGGCCGGCGCCGCCCGCGTGCTGATTGACGAAGTCGCCGGTCGGGTAGCGCTCGTCCTCGGCGTACCGGGTCACCCACAGGTCCTTAGTCGCGAAGGCCGCCCTTCGTGCCGGTTCCACCGCCGTCGGCCGCTCCATCGTGGCCGGTTCCGCCGCCTCGAACCTCAAGAAGATCACCCTCGAACTCGGGGGCAAGGCCCCTTCATCATCACTGCGGACGGCGACATCGACGCGGCCGCCGGCTGCAACCTGGCGGGCGGCATGCTCAATTCCGGGCAGGTCTGCGCGGCCTACACGCGGTTCTATGTCAACAAGAAGCGCGAGGCCGAATTCGTCGAGAAAATGGCGGCCGGGGTCTCCGGCATGAAGCTTGGCGCCGGGATGGACCCCAGGACCCAGCTGGGTCCTCTGGTCTCTCAAAACACCTCGACCACGTCGAACGGATGGTCACGGTCGGCCGTGCCGAGGGCGCGGAACTCGTGACCGGTGGCGCCCGGGCCGGCGAGGTCGGCTTCTTCTTCCAGCCGACGGTGTTCGCCGGTGTGCGCGACGACATGGCCATCGCGACCGACGAGGTCTTCGGGCCGGTGCTCTCGATCATGTCCTACGACGATGACGACGACCTGCAGGAGCTCATCAACCGGGCCAACGACACCGACTATGGGCTCGCCGCCACGGTCTGGACGAAGGACCTCGAGAAGGCACACCGCCTGGCCAACGGCATCCGTGCCGGTGCGATCTTCGTGAACATGCCACCGGTGCCGGATATGGCCGCGCCGTGGGGCGGGTTCAAGACCAGCGGCTGGGGCAACAGATGGGTCCGTATTCGATCGACGCGTACACGCAGGTCAAGGGCGTCTGGATGCACTACGGCAGCTAGCCGCACGGGTTTATCGCGGCATCCGTTCGTTTTCGCGCACTCGTCAACTCACGCACTCGTCAACTCACGCAATCGTCAACTCACGCAATCGTCAACTCAATGAGGAGTAAACCCATGACGACCACTCGCAGTACCCCTCAGTCCGACTCCCAGACCACCCTACGCACGGGACGCCTCGGTGTGATCGGCATCGTCTTCTTCGTGGTCGCGGCGGCCGCACCGCTCGTGGGCATGACCGGCGCGGTCCCGGTCGCGATCGTTCTCGGTAACGGCGCGGCCGCCCCGGGCGCCTACCTCGCCATCCAGCTGGCGATCTACGGGTTCTTCGGCGGACTGCTCGGCGCCCAGGTCGGCCTGCTCCCCTGGTGGGCGTGGGCGCTGCTGGCCTGGGCGACCGTCACGCTGCTCTCGCTGCTGAGCGTGGACGTCGGCGCCAAGGTGCTCGGCGTGCTGATGCTGCTCGAACTCCTGGCACTGGTCGTCACCTCGGTCGCCATCCTGGCCGACGGCGGGCCGGAGGGCCTGAACTTCTGGGCCTCGTTCAACCCGGCCGCGATCCTCGCCGGCGGGCTGGCCGGCTCGGCGGGCATCGCGTTCGCCTTCGCGTTCGCGTCCTTCATCGGCTTCGAGGCCACCGCGATCTACGGCGAGGAATCCAAGGACCCGAAGACGGTGGTCCCCCGCGCCACCTACCTGGCGGTCGGAGTGATCACGGCGCTGTTCGCCCTGACGGCGCTCGCCATGGTCACGGGAATGGGTGCATCCTCGGTCGTCGAGAAGACCGTGGAGCTGTCGAGTCTCGACGGGGTTCCCCTGGCCGACCCGGCCGCGGTGCTCTTCTCCCTCGCGACCCAGTACGTGGCACCGTGGATGGCCACCGTGATGGGCGTCCTGGTGATCTCGAGCCTGTTCGCCGGACTGCTGGCCTTTCAGAACGCGGCCAGCCGGTACCTCTTCGCCCTCGGCCGCGGCGGCGCGCTGCCCGCGCCGCTCAGCCACGTCAACGGTCGCGGCGCACCGAGCACCGCCTCCCTCGCCACGTCGGTCCTCACGGGTTTCGTCATCGTGACCTTCGCCGTTTTCCGGCTCGACCCGGTGCTCAACATGTTCTACTGGTTCAGCGGCCTCGCCGTGGTGGCGATCGTGCTGATCGAGATCCTCGTCTGCATCGCGGTGATCGCGTTCTTCCGCCGCAATGCGGGCAGCGAGAACGTGGTCCAGACCATCATCGCCCCGGTGCTGGCCACCATCGGTCTGATCCTCGGCGAGTACCTCCTGATGAGCCGCTTCGGGCTCCTCGCCGGCACGGTGGCCGAGGGCGTGGACCCGACGATGTCATCGTGGGGCCTGAGCCCGATCGGCTGGGTGCTCGTGTCCCTGCCCTTCGTGCTCCTGCTCGTCGGCTACCTGCACTCGCTCTGGTCGCACACCGAGAACGAGGCCCTGGTCAAGGACGTCCTCTCGTAGCCGGCAAGCCGTGAAACGGGGTGACCGCCGCGAGGCGGACACCCCGTCTCTCTGCCCGGCGGACCGTGATGGGCGCGGTGATGCCGGATCAGAGGCGAAATCCCTGGTGGCGGATGCCCCAGCGCACAGACCAGGACTCCCCCGGTTCGACCCAGCGCAGCCCCGCGCCCGAATTAAAGGCATTCGCAGGGGCCGTCATCGGCTCGATCGCCACCGCCAGGCCCAGGAACGGGCCGCCCGGCCCCGGGAAGGGGAAGTTGCGCGGCGTGAAGACCTGAACGTTGCGGATGTTCCGGTCGCCCCAGATCGTGACGCTGCGGCCGTCAGGCGCGGTCAACGAGGCCACGCTGGGGGTGCCGGACTCCTCGCCGGTCACGTCGGACCGCACCTCGGGAGCCTCAGGCCCCACCCCGCCGAAGCCGTCGTCGAGATCGACGTCACCCACCCGGCACCCCGTGCGCAGGTCGAACCGGGTGCCGACGACGGAAGATTCCCCGACGGGGTTCTGCCGGTCGTCGACGTCGATATGGGTGCGCGCCGCGATCGTGAGCACGAGGTCCTCGGTGGGAACGCCGCCGATCTTCGGGTACGGATGCGCGCCGAGCGCTACCGGGGCCGCGTCCCGGCCCACGTTTCGCACCGTGTGGGTGACCGCAAGACCGTTGTCGTTGAGCGCATACCGCACGGTCGTGTCGAGCAGGAACGGGTATCCGGCCTGCGGGAAGACCGTGGCGGCCAGAGTGACCGAACTCGGGCTGCGGTCGAGCATGCGATAGGACGAATACCGAAGCAGGCCGTGGATGGCGTTTTGCTGTTCCGGCTCGGTGAGCGGCAGGCGCTGCACGACGCCCTGGTGCCGCCAAAGGCCGTCCCGGATGCGGTTGGGCCACGGCATCAGCACGATGCCGGCGCCCCACGGCGGGGTGGCCTCGGGCGCGAACGGCTCGACGAGGTCTATGCCGTCCACGGAATACAGCCGGAGGCCGGCGGCCACCTCGGTGACGATCGCCAACGCAGGCCCACTCGGCGTGGCTACCCTCAATTCATACTGGAAACCCGTTGCAGCGCGCATAGTGTCAACCTACTCCGGCTGCAGAACGGTCAGACCGGCCTCGCGGAGGGGCGCCAGCATGACCTCGTCGGCCGCGGCATCCGTCACCAGGGTGTCGAACGCGCGCAGCGGGCCGACCTGCCCGAGGTGCACCTGGCCGAGCTTGGAGGCGTCGGCCACGACGACCGCCCGGGTCGCGGCGGCCAGCATGAGCGTTTTGACCCCAGCCTCGGGGAGGTTGATGTTCGTGACCCCATAGCCGGCATCGACGCCGTTGCAGCCGATGAAAGCCAAATCGACGTGAACCTGGCTGAGCACCGTCCGTGCGAGTGGCTCGACCAGGGAGTGCTGCAGCGGGCGGAGCGAACCGCCCGTGACGATCACGGTGAACCGCGGGATGGCCGGCTCGAGGGCGAGGGCGATGCTGAGCCCGTTCGTGATGATGACGACGTCGGTCAGATCGGTGCGGGCCAGCAGCGCGTGGGCGACAGAGAGGGTGGTCGTGCCGACGTCGAGGAGGATGCTCTGCCCGCTCGTGACGAGGGCCGCGGCGAGCACGCCGATCTGCTGCTTGGGCAGCACGGATGACGCGAGGGCCTCCTCGAAGGAGAACTCCCGCAGCGGGCGGCCGCTGGGTGGCGCGGCCGGAACCGCCCCGCCGTGCACGCGCTGCACCGTCCCGGCAGACTCAAGCACGTCGAGGTCGGCCCGCGCCGTGACGCCGGACACTCCGAACGCCTCGCGCAACTCGCGCACTCGTACGAAACCGCGCTCCCCGACGAGGCGCTGGATCTGTTCTCGCCGCTGGTGGGCCGGGAGCGTGTCGCGGTCGCCGGGCCCGTCGCTCACGTCGATGAGGTCGGCCGTGGCGGTCGATTCGGTCGATTCGGTCGATTCGGTCGATTCGGTCGATTCGGTCGATTCGGTCGATTCGCGAGAAGCCATGCCTAATCTTCACTTAGTTTACTTTGGTTTTCAACCTGAAAGATCTGGTTTCACATGTGCAAATCAGATAACGTTGCTTTCGCCATGAACACAGACTTTGTAGCCGACACCGGCATCATCCGTCACCGCCACACCCTCGCCGATGGTCGGGACCTTATCTACTTCGATGACCCGCAGTCCAGCCTGCCGCCGGATCGGGCGGCCGACCTGCGCGAACTCGACCCGCGCCCGGCCACCGCCCGGATGCGCCAGGACCCGCTCAGTGGCGAATGGGTCTCGATCGCCGCCGCCCGCCAGAACCGCGTGTTCCTGCCGCCCGCGCACCTGGACCCGCTCGCCCCGTCGACGCCGGGGAACCCGTCAGAGGTGCCCAGCAACTACGACGTGGCCGTGTTCGAGAACAAGTCGCCCTCGTTCGGGCCCCTCCTCACCGACGCCGACGCCCCCGCCGGGCTCGACGACCTGAACACCATCGGACTGAACCGCGTCCGCACCTCGGTCGGCCGCTGCGAGGTCGTCTGCTTCAGCCCCGAGAACGAGGGCTCGTTCGCGAGCCTGTCGGTCGTGCGCGCCCGCACGGTGATCGAGGCCTGGGCCGAGCGCACGTACGCCCTGTCACAGCTACCCGGCGTGGAACAGGTCTTCCCGTTTGAAAACCGCGGCGAGGCGATCGGCGTCACGCTGCACCACCCGCATGGCCAGATCTACTCCTACCCCTACGTCACGCCGCGCACCCAGCGCGTGATCGCCTCCCTCGACCAGTACGGACCAAACCTGTTCGCGGACATCCTCGCCAGCGAGCAGGCTGGGGGCCGGGTCATTCTGACCGGCGAGCACTGGACCGCCTTCGTGCCGTTCGCCGCGCGCTGGCCCATCGAGGTGCACATGCTGCCGCACCGGCACGTGCCCGACTTCGCGGCGACCAGCCTGGCTGAGCGTGATGAGCTCGCCGTGCTCTTCCGGCGGCTGTTGCGCGGCATCGACGCCCTCTACGACACCCCGACGCCGTACATCGCGGCCTGGCACCAGGCCCCGGTCTCGGTGCGCCGCGACGAGATCCGGCTGATGCTGCAGGTGACGAGTCCGCGCCGAGCCGCAGACAAGCTGAAGTTCCTGGCCGGGTCGGAGGCCGCCATGGGCGCATGGATCGGAGACGTCACGCCCGAGCAGGCGGCCGACAACATTCGCCGCGCGGTCGAACGCTCCGCCGGGACGGACGCGACCGAAGCGGCGGCCGGCGCCGCGGCATCCGTTCCCGCTATCAGCACCACACTCGAAGGGCAGGCCCACGCATGACCGATCTCATCCAGACCGTGACGGATGGCTTCACGAGCCGCTTCGACGCGGCCCCGGCCGGACTCTGGTCGGCCCCCGGCCGCGTCAACCTGATCGGCGAGCACACCGACTACAACGACGGGTTCGTGTTTCCCTTCGCGATCAACCGGCGCACGCTCGTCGGGCTCGGCTTGCGCGGCGACCGCCAGCTGCGGGTGGCGAGCTCGTTCGCCGCGGAAACCGTGGAGCTCTCCCTCGACGACCTGACTCCGGAGAACCTAGCCGGCTGGTCGGCGTACCCGCTCGGCGTGGCATGGGCCCTCGGCCAGTTCGGCGCCGACCTGGCCACCCTGCCCGGATTTAACGTGTTCATCGACTCTGACGTGCCGATCGGGGCCGGACTGTCGTCCTCCGCCGCGATCGAGAGTGCGGTTGCCGTGGCCCTGAACGACCTCTGGCAGCTCGGACTCGACCGGCGCATGCTCGCCCGGGTGGGCCAGCTGGCCGAGAACCGGGCCGTCGGGGCTCCCACCGGCATCATGGACCAGTCCGCGTCCCTGCTGGGCGAGGCCGACTCCGCCGTCTTCCTGGACTGCCGCACCCTTGAGGCCGAGGTGATCCCGCTCGGCTTCGACGGGGCCGGCCTCGACCTGCTGGTCATCGACACGCGGGTGAGCCACGCGCACTCGACCGGCGGGTATGCCTCGCGCCGGGCATCCTGCGAACTGGGTGCACGGATGCTGGGGGTCCCCTCCCTGCGCGACCTCACCGTGGACGACCTCGGCCGGGCCGCCGACGTGCTCGACGACGAGACGTTCCGCCGGGTGCGGCACGTGGTCACCGAGAACCAGCGCGTGCAGGACACCGTGCGCACCCTGCGCGAGCAGGGACCGACCGCGATCGGCGCCCTCCTGGACGCCTCGCACCTGTCAATGCGGGACGACTTCGAGATTTCCGTGCCCGAACTCGACCTCGCCGTGGAGACCGCGCGCGGCACCGGAGCGATCGGCGCCCGGATGACCGGCGGCGGCTTCGGCGGCGCCGCCATCGCCCTTACCCCGCGCGCCCTGATCCCCGCGGTCACGGCGGCGGTCACGGCCGCGTTCGCAGCCCGGGGCTTCGCGGTCCCGGACCTGTTCGTGGTGCGCGCGGCGGACGGGGCGGCGCGGGAGCAGTAACGCAGCGGGAACTCGCCCCACGTGGCTAATTCAGGAGAAGTCGTGCCGCCCCCCGTGCGCATCCCCAGACCTGTGCGGGTGCGAACGAGGTTCGGCGGGGATCTCCTGAGTTAGCCACGCACGCGACGGCCGAAATCGGTGCCCGGGGTCGAGGCGGCGCGCAGCGGCGGCGACGTGCCTAGCCCCTCGCGCCGGCGTTGAGTGTGATCGTGTCGAGGCCGCCGTCGACGACCCCCCAGTCGTCCAGAATCGCCTCGTAGGTGCCGTCGTCGACCAGCGACTGCAGCGCGGCCTGCACGGCCTCGGCCATCCCGGAATCCTTCTGCACGGCCATACCGTATGGTGCCGCCTCAAACGTCTCTCCCGCGGTCTGCAGCTTGCCCGTCAACTGTGCGATCCCGTAGAGGGTGACCGGGGAGTCGGCGCTGAAGGCGTCGGCCTGGCCCAGCGCGACGGCATTCGCCGCGGCATCCTGCGTGTCGAGGGGGACCTTCTGGATCGGCGGTTTGCCGGCGGCGACGCAGGCGTCACTCTTCGCCGGGATCTCGACGGTGTCCTGGTAGGTCGTGGACTGCACGGCGACCTTGAGGCCGCACGCATCGTCGGGGTCGACGGTCGTGCCCGCGGGCGAGGCCCACTGGATGCCTGCGAGGTAGTAGTTCACGAAATCGACCTGCTTTTCACGCTCCGCCGTGTCGGTGAAGGACGACATGCCGACGTCGATCTTGCCGCCGACGACATTCGGGATGATGTTCTCGAATTTGGCCACCGTGTACTGGGCCTCGAGCCCGAGCTTGGCGGCGATCGCATCACTCAGGTCGATCGCCCAGCCGATCGGTTCGCCGGCGTCGTTTTTGAACTCGTTCGGCGCGTAATTCGGGCTGGTGCCGAAGACGAGCTTGCCCGGGGTCGCGGTCGTTTCCGGGAGGAGCGCGGCGGCCTCCTCGTCGGTGGTCACCACCTCGGCCGCGGATCCCTCCGTGACGCCAGTCGTCGGAGTGGAGTTGTCCACGCAGGCGGTAAGCAGGAGGGCGGCCACGGCGGCCAGGGCCGGAAGAGCATGTCGAGCGCGCATTTGAGCATCCTTTGTGAATTTTTCGCCATCGAAGTGATCAGAGGTGCAACTCTGCCGAGTCTATGTTCAGTGCCGGTCACGCCCGGGACGTGCCGGGCATCCGTCGCCGTACGCCGCCGAACTGTGACTTTGCCCACCGGCGAGGGAGCCATTCTCCCGGCCCGGCGGTGCGCGAGTGGCGGAGATGAGGCCGTCGGGATCTAGGGCGCGACTGCGGTGGGCTCGCCGCCGGTGATCCGCACGAGTTCGTCGAACGTGGTCGGGAACACGGTGTGCGCGTGGCCCGCAGCCGCCCAGACGACCGGGAATTCGGCGAGGGCGACGTCGACCAGGGTGCGCAGTGGCGACGGATGTCCCAGCGGCGCGACCCCGCCGATCACCTGACCGGTGGCCTGCCTGACGACATCCTTCGAGGCGCGTCCGATCGTGCCGCCCAGTCTGTCCCCCAGCCACGCCGCATCGACCCGGTGAGCCCCCGAGGTGAGCACGAGCAGCGGCTCACCATCGAGGGTGAAGACGAGCGAATTCGCGATGGCGCCACGCGAGATGCCGAGCGCCTCCGCGGCGGCGGCCGCGGTTGTGGCCGCATCGTCGAACCAGCGAATTTCCGGGTCCAGGCCGTGGGCGCGGAGAGCCTCCCGAACCCGGTCGACGGATGGATGCGCGGAATTGACCATGCCGAAATCCTAGAGCCTGCGCACGAGGCAGCCCGATAGGCTGACGCGTATGACTGCCGACAGCGCCGCCCGCATCATCACCCTGCCCGACCGACCCGGACCGGTCGTGGCCGAGACCGCCTACGTCGCCCCGGGCGCCGTGGTCGTCGGCAACGTCACACTGGCCGAACACGCCAGCGTCTGGTACAACGCCGTGCTGCGCGCCGAGGCGGAACCCATCCGGATCGGCCCCGGCTCCAACCTGCAGGACAATGTCTCCTGCCACGTGGACCACGGATTCCCGCTGATCGTCGGCCGGAATGTATCCGTCGGGCACGGGGCCGTGCTGCACGGCTGCACGGTCGAGGACGGCTCGCTGATCGGCATGATGGCGACGGTGCTGAACGGCGCCGTCGTCGGTTCCGGGTCCCTCGTCGCCGCCGGAGCTGTCGTGCTCGAGGGCACCGTCATCCCGCCCAGGTCGCTGGTCGCCGGCGTTCCCGCCAAGGTGCGGCGGCCCCTGACGGATGAGGAGGTGGCCGGCCTCGGCCACAACGCAGCGGAGTATCTGCGCCACTGCGCCCTGCACGCCTCGGTGACGGCGCTGCCGCAGCGCTGAGCCGGCCTGCCTCACGCTCGCGGCGCGGGCTACGACTCACGGCGCAGGGAATACCGTGCGCCGGCTTCCACAGCGTGCGCCGCGACGGCGGCACCACCGAGCCTCGCCCGCACGGCCACCTGCGCGAGCCCCGAGAGGCGACCGTCACGAGGCGACCGCCCGTGGCGCCCGGCTACCTGCTGAGCGACAGCTCGGCTGCCTTCACCACGTTGCACAGCAGCATGGCGCGGGTCATCGGGCCGACGCCGCGCGGATTCGGGGACAGGAAGCCGGCGACGTTCGCGACATCCGGGTGCACGTCACCGGTCAGGGTGCCCTTGCCGGTGATCGGGTCGGTCACCCGGGTGATGCCCACGTCGAGCACGGCGGCGCCGGGCTTCACCCAGTCCGCCTGGATCAGGTGCGGCACGCCGACGGCGGCCACGACGATGTCGGCGCGCCGCACCTCGCCGGGCAGGTCGACCGTGCGGGAGTGCGTCAGGGTGACGGTGGCATCCAGACCCTTGCGGGTGAACAGCAGTCCGAGCGGGCGCCCGACGGTGAGGCCGCGCCCGACGACGACGACGCGCTGGCCGACGATCGGCACGTCGTAGCGGCGCAGTAGCTCGACGATGCCGGCCGGGGTGCAGGGCAGCGGCGAGTCCAGCTCGCCCTCGATGCCGAGCACCAATCGGCCGAGGTTCGTCGGGTGCAGGCCGTCGGCATCCTTCGACGGGTCGATCAGTTCGAGCATGGCGTTGTCGTTGTGGCCGACCGGCAGCGGCAGCTGAATAATGTAGCCGGTCACCTCGCGGGCGGAGTTCAGGTCGGCGATTGCGGCGCGCACATCGGCGCTGGTCGCCGACGCGGGCAGGTCGACCCGGATCGATTCAATGCCGACCTCGGCGCAGTCGCGGTGCTTGCCCGCGACATACGAGCGCGAGCCCGGGTCATCGCCGACCAGGAGCGTGCCGAGCCCGGGCACGATCCCGTGCGCGCGGAGCTCCGCGATCCGGTCGATGAGCTCGGTCTTGACCACGGAGGCGGTCGTGACTCCGTCGAGGGTTATTGCCGTCATTGTGGATCCATTCAGTCGGTCGTTCTGACGTTTAGAGGTGCTCCGGTGCGCAGGTGCGCAGGTGCCGGAGGCACGTGCGAATCCGACGGAGATTTTGGGCAACACGCCGGTGACGGATGCTTCCAGCGGGCTTTCGCAGCAAAATCTCCGTCGAATTCGTTCGCAGGCCGTACGCCAGGGTGCGGAGCCTGCGGCGATGACACCCGGGTCGAGGGCGGCCGGGTGCGCGGCGGACGTTACTGCTGCAGACCGGGGTACAGCGGGAAGGCCTCGGTGAGCACCTTGACGCGGGCGCGGAGGCCCTCGATGTCGGCGTCGGGCTTGAGCGCCTCGGCGATGACGTCGGCGACGACCGTGAACTCCTCGTCGCCGAAGCCACGGGTGGCCAGGGCAGGGGTTCCGATGCGCAGGCCGCTGGTGACCATCGGCGGGCGCGGGTCGAACGGCACCGAGTTGCGGTTGACCGTGATGCCGACCGCGTGCAGGGCGTCCTCGGCCTGCTGGCCGTTGATCGGCGAGTTGCGGAGGTCCGCGAGCACGAGGTGCACGTCGGTGCCGCCGGTGAGCACGTCGACGCCGCCGGCGCGCGAGTCATCCGCCATCAGACGGTCGGCGAGGATGCTGGCACCGCGCAGGGTGCGCTCCTGACGTTCCTTGAACTCGGGCTCGGCCGCGAGCTTGAACGCGGTCGCCTTGGCGGCGATCACGTGCATCAGCGGGCCGCCCTGCTGGCCGGGGAACACGTTGGAGTTGAGCTTCTTCGCCAGCACCATGTCGCGCGAGAGGATGAGACCGGAGCGGGGACCGGCGAGGGTCTTGTGCACGGTGGTGGACACGACATCCGCGTAGGGAACCGGCGACGGGTGCAGGCCGGCGGCGACGAGTCCGGCGAAGTGGGCCATGTCGACCCAGAGCAGGGCGCCGACCTCGTCGGCGATGCTGCGAAAGGCCTCGAAGTCGAGGTGGCGCGGGTAGGCGGACCAGCCGGCGATGATGACCTTGGGCTTGGTCTCGAGTGCCGTCTCGCGCACGACGTCCATGTCGACCAGGAAGGTGGTCGGGTCGACGCCGTAGGCGACGGGATTGTAGAGCTTGCCAGAGAAGTTGAGCTTCATGCCGTGGGTGAGATGGCCGCCGTGGGCAAGTTCCAGACCGAGGATGGTGTCGCCGGGCGTCGCGATGGCCGAGAGCACGGCGGCGTTCGCGGTGGCGCCGGAGTGCGGCTGCACGTTGGCGTAGGCGGCGCCGAAGAGGGACTTGGCCCGGTCGATGGCGAGCTGTTCGGCGACGTCCACGTATTCGCAGCCGCCGTAGTAGCGGCGTCCCGGGTAGCCCTCGGCGTACTTGTTGGTGAGCACGGAGCCCTGCGACTGCAGCACAGCGCGCGGCACGAAGTTCTCGCTGGCGATCATCTCGAGGTAGTCGCGCTGGCGTCCGAGCTCCTGCTCGAGAACGGCGGCGATCTCGGGGTCGACGACCTCAAGGGGCTCGTTGAATGTGGACCGCAGAACGGTGGATGGCACGGATTCGGGCACGGGGTCTCCTCAGACTTCTTGTTTAACGACGTGATGATCAATCGTCGTGGCCCAGGCGTGCGGTCACTAACCGTGTCAGTCGCTCCCCGATGGTGACCCATCTTTCGTGCTACGCCAGTCGCGACAGGGTCGATCTTATCAGTCGGGCCGGGTGCCGAGCTCATCGATTATGAGCACGTCGACGCGCACATGGTGGGTGTCATAGGCGGCCCGGCCCACCATGTGCGCTGCGACCGGGGCGGTCAACGCCTGGAACACGACGATGGCCATGACGAGGGTGACGGTGCCCACGGTAAAGTTGTTTAGGGCGACGTCGGCCGTGATCGCCATGAAGCCGAAGATCTGCGGTTTGGTGGCGGCGTGCAGCCGCGATAGTACGTCGGGGAAACGGATGACGCCGATTCCGGCCGCGAGGCACATCACGGCCCCGGCGAGCACCAGGACAGCCGAGATCACGTCGCGCAGTTCATCGCTCATTCGGTGTCCCGCACGGGCAGGAAGCGGGCGACGCTCAGCGAGCCGAGCACCGCGAAGAGGGCGAGGACCAGCAGCACCGGCAGCGTGTCGGTGTGCCGGTTGAATGCCATCTCCGCACCCATGGCGCAGATCACGGTCGCGACCAGGACATCCGAGGCGATAACCCGGTCCAGCACGGTCGGTCCCCGCACGATTCGATAGAGGGCGCACAGGGCACCGGCCCCGAACAGCACCCCGGCAATGACGGCAACGATATGCATCAGGCGGTTCCTCCCCGCTTCAGTTTCTCATTCGCATGCTGGTCGCGTGCGCGCTGGTCTTTTTCACTCCGGTCCTCGCCGCTCACCCGGTGGAGCCGTTCCACGTCTTCCCGGGACCCGAGGGCCATCACGATCCGGCGCTCCTCGGCCAGCACGCCGTTCCGGAACCGCTCCACCTGTTCCGGATGCGCCACGTTCAGCACGTGCAGATAGAGGGTGGACTGCACCCGGTCCACATCGACCACGATCGCCCCGGGAACGATGGACGTCGACACCCCGGTCAGCGTCAGGATGAAGTCGCTGCGGGTGCGCAGGTGCACGGCCACGATCGCGTTGCTGGGTGTGTAGCGCGGGGAGAGCGCGAGGACGGCCACCTGCAGCGAGCCCCGGACGATGTCGAACCCGAGCCGGATCAGGTAGAGCACGGTGTACCACGGGTTCAGGCGCAAACCCAGCTCCACGGCCGGCAGGTAGAAGCCCACGGAGACGAGGGTGGCCAGCAGCGTGCCGGTGAGCAGGTTGAGCCAGGAGAACGAGCCCCAGAGCAGCATCCACAGCAGCACGAGACCCAGGAACAGGGGCGCCTGGTTGGCGATGGCGGCGAGGCGCTGCTTCGGGGTGCTCATGGCGTGCCGTTCGGGAAGACGGCGTCGATGTACGTGGCCGGGTTCTCGATGTTGGCCGCCGCGCGGGTGGTGAACGCGAACACCGGCCCGGCGAACACGGTGAGTGAGACGGTCAGCAGCAGCAGCGCCGTCGTCGCGCCGGTCATCAGCGGCGAGATGGTGCGCGTCGTGACCGTGCCCTCGTCGTCCGGGTCGACCAGGAGCGCATCGAGCATCGGCGACTCGTAGTCCTCGACCTCGCCGGCCCCCCGCCAGAACGCGATGTTCCAGACGCGGGCCAGGGCGTAGAGCGTGAGCAGCGAGGTGGCGGCGCCGGCGCCCATCAGGATGTAGGTCACCGGTTCGGCGATGTCCGCGCCGGCCTGGAAGAGGGCGATCTTGCCGAGGAAGCCCGAGAACGGCGGGATGCCGCCGAGGTTGAGCGCCCCAACGAAGAACAGGAAGGCCACGAACGGCGCCGCCGTCAACAGTCCGCCGAGCCGGGCCAGCGAGGTGGTGCCGCCCACCCGCTCGATCAGCCCCGCGCAGAGGAAGAGGGTCGTCTGCACCGTGATGTGGTGCACGACGTAGAAGATGGTGGCCGCGATCGCCAGCGGCGTGCCCATCGCGATGCCGAAGATCATGTAGCCGATGTGGCTCACCAGCGTGAACGACAGCAGCCGCTTGATGTCCGCCTGCGCGAGCGCCCCGAGGATGCCCACGATCAGGGTCAGCAACGCCACCACCATCAGCGGCACCGACAGCGGGCTCTCGGGGAAGAGCAGGGTCTGGGTGCGGATGATCGCGTAGATGCCGACCTTCGTGAGCAGCCCCGCGAACACCGCCGTGACCGGTGCCGGGGCCGTGGGATAGGAGTCGGGCAACCAGAACGACAGCGGAAACACGGCGGCCTTCACGCAGAAGGCCAGCAGGAGCAGCAGGTTGAGGATCAGCTGCACGTCCGGCGGGAGGTCCGCCACCCGCTCGGCGATCAACGCCATGGTGACGGTGCCCGTGGCCCCATAGATCAGGGCGATCGAGCTGAGGAACAGGATGGAGGAGACCAGGCTCACCACGATGTAGGTGACACCGACACGGATGCGCGCACCCGTTCCGCCGAGCGTCAACAGCACGTAACTGGCCGAGAGCAGCATCTCGAAACCAACGTAGAGGTTGAACAGGTCCCCCGCGATGAACGCGTTGAACAGCCCGGCCGCCAGCACGAGATAGGTGGGATGGAAGATCGAAACCGGGGTTTCCCGGTCTCCGTCCACGATGCCCTGCCCCACGGCGAACAGGAGCACGCCGAGCAGCATCAGCGCGGAGACCAGAAGCATGATCGCCGAGAGCCGGTCGACGACGAGCACGATGCCCCACGGCGCATCCCAGCCGCCCACGTGCACGACGGCGGGGCCGGTCTGATCGACCTGCACCAGCAGGACCGCGCCGATGATCGCCACCAGCGTCAGGGCGATCACGCTGACCACGATCTGCTGGGGGCGACGGCGGCCGAGGGCGAGGGTCAGAGCGCTTCCGAGCAGCGGGATCGTGACGACCAGAGGAACGAGGAGATTCATAGCTTCATCCCCTTGCCCGGCGCGTTGGCAGGAGCACCGAACTCGCTCTCGCGCTCGCTCGCGTCGAGGTCTTCCTGGCTGGCTGCCTCGTCCTCGGTGACCGAGCGGAAGGATTTCTCCGTGCTTGCCATGGTCTCGGCCGCATGCTCGTCGGTGACCGTGTCACCCTCGTCGCCCAGCCGGGCCAGCCACCAGGACCGGTAGATCAGTGCGAGGATGAGCGCCGTGATGCCGAAGTTGATCACGATGGCGGTGAGCATGAGCACCTGGGGCACCGGGTCGACCATCGCAGCGTCGGCGGCCGTGCCGGTGACGATGGGCGCGTTGCCGGGGCGGCCGCTCATGATGAAGATCAGCAGGTTCGTGGCGTTGCCCACCAGCAGGAATCCGATCAGCACCCGGGTGAGACTGCGCTCCAGCATCACGTAGACGCCGGCGGCGTACAGGACCGCCATCACGATCACGAGGGTGAGGGAGGCGCTCATCCGGCTACCACCGCGCCCTGCTCGGATTGCGGGTGCGGCTCGGTCTCGCCGGCTTCCTGCTGTCGATCGACCTCGCTGCCGAGGCTGCGCAGGATGTCCAACACGAGACCGACCACGACCAGGTACACGCCGATGTCGAAGATGGTGGAGGTGCCGAAAGAGAGGGGGCCGAGCACGGGTACCGTGGTTTCGAAGTAGGCGGATTCCAGCGGGATGCCGCTGAAGAAGAGCGAGACCACGGCCATCCCGACCGCCAGCACGATGCCGAGCCCGAGGATCTTGCCGGGATCGACGGGTACCGCCTCGCCCAGCTCGTAGCGGCCTCCCGCGAGGTAGCGGGAGACGAGCGCCAGCCCGGCGATCAGGCCACCGGCGAAGCCGCCGCCGGGAGCGTTGTGGCCGGCGATGAGCAGGTAGACGGAGACGATCATGGCCGGGTAGAACAGCAGCCGCACGAGCACCTCGAGCATGATCGACCGGTCCTTCTCGGCAACCGTACGGCCGGCCAGGAGCCAGGACTGGCGAGTGACCGCATGCCCCTCGGAGGACGCGGCCGGGTCGGCGACGACCTTGCGACGGTGCGGCAGCGACCGGCGTTTGCGGGAATCGCGCAGCCGGGGCACGACCGCGTTGCGGCCCGAGACGAAGAGGAGGCTGGCGACGCCGGTGGCCACCATGATCAGCACGGAGATCTCACCCATCGTGTCCCAGGCACGGATGTCCACGAGCATCACGTTCACGATGTTGCGTCCGTGCCCCTCCTCGACCGCGAGGCGCGGAAGCTCCGCCGCGATGCTTGGGGCCTCCCGTGCACCGAGCGCGATCACGCCGATGGTGCCCATCACGGCGCCCACCAGCACGCCGATCAGCACGCGCCGCCGCCGGTGCATCGGCCGGTTGTGCTGGGCGATCTTCTGCGGCAGCCGGCGCAGCACCAGCACGAAGACGACGATGGTCATCGTCTCGACCAGGGCCTGCGTCAGGGCCAGGTCGGGAGCGCCGTGGAAGGCGAAGAACGCGACGAGGCCGTAGCCCGTGACGCCGGCCAGCAGCACGGCAGTGATGCGCTCACCGACGCGAGCCGCCATCACCGCCGCGACGCCCATGATGAGGGCGATCACGACCTGGCCCGGGTAGTCCCAGAGCACGACCTCCTCGGGCCAGCTGCGGTTGACGAAGGCCGCGAAGCCCAGGGCCAGCACGAAGACGACGAGGATGGTGGACAGGTACTGCGGCAACCCGCCCTGCTGGGCGAAGTGGGTGATGCGCGCCGCGGCCCGGTCGATGCCGCGCACGGTGGAGCCGTAGCCCTGACCGGCGTCGATGTAGGCCGGCACCGTGCCCTGCAGCCGGGCCACGCCCGGCCGCTTCCAGAACAGCACGGCACCGAGCAGGAGAACAACGGCACTCAGGGCGAGCGCCGGTTCGAAGCCGTGCCAGAGTGCGAGGTGGTAGTCGCCGCCGCCGGGAACGGTGTCGGCGTAGGAGGCCAGCACCGGGTCGAGCAGGAAGACGAGGGGGCCGAGCAGGAGGGTGGCCACGGCGAGCAGTCCCGGCGCCAGCTGGAAGTCCCAGCGGGCGGGGTGCAGGGCGGTGTCTGCGAGGCTGACCCGGGTGCCGAAGGCACCCCAGAAGAAGCGGGTGCTGTAGGCGACCGTCAGCACGGAGCCGACCACGGTGCCGACCAGGGCCACCCAGCCCCATCCGTCGCCGGCCAGGCCTGCCTCGAGGAATGCCGTGAACACGGACTCCTTGGCGACGAAGCCGAGCAGCGGCGGGATACCGGCCATAGATGCGACCGATAGCAGGGCGATCACGGCCAACACGGGCGCGTTGCGCCCCACGCCGGAGAGCTGTCGCCAGTCGCGGGTGCCGGCCCGGTGGTCGATGATGCCGACGGTCAGGAACAGCGCCGACTTGTAGAGGGCGTGGGCGAGGAGCAGTGCCACCCCGGCGAGCGCGGAATCCCGGGTGCCGAAGCCGACGACGACCATCAGGAACCCGAGCTGGCTGACCGTGCCGTAGGCGAGCACCAGCTTGAGGTCGTACTGGCGCAGCGAACGCCACGCGCCGACCAGCATGGTGACGACGCCGAGGGTGACGAGCACCGGCATCCAGCCCGGAGTGTCGGCGTAGCCGGGGGCGAGGCGCGCCACCAGGTAGATGCCGGCCTTGACCATCGCGGCCGCGTGCAGGTAGGCGCTCACCGGGGTGGGCGCCGCCATCGCGGCCGGCAGCCAAAAGTGGAAGGGCACGAGCGCGGACTTAGACAGCGCGCCGACCAGGATGAGCAGCACCGACCAGGTGGTAGCCGGGCCGGTGACGGGGTCGGCGACGATCGCTGCGAGCGACGTGGTTCCGGCCTCCACCGCGAGGATGACGACCCCGACCAGCATGACCAACCCGCCGAAGGTGGTCACCAGCAACGCCTGCAGGGCGGCGCCGCGGCTCGCCCGTTTGAACGTGTAATGCCCGATCAAAATGTAGGAGAGCACGCTCGTGATCTCCCAGAAGATGAACATGACGACGATGTCGTCGGATGTCACCAGGCCGTACATCGCGCCGGCGAACGCCAGCAGGACCGCGGCGAAGCGCCCGAGCGCCGGCTCGTCGGCGCTGAAGTAGCGGGCGCAGTAGACCAGCACGAGGGCGCCGACCCCGGTCACGACGAGGGCGAGCAGGCAGGCGAGGGTGTCGACGCGGAACGAGAGCGAGATACCCAACGCGGGAATCCACGGGACGCTCTCGGTGATCGCTCCGCCGGTCGACACGGCCCGGGTCTGGGTGAGGGTATAGCCGAAGACGGCCGCGGGGAGCAATGCGATGACGTAGAAAACACGCAGCGAGAGCCACCGCGTGAGGATCGGGGTGAGCGCGGACAGGGCAGCAAAAGTCAGGAGGATTGTCGCCATGCGGCCTCCCGGCTCTCGTGAAGTCAGAATGTCGAATTCAGTCTACCGGAGGCCGTGGACGCCGGCCCCGTGCGGGGGCGGCTAGGGTTGGCCAAAACCGGATCTATCGGAAGAGCCCCATGACGCGAGCAAGCCGGAAGCCACAACTCCCCCTTAAACCTGACCACCCCGAATACCACGGTCGTGGCGTGGAGACGCCGTTCGAGCACATCTCGGACGCCCTCAATGTGCACGAGGATGAGGGGCTGCACAAGGGCCTCAAGGCCCGCCAGGTGCAGATGATCGCCATCGGCGGGGCCATTGGCACCGGCCTGTTCCTCGGGGCAGGCGGACGCCTGGCCATCGCCGGGCCCTCCCTCGTCTTCGTGTACGCGATCTGCGGTTTCTTTGCGTTCCTGATCCTGCGCGCGCTCGGCGAACTCGTGCTGCACCGCCCCTCGTCGGGCTCGTTCGTTTCCTACGCCCGCGAGTTCTTCGGCGAGAAGACGGCGTTCGTCACCGGTTGGCTGTACTGGCTGAACTGGGTGATGACCGCCATCGTCGACGTCACGGCCGTGGCGCTGTACATGAACTTCTTCGCGAAGTACTGGGCACCCTTCGGTGATGTGCCGCAGTGGCTGTACGCGCTCGCCGCCCTCGCCGTCGTGCTCTCCCTGAACCTTCTGTCAGTGAGCGTGTTCGGCGAACTCGAGTTCTGGTTCGCGCTGATCAAGGTGCTCGCCATCGTGGCCTTCCTGCTGGTCGGCACCTGGATGGTCATCTTCGGCACGCCGATCCCCGGCCAGGAGACGGGCTTCAGCCTGATCGGGGACAACGGGGGCTGGCTGCCGAACGGGCTGATCGCATCCGTTCTCGTGGTGCAGGGCGTCATCTTCGCCTACGCCTCGATCGAGCTGGTCGGCACGACCGCCGGGGAGACCCAGAACCCGGAGAAGGTGATGCCGAAGGCGATCAACACCGTCATCATTCGCATCGCCGTCTTCTACGTGGGCTCGATCCTGCTGCTCTCCCTGCTGCTGCCCTACACCGCGTACAAGGCCGGCGAGAGCCCGTTCGTCACGTTCTTCGGCACCATCGGCGTCGGCGGCGTCGACGTGATCATGAACCTGGTTGTGCTCACCGCGGCCCTGTCCTCGCTCAACGCGGGCCTGTACTCGACCGGGCGCATCCTGCGGTCGATGGCGCTGGCGGGATCGGCGCCGCGCTTCGCCGGCAAGGTGAGCCGCACGGGTGTGCCGTTCGGCGGCATCCTGCTCACCGGCGTGGTCACCCTGCTGGGCGTCGCCCTGAACGCCGTCGTGCCCGACAAGGCCTTCGAGATCGTGCTGAACATGGCCGCCATCGGCATCATCAGCGCCTGGGGCATGATCGTGCTCTGCCAGCTGCGCCTGCACGCCTGGTCGAAGCTCGGCATCCTGCAGCGACCGGCGTTCCGGATGTTCGGAGCACCGTATACGGGGTACGCCAGCCTGGTCTTCCTCGTCGCCGTGCTCGTGCTGATGGCCTTCGACTGGCCGGTCGGCACGCTCACGATCAGCTCGCTCGTGATCATCATCCCGCTGCTGATCGTGGGCTGGTACGCCTGCCGCGGCCGCATTCTCGAGATCGCGAGCGCCCGCGAGGGGTTCACCGGCCAGGTGCCGATCCTCCCCAGCCGCCCGCTGTCGGACCAGCTGCGGGGCGCCGACCGGAAGGACACCGACCGCGAGGAGTAGCCGCCACGCCACCGATCGCCGATTCCCCCATGCGTGGAGCCGGGGCGGCTAGCATGGCCGATTGATCACTGCGCGGCAGATTGCCTCGCGATTTACGGAGAACTCTATGACCACCGAATCGGTGTGGCTGCCACCCCGCTCGCTCGCCCTCCTGATCGAGGAACTCGCTGTGCTGGGCAGCGACCCCACCCCGAACGCGGCCACGTCCGAGCGAATCCGGGAGCTGCGCACGACCCTCCGCCAGGCCGAGGCCTCGGTCAAACCGGACGACGGCCTGGTCGAGCCCGGGATGAGGATCACCGCGATGCTCTCCGGCGACACCCGGGCGACCGTGTTCCTCCTCGGCGAGCGTGAACTTGTCTCCCTCGACCCTGAGGTGAAGGTAGACGTGTACTCCCCCTCGTCACCGATCGGCCAGGCCATCATCGGAACCCACGTCGGCGACACCGTCGCGTACACGACGCCGACCAACGTCAGCATCCAGATCGAGATCCTCGCAGCGGTCCCGTACACCGGCGGCCGGTGAACCGACACGCTTGAGGCGTGCGGATGCTTCCGCGCCCCTCAATCGTGTCGTCTCAGCCGTTTCAGGTCGACACGCCGTCGGTCAGGCCGCCCGGCGGCGCACGACGACGTCGCTGACGATCACCAGCACGAAGGCCAGCACCAGGATTCCGACGTAGACCAGCGGCACGGCCTGCATTCCGGCCGAGCCGAGAAGCGCGGCGCCGAGAAGGGCGCCACCGCCGATCCCGGCGTTGAACGCGGTCGTGTAGATGGCGCTGGCGGTGTCACGGATGCGGAGCGAGGCCGTACGCAGCAGCCGCGTCTGCAGCAGCGGCGGCAGCATGCCGAAGGCCAGACCCCAGAGCACGAAGGCGGTGATGGCAACCGGCAGCGTCGCCGCGAAGAGGGCCAGCACGGTCACGCTCAGCGCCGACACGGCGATGCCGATGACGAGCCCGAGCTGCGGCCGGGGGCCGAAGACCGTGCCGGAGAGCACCAGGCCGACCGCGCCGGCAATCCCATAGGCGAACAGGAGCGGGGCGACCGCGCCGGAGTCCACGCCCATCTCGTCGATCAGGAATGGGGCGATGTACGTGTAGAACGTGTAATGCCCGACCATGGTCAGGCCGGTGATCACGGAAAGCAGGATCACGGAGCGCATGGTCGGGTCGCGACGCGGTTCAGCGATAGCAGTGGCGGTATGTGCGGCGGCGGCCCCCGCGTTGCCGGCCGCGGTCGGATCGCTTGCCGTGGCATCCGTCACGCGAGCACCATAGTGCGACACCGGCGGCAGGAACCGCCAGACGACGACCGCGCCGATCAGCATGAGGGCGGCGAGGGCCAGGAACGACAGCCGCCAGCCGAGCAGGTGCCCGGCGGCGGTGGCGATGGGCACCCCGAACACGAAGGCGAGCGTGCCGCCCGAGACGGTGATGGCCACGGCGCGGCCGATCTGTTCCCGCGGCACGAGGTGCGCGGCGTAGGCGCCGACGACGGCCCAGAATAGGCCGTGGGCCATTCCGCCGATGATGCGCCCGCCGACCATGAAGGCGTAGTTGGGGGCGATGGCGGTGAGCACATTGCTGATCGCCAGCACCACGAGCACGAGCACAATCAGACCGTGCCGCGGCAGGCGGCGGGTGAGGTGGGCGAGCGAGGTGCTCGTGAGCACCACGGTGAACGCGAACCAGGAAACGAGCAGGCCGACCTGTCCCTCGGTGACCCCGAGCGCCCGGCTCATGTCGGGTAGAAGGCCCGTCGGAAGCATCTCGGAGGTGACGGAGAGGAAGACGGCGGCGGCCAGGGCGAGCAGGCCCACCCAGGGGAAGGGTCGGGCGGCGGCCGCGATGCTCTCCGGCGCGTGCGGCGCTTCCGCCGCTTCCAGCGAGGGCAGGTTGATAGGTGCGGTGAATGACATGGCTCTGTGGCTCACAGACGGGAACAGGGGCAGCGCGGGTGTGCCGCGGGCCGGTCCGGATCGACTGCGCGCCGACGTGCGCGCCCGGGGCCGGCGTGCTGCGCCGACCGCTATCCAGCCTAGCCGACGGGCCGAGTGTGCGGCAGGGGGCCGGTAACCTAGTCCGATGACCTCTTCCCTTGCACCGAACCCGCGCCACCATTGGGTGATCACTCTCGTCTGCGTCGACCAGCCGGGTATCGTGCACGCGGTCAGCGGCGCGATCGTGCGGGCGCGCGGCAACATCACCGAGAGCCAGCAGTTCACCAGCGCCGACACCGGCCGGTTCTTTATGCGGCTGCAGGTGGAATCCGCGGCGAGCCAGGCTGATCTCGAGGACGAGCTCGCCCCGGTCGTGCGCAGATACGCCATGGAATCCGTCATCGATGTCGTCGGGCGTCCCAAGCGCACCCTGATCCTGGCCTCGACCGCCGGAAACTGCGTCAACGACATGCTCTTCCGCCAGCGCGGGGGCCAGCTGCCCATCGAGGTTCCGCTGGTGCTGAGCAACCACGGCACGCTGCGCGACCTGGTCGGCTTCTACGGGGTGCCGTTCGAGTCGCGTCCGGTGACGGATGCCGCCGGCAAGGCGGCCTTCGAGACTCGCGTCGTCGATGCCATCACCGAGCACGACATCGAGCTCGTGGTGCTCGCCCGGTATATGCAGATCCTCTCCCCCGCACTCTGCACGCTGCTGGAAGGCCGCGCCATCAACATCCACCACTCCTTCCTGCCCGGGTTCAAGGGCGCCAACCCCTACAAGCAGGCGCACGCCCGCGGGGTGAAATTGATCGGGGCGACGGCCCACTTCGTCACGGGCGACCTCGACGAGGGTCCGATCATCGAACAGAACGTCGTGCGGGTGGACCACTCGCGCAGCCCGGCCGAACTCGTCGCCATCGGACAGGACGAGGAGAGCCGCACCCTGACCCAGGCGGTCACCTGGTTCGCCGAGCACCGGGTCCTGCTCGACGGCGCCCGCACCATCATCTTCAGGTAGCCTCCCGCCTCTCGGTAGGATGGGGCGAGTGACCGATACGAGCGCGACGACCAGCACCAGCCCCAACGACATCGTGCGCTTCCTGCTCGAATTGTTCGCGTTCATCAGCCTGGGCATCTGGGGCTTCACCGCGTGGCCGCTGCCGTGGCCGGGCGTGCTCATGGGCATCCTCGCCCCTGCCTTCGCCATTGTGCTCTGGGCGCTGTTCCGCTCGCCCAAGGCGGTCTTCCGCCTCGACCCGTTCGGCAAGGCCATCGTCGAGATCAGCGTCTTCGGGGCCGCCGCGCTGGCCTGGTGGGACCTCGGCCTGCCGCTGGTCGCCGTGATCTTCGCCCTGGTGGCCACGGTCAGCGGCGTCATCTCGGGCCGCGCAGAACTGCGCTGAGGACGGCCGCCGCACAGTCAGGCTGCCTTGGCTCGAACGGCGCCGGAAAGACGACGACCATCCGGTTGCTGTTGGGCATGCCGTGGCCGACGTCCGGGCAGGCGCCGATGCCCGAGGCACCATTGACCTCCTGGTCTCTAACCCGATCGGGCGCTGCCAGTTGCTCCTGGCGAAGTTCGCCGCCCTCCCGCTGGGCACCATCCTGCTTGCCGAGAGGACCGGAGTCTCCCTGGTCGTGCTCGGCGCCGTGGCCGAGATGAGGTTCCCGAAGGATAACGTGGCAACCGCGATGCTGCACCGGGAACTGCTCGGGGAGAGTCGGTGCGCTGGCGCTGGCGGCCGCATCGGGCAGGACCGTGCAGAACCGGGTTGAGCCGGGTTGAGCCGGGTTGAACCGGGTTGAGCCGGGTTGAGCCGGGTTGAGCCGGGTTGAGCCGGGTTGAGCCGGGAGGATCCCGGCCCCAAAGTTCCCCTGACGCCGGCCGAGCTTGTCAGACCAGGTGACGAACCCTCCCAAGGTTCCCCGACGCTGGTCGAGCTTGTCAAGACCCGGCGACCGGTCCTCCGGAGGTTCCCGCGACGCTGATCGAGCCTGTCGAGACCAAAGGCCAGACCCCCGCCCTACAGCCCTGTTCTCTTGCTCTGTAACACAATACGCGTCTGCTCCGGGTCGACTTCCGCCGGTGGACGCAGCCAGTACTGGGTTTTGGTGCGGGTTATCTTCCAGTGCTGATTATGCAGCAGCAAATGGTGCGGGTGGCACAGCAGCACTCCGTTGGCGAGGTCGGTGTACCCATTGTCCGTGAGCCACTCACTGATGTGGTGGGCCTCGCTCCAGGCCGGTGATCGGTCGCAGCCGACCCAAAGGCATCCGCCGTCACGCACTGCCATCGCGGCGCGCTGTGCCTCGGTGAAGAGTCGTTCGTCACGGCCGACGTTGATGATCTGACCGTCTTCGTCGAATTTGATGCCACGGGTGCCGGTGTCGCAGAGCAACCGGTCGATGGTGTCCTGCGAGATCGGGACGGGGTTGCCCTCGATCTGCCCGTGCGCGGCGGGTTCGGCCGCCTGATCCGGCCCGGTCTGCCCGGCCTGCACCGTCTGCCCCGTCTTGAGCGCCTTTTCGGTCACGATCACGCGCACCGAGGGGCGTCGCCCGCCGAACACGCGGCCGGGGTCGGCCTCGCCGGCGATCGTGAGCAGCTGCACGAGCGAGTCCGCGTTGATCTGCGCGTTGCTGCGCGGGTCGTCCTGCATCTTCTCGGCCCAGGCGGCCCGCTCCTTATCGACGAATCGCACCCCGCCGCGGCGCGGGCCGGTGATGGAGTCAAAGGTCGAAAGCACGAACTCGCCGTCTTCGGGGGCGAAGAGGCCGTTCAGGCGCACGTTCCCGTTGCTGAACCGGTAGACCTTCAGGTAGCGGTCGTCGTGGGCCTGCTTCTCCCGGGCGGCGATGCCGGCCTCGTCAAGGTGGTCACGCATCCGTCTTGCGCGTTTGAAGACCTCGTCGGCGTTCAACGTTGACACCTCGGCCAGCAGGGACTCCAGCGCCGCTCCGAGCTTCTCGGCGGTGACGGCGGCGTCGATCTGGCCGAGGCCGGCGCGGATCGACTCGGCCGCGTCGACCGAGAGCGTGCCGGCGGTGACGGCCCGGGCGATCGGCGCCTGCCACGGCACCTTCGCGACGAATTCGGCGACCTCGACGGCATCCGTGTCGGGCGACGAGAGCACCTCCTCGACCAGCTTCTCGGCCGCCTCGGTGTCGGCCATCATCGTGCCGACTGCGACCAGTTTGTAGGCGTCACCTTTGGACGAGCCCGTCCAGTTCTGGATCAGGGCTTCCGGGGACAAGTACCCCTGCTGCGCGGCCAACCCCGAATGGCCGAGCTCCGGCCGCGAACGGTCAGCAATGGTTGCGGCCATCAACGCGGCATAGGTGTCGAGCAGACGGCGGGCGCATGCGATTCGCTTCTGACCGGCCAGCGCCTCGGCGTCGGGAAGGGCTGCGAGGTCGGCGCTCGAGGAACCCAACAGCGCGACGGCGTCGGCCGCCTGCCTGAAGTCTTCCGCGAGGTTCGTCATGTTACGAGGATACCTCGTTGCGCACATGAAGTCGAGTGTCTGTCACTATTTATTGGTGACAGTTTCGTAGCTGCATTCGACCCCTCTCGGGGCGGGACTACGCCGGGTGGGCCTGCCGCGGCATCCGCAGCGCGTAGACAGAGGTCGCGAAGAACAGCAAGGCGCCGACGCCGAAGGCTACCGGATAGGACACGCTGTCGACAAGAAAGCCGGCCGCGAGCGGGCCGACGATGGCACCCAGGTCGGAGAACATCGAGAAGACCGACACGGGTCGACCGCCACCGGCGCCGGCCGCGTCGCCGACGGATGCGGCCGGGGCGGTGCCCATGAACGCCGAGGCCACGCCGTAGAGGCAAAGCAGCGCCGTGAGCACGATGATGTTCGGCGCGAACGGGACCGCGAGGATGGTGAGCCCGGCAACCAGGAATGCCCCGATGATGGCCGGGCGACGGCCCACAGTGTCGACGAACCGCGCGGCCGGCGCGAGTGCCACCGTCTGGGCGACGGCCGCGAAGGCGAAGGCGATGCCGGTCCAGACGGTCGGACCCCGCAGCACCTCGACGACCAGCACGGGGATCAGCGCGTTGCGCACGCCGAACGAGTTCCAGCCGGTGGAGAAGTTGGCGATGCACGCCGCGCGGAACCGGGTGTCCCGCAGCACCGTTCGGAACGGGATGCGCTCGGGCGCCGGGCCGGCCGCGGCGACGACCCCACCCCGCACCGGGCGCAGCAGCACGAGCCCGAGGATGCCGGCAACGGCGAGCGTCGCGGCGTAGAAGAAGAACGGCGCGGTGAGCGAGATCGTGGCGAGGAGTCCGCCGAGCGCGGGGCCGGCCATCCCGCCGAGCAGGAACCCACCCTGGTAGAACCCGATGGCCCTGGCCCGGAATCCCGGTGCCGTGGAGCCGAGCAGGAGAGTCATGGCCGCAACCGTGAACATGGCCGAACCGACGCCGCCGGCTCCGCGCAGGAGCAGCAGCTGCGGATAGTTCTGGGCCACGCCGACCAGCCCGCTGGAAACGGCGACGATCCCGATGCCGGAGGCGAGGATCACGCGTTCGCCGGCCCAGTCGATCAGGCGCCCGGTGAACGGGCTGGAGACGAAGCGCATCAGCGCGAACGCGGAGACGACGGCGCCGATTTCCAGGTAGCCGACCCCGAAGCTGCGCACGTAGACGGGCAGCACCGGCACGACGACGCCGAAGCCCACCATCACGAAGAACGCGATCACGCCGAGCACGTAGACCTCTCGGGACAGCCGCGGCCGGCTCACGCCGAGGGTCTCGCCGCCTCGGCGCATTCGTGCGAATCGCATTACCTCAGGGTAAGCCTTCGCTCGGTGTCCGTCCGCCGCCCGCCCAGAACCGCACCCCTGACGAATTCGACGGAGATTTTGCCCAAAACGGGTTCGAAACAGCTCGCAAGCGGCCTCGTGTCGCAAAATCTCCGTCGAATTGGTTCGACGCCGGACGCAGCGGGCTAGTTGTTGTTCCCACTGACGTTGTGAGCACGGTTGATGGGTGATTTGCCGCCGATGCCGGTATGGGGTCTGTGGT
>NZ_PJJU01000030.1:0-38335 GCF_002929635.1 Cryobacterium sp. M25 | reverse complement strand
GCCGCGGGCGCCGCCGCGGGCGCCGCCGCGGGCGCCGCCGACACCGCACGCGCGCGGGCCCGGTTGTGGACCGCGAAGGAGGCGGTGCTGAAGTGCACGGGCGACGGGCTCCGAGTGGACCCGCGCAACCTGACCGTCTCGTTGCCGGGCGGCGGCGGCCGGGGCTCGCCGCGCCTCGACGCCTGGCGCGGAGCCGACGTCGACGTTGACGTCGACGCGATTCGGCTTCGCGACTTCGACCCGGGTACGGCGCTCATGGGTGCCGAGTACGTGGGCACGGCGCTCGTCGGTACGGTGGCCGTTCTCGGCGAGGGCAGGCGCGCCGCGGACGGGCCGACCGTGCATATCGTGCCGAATTCGGACATCCGTCACCACCTGAATGGTCCGGCCTAGCCGGTTGAGTCCGAGACCGCCGTACAGCACTCCGCCCCGAACGAATTCGACAGAGATTTTGCCCGAAAGGGGCTCAAAAACCGGAAAATGACTCGCATTCGAGAGAATCTCCGTCGAATTGGTTCGACGCCGGGCGGGAGGGTCGGTCGGCTGGACCAGCCAACCTCGCCTAAAGCTTGGGCAGGGCGCTCCGGTAGATCCAGCGGTCGACGATCCGGCGAATTTCACCGCTATCGGTGTGCACGGAAAGGAACTCCACAAGGTCCTCGGTAGTGATCGAACCGTGGCGGCGCGCCCGCGTATAGGCGCGCACGGCGCCGAAGAAGGCGTCGTCGCCGAGCGACCGGCGCACCGCGTGCAGGGCCAGGGCGCCGCGCTTGTAGACCCGGTCGTCGAACATGTCGTGCGGCCCCGGTTCGCCGACGACGATGTCCCGCGGCAGGGCCGCGATCTCGGTCCGGTGCACGGCGGCACTCGCATCGGTCGTTGGTCCACCGCCGGCCTCCGCCCACAGCCACTCGGCGTAGCAGGCGAACCCCTCGTGCAGCCAGATGTCCTGCCACCGCACGACGGTCAGGCTGTTGCCGAACCACTGGTGGGCCAGTTCGTGGGCGATCAGCCGGTCGCTGCCGTGCGCACCGTCGACGTGGTTGCGACCGAAAATGGCGAGGCCGTGGGCCTCGAGCGGGATCTCCAGCTCGTCGTCGGTGACCACGACCGAGTAGGCGTCGAACGGGTAGGGACCGAAGCGGTCGGCGAAGAGTGAGATCATCTCCGGAAGTCGGGCGAAGTCCACCGCCACCTCGCGGGCGAGGTTTGCCGGGAAGAAGATGCGTTGGGCCACCGGGGCGGCGGCGGCGTCGGTGCGCCGGTAACGGCCGATCAGCACCGTGGCCAGGTAAGTAGCCATCGGCTCCTTCACCTCGTAGGTCCAGCTGGTGCGGCCAGACCGGGTCGTGCGCGCGATCAGCGTACCGTTCGCCACGACCGTGTAGGGGTCCTCGCAGCTGACCCGGATGCGGAACGAGGCCTTGTTGCTGGGGTGGTCGTTGCAGGGGAACCACGACGCCGACCCGGTCGGCTGGCCGGCCACGAGCACGCCGTCGTCGAGTTCCTCCCAGCCGACCTCGCCCCAGATGCTCTTCAACGGATGCGGCGCGCCGCGATACCGCACGGTCACCTCGAACAGCGCCCCGGCCTCGATCGTCGCCACCACCGTGATGGTGAGCTTTCGCGCCCTCTGGCTCACCTTCAGCGCCCGCACCCCGTCGACGGTGACCCGGTCCACAGTGAGACCATCGAAGTCGAGGCTGAACCGGTCCAGCCTCATCGATGCCCGGGCCTGCACGGTGGCTGTGGCCCGCAACTGGTTGGTGGTCACCCGGTAGTCGAGGTTCAGGTCGTAGTGCAGGGCGAGGTAACCGCCGTTCCCGTTGCCCGGCAGGTACGGGTCGCCCGCGGTAGCGGCGCCGTGGGTGGGAGCGGCCCCTCGAACGCCGGCCGGGCCGAGCGCGGATCTGGGCGGCAGCGGGGTGAGGCTCTTGGCCGGGCTCTGAGCGGGGCCTGAGGGCGGTGGGGTGCGAGGCATGGTGGGCATCAAGTTTGCCATGGCAGACTGCGCCACGGCGAAATGGGGTTGCCCGACCACACCGACCCGGCCGGCACGCGTTCTCCGCGCATCACCAGCGAGGCAGGCCCCACAGTGGCGCCCTCCTCGATGTCGGCCGCCGGCAGAATCACGCTGTGCGGCCCGAGCGTGGCGCCCGCCGCCAGGGTGACCCGGTCCAATTGCATGATGCGGTCGTGGAACAGGTGCGTCTGCACCACGCAGCCCCGGTTCACGGTCGCACCGTCTTTGATGCTCACCAGGTCCGCCTCCGGCAGCCAGTAGGTCTCGCACCACACGCCGTACCCGATGTGCGCGCCGAGAGTGCGAAGCCACACGGCGAGCGCCGGCGTGCCGGCCGCCTTCGCCGCGAACCAGGGTCGGGCGACCATCTCGACGAAGCTGTCCGACACCTCGTTGCGCCAGATGAACGACGACCAGAGCGGATGTTCCGTAGCGTCGATCCGGCCCACCAGCAACCACTTCGCGGCCGTGGTCACCAGGGCGGCGACGGCCCCCGCGGCCAGCAGCACCAGACCCGAGAGCGCGATCGTCCACCCCAGGCCGACCGTGAGCCAGAGCGCATCAAGGGCGACGAGCACGCCGAGGGCGATCAGGACCGTGACGATGACCGGCATGATCCGGAGCATCTCCCACAGCGCCCGCCAGGTGACGAGCCGGGCCGGTGGGTGGAAGGTGCGGGCCTCGTCGACATCCGTCACCGTGCGGCGCAGCCGTTCGGGCGGGTTGCCCAGCCAGGACGACCCGCGTTTCGCCTTGCGCGGCGTGGAGGAGAGCACCGCGACGAGCCCGTTGCGCGGCACCGTGCGGCCCGCGCCCGCCATGCCGCTGTTGCCGAGGAACGCCCGGCGGCCGATCTTGGCCGGCCCGATGTGCAGCCAGCCGCCGCCGAGTTCATAGCAGGCGACCATGGTGTCGTCGGCGAGGAACGCGGCCGGGGCGATGGTCGTCAGGGCGGGGATGAGAAGCACGGTGGAGGCTTCCACGCCGGCGCCCACCTTCGCGCCGAGCAGGCGCAGCCAGATCGGGGTGAGCAGGCTCGCGTAGATCGGGAACAGGAGCGTGCGGGCGCCGTCGAGGATGCGCTCGGTCATCCAGACCTGCCAGCCGATCCGGCTGCGCACGGGATAGTACCCCTCCCGCAGGCCCACACCGAGCAGCCGAACGGAGCCGAGCACCAGCAGCGCGTAGACCAGCCCGGCTGCCACGACCGCGAGCGGGGTGGCCAGGGCGGCCCGCCCGGCCGCGTCGGCCAGGGTCGCGGCGTCGCCGATGGACGCCCCGACGATGAGCGCTCCGACGAGCACCGCGATCGCGGGCAGGGCCGTCATGGCGATGGCCCCGGTCGCGAAGGCGGTCAGCCAGCGGGTCCCGCGCGGCGGGCGCTCGGCCGGCCAGGAGCCGCGGGCGGCGCCCATGCGGGCGGCCGGGGAACCGGCCCAGCGTTCACCCGGCGGCACCGGTCCGGAGACGGCCGAGCCCGGCTCGATTACGGCGCCCCGCCCGATGTCGGCGCCTCCGAGCAGTGCGCTGCGGGAGCCGACCGTGGCGCCGGCGCCGATCCGCACCGGCCCGATGCGCAGCACGTCGCCGTCGATCCAGTAGCCGGACAGGTCGGTCTCGGGTTCGATGGCTGCCCCGGCACCGATGTCCAGCATTCCGGTTACCGGCGGCAGGGAGTGCAGGTCGACGTCGGTGCCGATGCGGGCGCCGAGGGCCCTGGCGTAGTAGCTGATCCAGGGGGCACCGGCCAGGCTCACGGCATCCGAGAGCAGTGCCACCTGTTCGGCGAGCCAGAGGCGCAGGTGCACCGATCCGCCGCGCGGATAGTTGCCGGGCTCCACGCCGCGCAGCAGCAGCCGGGCGGCGACGACGGAGATGGCCATCTTGCCGGGCGGGGTGACGAAGAGCATGAACCCGAGCGCCACCCACCACCAGGAGATGGTGGGCGCGAAGGAGGCGCCTGCCCAGCCCGCGAGCAGGTTGTTCGCCGCCGCGAGGTAGACCAGCCAACGCGCGCCGACCAGCACGTGCAGCGGCACGCCCAGCAGGGTGATGGTGAGGCGGCTGCGCCGGGGCACCGGCTGAACCTCCCGCACGATACTCGCCGCCGCGGGTGCGCGTCCGTCGAGCTCGTCGGCGAGGGAACCGATCCGGGGGTAGTCGTAGATGTCGGAGACTCGGGTGTCGGGGAACCGCTCGCGGACGGTCGACACGAACTGGGCCGCGGAGAGCGACCCGCCGCCGTGGGCGAAGAAGTCCGCGTCGGGGCCGTCGGCCGACACCCCGAGGATGGCGGCCCAGCCGGCGGCAAGCCACGCCGCCGTCGGCGAGAAGGCCTCCGCCTGCTCACCCCCGGTGGCGGGAAGGGGCCAGGGCAGGGCACCGCGGTCCACCTTGCCGGAGGTGCGCGTGGGCAGCTCGTCGACGACGTGCACCAGCGGCACGAGCGCGGCCGGCAATTCTTCGCGCAGACGGATGTTGGCGGCCGCCCGGTCGAAGAGGGCCCCCTCCACCTGGGCCAGGTAGCCGACCAGGATCTGGTTGCCGGCCGGGGTTCTCTGCACGACCGCGGCCGCTCCGGCCACCCCCGGGAGCGCGCGCAGGGCCGCCTCGATCTCGCCGAGTTCGATACGCCGGCCGCCGAGCTTGACCTGGTCATCGGCCCGGCCGACGAACACGAGACCCTCGCGCTCGTAGCGCACCAGATCGCCGCTGCGGTAGGCGCGGTGCCAGCCCAGCTCGGTATGCGGGGCGTACTTCTCGGTGTCCTTGCCGGCGTCGAGGTAGCGGGCCAGCCCGACCCCGCCGATAATGAGTTCCCCGGTCTCGCCGTGGGCCACCCGGGCACCGGCGGCGTCCACCACGGCAAGGTTCCAGCCGGCCAGAGGAAGCCCGATCCGCGCCGGCCCGCGGCCGTCGAGCAGGGCGGCGCAGGCGACGACGGTGGCCTCGGTCGGGCCATACGTGTTCCAGACCTCCCGGCCGCGCACGGCGAGGCGCGAGGCGAGCTCGGGTGGGCAGGCTTCGCCGCCGAAGATCAGCAGCCGCACCCGCTCCAGCGATTCCTCCGGCCACAGGGCCGCGAGGGTCGGCACCGTCGACACCACGGTGATGCCGTGCTTGATCAACCACGGGCCCAGGTCGACCCCCGAGCGCACCAGGGAGCGGGGCGCCGAGACGAGGCAGGCACCGTTCCGCCAGGCCAGCCACATCTCCTCGCAGGAGGCGTCGAAGGCCACAGAAAGGCCGGCCAGCACCCGGTCCGCGGGACCGATCGGGTCCGACCGGAGGAACAGGTCGGCCTCCGCGTCGACGAACGCGGCGGCGGAGCGGTGGGCCACCGCCACCCCCTTGGGTACCCCGGTGGAGCCGGAGGTGAAGATCACCCAGGCATCGTCGTCGGGGGCCGGCATGGCGCCGATCGTGCCGGCAAGGGCCAGGTCGTCCCCGGGCGCCAGCATCCGTTCGGCGAACATCTCCGCGTCGATGCCGGTGCGCACCTCGAACACGCCGCCCGCCCCGATCACGCCCACGACCCGGGCCTCGCCGAAGACGAGCCGGGCGCGTTCCTCGGGGTCGTCGGCGTCGACGGGCACGTAGGAGGCGCCGACCAGGAGGGTCGCCAGAATGGAGAGATACAGTTCCCGGGTTCCCGACGGGATCCGGATGCCGACGGTGTCGCCGCGGCGCACCCCGCGGCGACTGAGCTGCTCCGCCTGCTCGGTGACCAGGCGCACCAGATCCCGGTAGTTGATCGCCCCGTCGACGTCTTCGAGGGCGAGCGCGCCCGGATGCCGGCCGGCGGTCGCGAGCAGGATGTCGACCAGGGTGCGGGCCGGCGCCGCGCGGTGTCCGGCCTCGAGCACGTCCTGGCCGGGCTCAATCGGGGTCAGGGTCACGCAGGCTCCTCGTCCAGGTCGCGGTGCCAGCCACCGCGCGCCACCAGTTTAGAACCCGCAGGTAACAGGGAGGTGTCCGGTTACGGTGACACCGGCGACGGGTGCCGCGACGCGTCAGATCAGACCGTGGCGGCGGAAGGCGTTCCAGACGCCGTCGCCCTGCACGGTGGTGGTGACCTCGTCGGCGTAGGCCTTGACGGCATCCGAGGCGTTGCCCATGGCGATGCCGACCCCGCAGACCTGCAGCATCTCGATGTCGTTGCTGCTGTCACCGATGCCGAGGGCGGATGCCGCGTCGAGGCCGAGCCGGTCGAGGAGCCGCAGGATCGTGGAGCCCTTGTTCACACCATTCAGCGTCACCTCGCCGCTGCCGCGCCCCATGTGCGGGATGGTTCCGGTGATGACATGGAAGTCTCCGCTGAGCGCGTCCGACACCCGGTCGTACGCCCGGAGGTCGCCGGCGAGGAACACCGACTTCGCGATGCCCGTGAGACTGAAGGGGCGCACATCGGCGAAGGCTTTCAGCGCCGGGTGTGCGACGGCACCGGTGACGGATGCCGTCGCATACCCGGCTCCCACCTTCCGCTTTTCGCCGGACGCGTAGTAGTCCGCGAAGCGGTCATGCACGCCGGGGCTCGGGTACAGCTCGTCAAAGGACTGCAGGTAGAAGTCGTACCCTGACTCCTCATAGAAGCTGATCATCCGGGCCACGGCCGCTTCGGGCATCGAGCGTTCGATCACGAGCTCATCGCCGATCTCCGCGAACCCGCCGCCGGAGCTGATGAAACCGTCGAATCCGATGTCGCGGATCGCGGGGTAGATCTCCACGGACGCCCGTCCGGTGCTGAGGTACACCAGGTGCCCGTTGTGCCGGGCGGCGCGCACCGCGTCGATCGCCGACTCCGCGATCATCGAGCCGGTCTCCATGAGCGTGCCGTCGACGTCGACGAACGCGATGCGGGGGGAAATCATGAGGCACTCCAGACGAGGTGGTCTCCGGGACGTGTGCATCATCGGAGACGACCGGAGTGTGGTGATCGTATACATCGACGCTAGCTGCTGAGGCGTGTTCCGCGTGACCGGGTAACATCGGCGAACCGGTCGACAGATCTGTCGCCTAGCCTGAAGGGGTCCGGATGATCGTCTGACCGACACCGTCAGGGCTGCGGGTCAACGACGCCAAACGGCGCTCAGCATGCCCGAACCAGAAATGAGAACCACCATGACCGTTTCGAACAAAGTCGCACTCGTCACCGGAGCCGGGCAGGGAATCGGACGCGGCATCGCACTCCGCCTCGCCCAGGACGGCTTCGACATCGCCGTCGCCGACCTCGACTTCCAGGCAGAAAAGGGGGCCGGTGTCGTCGCCGAAATCGAGGCTTTCGGGCGCAGGGCCGTCTTCGTCACCGCCGACGTCTCCAACCGCGATGATGTGTTCGCCGCCGTCGACACCGCGGCCGAGAAGCTCGGCGGATTCGACGTAATCGTCAACAACGCCGGCATCGCCCAGGTCACGCCCATGCTCGAGGTCACGGCGGACGATCTGGAGAAGATCTTCCGCATCAACGTGAACAGCGTCGTCTGGGGGATCCAGGCCGCGGTCGCGAAGCTCGACGAACTCGGCCACGCCGGCAAGATCATCAACGCCGCCTCCATCGCCGCCATCCAGGGCTTCCCCATCCTCGGCGCCTACTCGGCCTCGAAGTTCGCCGTCCGCGGCATCACTCAGGCTGCCGCCCAGGAGCTCGCACCTCGGGGCATCACGGTCAACGCCTACGCCCCCGGCATCGTCGGCACCGGCATGTGGGACCTGATCGACGAGAAGCTCAGCGCCATCAACGGCAAGCCGCTCGGCCAGAACCTCAAGGAAAACGTCGACGGCATCGCGCTCGGCCGCATCGAGACCCCGGAGGACGTCGCCAAGATCGTGTCGTTCTTCGCCGGCCCCGACTCCGACTACGTCACCGGCCAGGTCCTGCTCGTCGACGGCGGGATGCTCTACAACTAGGGCCTGGAGCGCCCCGGGGAACGACGCTCAGTGACACCCGGAGGCGAGGTTGGGAGCAATCCGGACCTCGCCATCCGTGCGCGGACGCTGGGTGTCCCTGGAAGGATTCGAATCCCCAACCGGTTCCCGGCCGTCGCCCTATTTCTTCTTCTTCGACTCGCTGTCGTCACTCGTTCGTCTGTTCAGCCGCAACCGTCGGCCGATCGCGATGTCCTCGCGTACCTTGTCGGCGGCCTTGTCGCTCTTGCGGGTGTCCCGCGGCGGCAGCTGAAGTTCTTCTTCTGCGGCGATGCCCGCCTGCAGCTCACGGCCCCGTTCCAGCTCGGCGTCGAATTCGGCACCGAAGAGCAGGGCGAGGTTGGCTATCCATAGCCAGAGCAGGAACACCACGATGCCGGCCAGGGAACCATACGTGCGGTCGTAGTTGGAGAAATTGGTGACGTAGGGGCCGAACAGGAATGAGGAGATCACCAGAGTGAGGAATGCGAGTAACGCACCCAGGCTGATCCATCGGAACTTGGGCTGCTGGGCGTTGGGGGTTGCCTAGTACAGGATTGCGATGATCAATACGGCGGCTACCGCCAGGATGGGCCACTTGATGACCGACCAGACGAACTGGACGGCCGACCCCAACCCGAGAGTGTTGCCGAGCGCATCGGTGACCGGACCCGACACGATCAGAACGACAAGCGCCACCACAATCAACAGAATGCACACCACGGTCACGCCCAGCTGCATCGGGCGCAGCTTCCAGAACGGCCGGCCCTCGTCGATCTCGTAGATGCGGTTCATGGCCCGGCTGAACGCGCCGACGTACCCGGATGCTGACCACAGCGCCAACAGGATCCCGACGACGAGGGCGACACCGGCCGCCGGCGAGGAGCTGAACTGCTCGAGCGGGCCGCGCAGAGTGTCGACCGTGTCGCCGGGCGCGACCTCGTCAACGAGCGACAGGATTGAGTTCGTCGAGTTTGCACCCTGACCGAACGCTCCCAGGAGCGAGACCAGCGCAATCAGTGCGGGGAAGATCGACAGCACGGCGTAGTAGGTGAGGGCGGCGGCGAGGTCGGGGCACTGGTCGGCCGTGAATTCCCGCAGGGTCTTGCGCAGCACATACCGCCAGGACGGCTTGACGATCTCGCTCCGCGAGTCGGGTTTGCGGGAATCGTCGGGCGCCGGTGCTCGCTCGCTTTTTTCGCGCGCACTATTGCTAACCATGGGTGCTCTCCTCGGCTTCGCCAGCGATCGATTCGTGCGCGCCTCCGTCGCGCCGCCGCTGAGTGAGTTCGATTAGTTTCATTGACTCCGGGAAGGAATTCAAGCCAATTCTGCACATCAGGTCAATCACACTATTTCCGTGACAAAGCGGGAAATTCCCCGTCTTTAAGGAAGGAAGTCGACCGCTCTACGGACACGTCGACACAAGGGCGATGTGCTGGTCGGTCGGCATCGACGGATGATTCGTGGTGCCCCTGGAGGGATTCGAACCCCCAACCGTTTCCTTAGGACGGAACTGCTCTTCCGTTGAGCTACAGAGGCTGGCCACTGAAGTTTAGCGGTTGTCGGCCGGCGCCGCAGCGCACCGCTGCGACGCGCTTACGTCGGCGGGTACAGGAAGAGCGGAACCTCACTGGCCGACACGGTGCGCGTGTTGTACGCGTGACTGCCGTTCCAGTTGTATTCCTCGAGAATGACCGAGCCGTCGCTGTTGACCGACTGCACGTAGGCCACGTGGTTGTAGTTGAACCAGGCGACCGCGCCGACGACGGGAGTGTCGCCGGTGGCCCAGCCCTGGTCAGCCCAGGCGCTGGCCCAGTTGCTCGCGTTGCCGCCGCTGGGGGTGAGTTTGCTCCAGGTCCAGGTCCACGGGGAGCCGGTCGACCCGGCGTCGCGGTTGAGCCGATATGCCACGAAGTCCACGCATTCGCGGTAATAGTAGCCAAGCGGAGACAGTCCGCCGCCCTGGGTGTCGGTGGCCCGGTCGAACCACGGGTAGTCGTCGCCCTTGGCGCGCACGCTGTATACAGCGAAGTCGGTGGCAGCCGATCGGGCTGCCTCGGCGGTCTGCTGCGCGGCCAGTGCACGCTTGGCCTCGGCATCCCGCTGGGCGAGTTCGTCGCTCGTGGTCGCCGTGAAACCGTCGCGAGCGACGGTGATGGCTGCGGCGCCACTGTCCACCGTGACGCCCTGCGTGTCGGCAACCCGCGAAGTCGTCGAGGCGGTGTCGCTCGCACCGGGCGCGAACGCATAGGCCGGAAGGCCGGCGGTGAGGAACAGTCCCGGAATGGCCAGCAGGGTCACGGCGATCTTCATGGGCCGCCGGCGGCGCGACCGGGGCACCGGGCGGCTGACGGCCGGTGCGACCCGCGGGGGAGCGACCGGATTGAGCCGGTTGCTCCGCGCCGCGATCGATGCCTTTTCGAGGTCCAGAGCCTTGGTTTCCGCCACCGCAACCGCATCGGGAATGCGCACCGGAATGTTCACGGTGGCGTCGGCTCGGGCCTCTGCCGCCTCACGCTGCGCACGCAGTTCGCGGCGCGAGAGCGGAAAAATCGGGGTCTCTGGCGAACCAGAAGTGCCGGGTACGCCGGATTGGGGCAAAAGATGATCCTCTAACGCACCGAGATCGAGGTTCGGCGCTTCTCAACCCTAGGCGACGGCGACCAGGAAGTCACCTTCTGGCGTTACATCCCTGTTATATTCGCGGGTCAGGCGGCAGGAGCAAGAAATTCATCCCACTGCGGTAACGGCCGCTCAGCGCCGCGCACCACCCAGGTCGTGCCGACCGGCAATCCCGGGTGGAACAGGAGTTTCCAGCCCATCTCGGCCGGCGTCCGGTCGCTTTTGAGGTTGTTGCAGCGAAGGCAGCAGGCCACGAGATTGTCCCAGGTGTCCCGACCTCCGCGCGACCGAGGCATTACGTGGTCGATCGTGCTGGCGGTCTTGCCGCAGTACCCGCAGCGATGCTCGTCCCGGCGCAGCACGCCGCGACGGCTGACCGGCACCGCCCTGGACCGAGGGATGCGCACGTAACGCGTGAGCAAGATGACGCTCGGTCGCTCCCAGGAACCGGAGGCGGCACAGATCGGATGCCCCTGGTCGGCTTGCACGATCGTTGCCTTGTGATTCATGACCAGCACGAGTGCTCGTTTGAAGGACACCACGGCAAGGGGCTCATACCCCGCATTGAGGACCAGTGTGCGCATGCGTTCCCTTTCGAAAAGGGCTGGACGGCTTCCAGCCATTCGAACTACGACAGTCAGTGAGAAGGAGCGAACAGGCAAACAAAAAGGGCGCCGTCACCATGACAACGCCCTACCGGCCACACGGTGTCCCTGACACGCGCAACTCAAGTTTGCTCGACTGCTCTGCCGCAGCGCGGAGCGGCAGCGCACATCCATGGTGTGGATCGTGCGCCGCTCGCGCATGGGCTCTCCCGAAAACTCGCAAAACATCAGAGCAACAGGTTAACCCACATTCGGCGCCACCGCGAAGTGCGGGACGCCGAATGTGCTAGGTGTTACGAAACATTCATCTGGCGGCCGGCCGGCTCGGATCTTCCGGCAGGCTCAGATGCCGAGACGCACGATGTAGTACGAGCTGGTCCAGATCGGCTGCACACGCACGGCCGCCCCCTCATACGGCGCGTGCAGGATGTTGCCGTTGCCTGCGTAGAACCCGTCGTGGCCGTCCATGATGACGAGGTCACCCGGCTGAGCCTCAGATTCGGGGATTCGGGTGCCCGCCGCCCCCTGCCCGGTCGAGGAATGCGGCAGCGAGATGCCGAACTGCGCGTAGACGTACATGATGAAACCGGAACAATCGAAGCCGGCCGGGGTGGCCCCGCCGTAGACATAGGGGACACCCTGGTAGCCGGCCGCGACACTGTAGACGGATGCCAGGTCGAAATTCGGGTATGCCGGGGCAGCCAGGTAGTCGGCCGACGACGGACCGGAATACGACGCGGCGTAGGAGGTCATCGCGGCCGCGGCTTCCAGTCGGCGCCCCTCGGCGGCCGCTGCCTCGGACGCGGCAACGGCCGCCGTTGCTGCGGCCGCTGCCGCCGCCAGTTCCTCGGGGGTGGTGGCGGTGAACCCGTCGCGCGCGACGCTCACGGTATCGGCCGCGGCGGCGACCGCCACGGACTGCGCACCCGATTCGGTCAACTCGGCCGAGGCCGTTGACGCGTACTCCTCTTCGGTCGGCGCGAACGCATAGGCCGGGATGGCCATGGTCGCGACGAGGCCGCCGGCGAGAGTCATGAACACGATGTTCGCCACGGCGCCCCGGCGGCGTGACCGCGGGCCGGAACGGGGGCCGGCGGCCCGATAGTGGCTGAGCTCCGCGTGTTCGTTGTCGTTGGTGATAGAAGCGCGGGTGATGGGAGCGAGGGTGATGGATCCGGTGGTGGCTATCGAGTTCGGGGCTCGACGGAAAATCTTCTTACCTAATGCGGCCAAAGTGTTTACCTCCGGCGCCTCGACAACACTAGGTAGTTGCCCCGTCCACTGCGCTCGTCGCGTGTGTGAGGAACGAATCAAGAGACGGGAAAGAAAGGCGTCTTGATCCGTGTCCGTCGACCGGAATCTGGACTGTGGACGACTCCAAGCTAACTGACGCACATCCGTTTGTCACGCCGCAGGCTACTTTTTCTAACATATTGATAACAAAATTGTGGGGAGAGGGCTCAACGGCGACGGGGCAGGCGGTGACCGCCGAATGGCTAGGCGACCGCTGCCGGCGTGGCGACGAAGATGTGGCCGGCGACCTCGTTGGGCAGTTCCAGTCCGTCCTCGAACCCATGCACCTGCACGAGCACATAGGAGCCCACGGCGGAGAAAACCCCCGTGGCCCCGGGGAGCACACCGAAGTTTTTCAGCTGGGCCAGGAGCTCGGGGTCGACCTGAACGGGTTCGCCCAGACGGCGCACCACGGCGGTGACCGGACCGGCAGATCCGGTGACCAGGTCGACGAGGCTCGTCACCCCGGCCATGAACGCGACGGCCGGCGAATCGCCCAGCTCATCGAGGCCGGGGATGGGGTTGCCATACGGAGACTCGGTCGGGTGATCGAGCATCTCCAGGATTTTGCGCTCCACCCGCTCACTCATCACATGCTCCCAGCGGCATGCTTCGTCGTGGACGAATTCCCATTCGAGCCCGATTACGTCGCTGAGCAGGCGTTCCGCAAGCCGATGTTTGCGCATCACATGCACGGCCTTGCTGCGCCCGTCGACGGTGAGCTCAAGGTGCCGGTCGCCGGAGACGACTACGAGGCCATCCCGTTCCATCCGGGCCACGGTCTGCGACACGGTCGGCCCGGAGTGCCCGAGGCGTTCCGAGATGCGTGCTCGGAGGGGAACGATGTGCTCCTCTTCGAGATCGAGAATCGTGCGGAGGTACATTTCGGTGGTGTCGATGAGATCCGTCATGCCCAGCGTTCCTCTCGGCTCGGTACGTACTGCCCAACCTTATCGCCGCGAGAGCGGCCGTTAGAATCGCCCTATGTCGAACCTGATAATTCCCACGGAACTTCTGCCCGATGATGGACGATTTGGCTGCGGCCCGTCGAAAGTTCGAAAAGGACAACTCGAACATCTTTTAGAGTTCAGCGCGAGCGTGATGGGCACCTCCCATCGCCAGGCACCCGTCAAGAACTTGGTCGGTCGCGTGCGCACCGGCCTCGCGGACCTCCTTCGCGCCCCTGCCGGTTATGAAGTCATTATCGGCAACGGCGGGTCCACCGCGTTCTGGGACGCCGCCGCGTTCTCCCTTATTCTCCGCCGCAGCCAGAACCTCGTCTTCGGCGAGTTCGGCGGCAAGTTCGCCGCGGCCGCGGCCGCTCCGTTCCTCGAAGCGCCCGACGTGGTCAAGGCCCCGGCCGGATCGCGCAGCGAGTTCGTCGTGACCGAGGGTGTCGACGTCTACGCCTGGCCCCAGAACGAGACCTCGACCGGCGTCATGGCTCCGGTCACCCGCGTAGTTGCCGACCCCAACGCCCTGACGGTGATCGACGCCACCAGCGCGGCGGCCGGTATCGACTACGAGGCCGACCAGGCGGATGTCTACTACTTCGCGCCGCAGAAGAACCTCGCCTCCGACGGAGGCCTGTGGATGGCGCTCTTCTCCCCCGCCGCGATCGAGCGCGTCGAGCAGATCGCCGCGAGCGGGCGCTACATTCCCGAGTTCCTCAGCCTGAAGAACGCGATCGACAACTCGCGCCTCAACCAGACTCTGAACACTCCGGCCGTGGCCACGCTTCTTTTGATCGAGAACCAGCTCGACTGGATCAACGGATGCGGCGGCCTGGCGTGGGCGTCCGCGCGCACCCTCGAATCGTCATCCGTTCTCTACGACTGGGCCGAGAGCGTGCCGTTCGCGACGCCGTATGTCACCGACCCGGAGCACCGGTCACAGGTGGTCGCGACGATCGACTTCGACGACGCGATCGATGCCGCCGCCATCGCCAAGACCCTGCGCGCCAACGGGATCTCCGACACCGAGCCCTACCGCAAGCTCGGCCGCAACCAGTTGCGGGTTTCCACCTTCACCGCGATCGAGCCCGGAGACGTGCGCCAGCTCGTCCGCTCGATCGAGTTCGTGGTGCAGAACCTGGGCAAGTAGGCCTCGACATGCGGCTCTGGCTGAGAGACAGTGAGCGTCGGCCAGACCCGCTGCCGGCTCGAACGGATTCCCGCAAGGCTTTCCTTGCGGGCTCCGCCGGCTGGCTAGTGGCGCTCGCGCTCGCGCTCGTCTTCCGGGACGAACTCGCCGCCGCCGGAGTGGGCTGGTGGCTCTGGGCTGCCCTCATCGGCCTCGGCCTCGGCCTGCTCGGGATTGCCTGGGTACGGTTCCGGCGCCGTTAGGGCCTCACCGAAGTCGATCCCGTCAAGCACATCTTCGCCGCGGTCTTCGTCGTCGTCTGACTCGTCGCCGTCATCGCCGTCATCGCCGTCATCGTCAGATTCGTCGTCGTCGTCCGATTCGCCATCATCGCCCAACGCCTCGGCGTCGGCCACGGCCGCAGCCAGTTCCTGGGCCGTGCGGTAGTCGGCCAGGCGGTCAGACCACGGCACCCACTCCGGCGCGATCAGGGCGTCGTCGCCCGGCGTGAGCTCGGCTTCCAAAACCGACGGCTCGGAGCTCTTGTCCACCCGGGCGAGGGTGACCGTCCAACGCCAGCCCGGGTAGCCGGACAGGTTGCAGTCGAACAGCAGCGAGAGCACATGCTCGCCTTCGACGAGGTGGCCGAGGGGTTCGCCGATGCTGTCGGCCGGCGTGATCTCCAGCAGCGCGGTGCGCGCCTGGTCGACCGCGGACAGCAGGCGCTCGTCGGCAGCGGCCTCAGGCATCGAGTTCCTCCGCGACCTTGCGCAGCATGGCCGCGATCTTGTGGCTGTGGGTTTTGTCGGGGTAGCGGCCGCGACGCAGGCTCGCTCCGATGCCGTCGAGGAGTTTCACCAGGTCCTCGACGATGACGGCCATGTCGTCAGCCGGCTTGCGGCTGAGTTTGACCAGGCTCGGCGGTGCCTCGAGAACGCGAACGGACAGCGCCTGAGCGCCCCGCTTGCCGTCGGCGATGCCGAATTCGAGCTTCGTTCCTGCCTTGACCGTGACTCCGGCGGGCAGTGCAGAAGCGTGGAGAAAGACCTCGTGGCCGTCATCAGAGGTGATGAAGCCGAAACCTTTCTCCTCGTCGTAGAACTTGACCTTGCCGGTGGGCATCTGGACCTCGCTGAATTCCGGGCGCGCGGATTGCGCGCCAACCACCCCCAGCCTATTCGGTCGGACCGGTTCCCGCCCCGTATCCTTGAGTCTGTGACCAATCAAACTCCACCCGCCGCGAGCCGGCTCGAACGCATCCTTGCTTACATGGTTGCGGGTGTGGTGGGTCTGTCCATCCTCGCGTTCCTTGCCGTCATCCTCGGCACAGCGGCCGGGGCCGGGGCGGACAACGGTTTCGGCCAGGGGGTCTGGCCGGCGGTGCTTGCTTTGCCGCTGTTTGGATTGCCTCTCGGATTCGTGCTGATCATCGTCCTCATGGTGATGTCCGGCATGCGTCGCGCTCGTGAGGCACGACAGAATAAGGAGTAGCAATGCTCACACTCGCTTCGCGCCTTCGGGCGCTGGATGACGCAACGTTGCGTCGCACGATCGACATCCGCATGGTCTCGGCCACGGGCATCCGTGATTTCTTCGACCTGGCCGAGGCTCTCCTCGAACCAACCGCAATCCAACGGGTGCTGGCACGGCTCGATCGGGCCACCCTCGCCGTTCTCGCCGTCGCCGGTGAGCTCAGCCAGGGAACGGAGGTCGGCACGGCTGCCGCGCCCTCGCTGTTCGACCTCGCCGAGCGCCTGTCCGAACTGGCAGGTTCGCCCGTCGACGTGGCCGAGGTCGCCGGCCGTGCCGCCGAACTGGACTCCCTCATGCTCGCGCGCCTGACCGACGGGCGGTTCAGTCCCTACCCGGCGGTGGCCGCGCGACTGCTGACCTGGCCGGACCTGGGCCTGCCGACCGCGCTCGAGCTGGCTTCGACGCCCGCACCCGCGGCGCTGGCCAGTGTCGACACCACCGATACCCGCTTCACAGACCGTCTCGCGGCGGAGCGTGCCTTCGCCGCGGTGTCCTCCATCGCCGAACTGGTCACTGAGCTCGCCCGCGAGCCGGCCAGGGAGCTCAGCCGGGGCGGGCTCGGCCTGCCCGACACCAAGCGTCTGGCCGCCGTGATGGGGGTCGAACTCGAATTCGTGCCCTCCTTCGTCGCGACCGCGGCCCGAGCCGAACTCATCGCCCATTCCGACGGCTACTGGAATGAAACCGAAGCCGGCGAGGCCTGGCTGCTCGAGAGCACCGCCCGCCGCTGGGCGACCCTGGCCGACGCCTGGCATGCGGCCCTGCCGCCGGATGTGCGCGGGATACTCGCCCGCCGGCCCGGCGTGTCCTGGGGCGACGTGCTGCGCGGCTTCGTGGCCTGGCTCTACCCGGCCGGCGGCCAGTGGATGGACGACCGGGTCACCGAGTTCGCCGAGGACGCCGAACTGATCGGCATCACCGCCCACCAGACCACCAGCCCGGCCGGTGCTTCGGTGCTGGCCGGTGACCTCGAGGCGGCCGTCGCCACCATGGCGGCCGCGTTGCCGGCGACCGGCGGCGCGGTGTACCTGCAGAACGACCTGTCGATCGTGTCCCCCGGACCGCTCGCCCCCTCGATCGACAGCCGCCTGCGCGGGCTCGCCGACGTGGAGAGCCGGGAACTCGCCCTGAGCTACCGCATCACCGCCAACTCCGTGAACCGCGCCCTGGCGGCCGGCGAAAGCGCGGAGTCACTGCTCGATTTCCTGCGCACGGTCTCCCTGACCGGCATCCCACAGCCCGTCGACTACCTGATCCGGGAATCCGCCGCCCGCTACGGGCGCGTGCGCGTCGGCCCGACGGACCCGATGGAGTCCCCGGCCCAGGCCTATGTCCAGTCCGACGACGCGGCCCTGCTGAGCACCATCGCCGTGGACCAGACGCTCGCCTCCCTCGGCCTTGTGCCTGCCGAGGGCAGCCGACTGACCAGCCGGTTCCCCTCCGACGTGGTCTTCTGGGCGCTCAGCGATGCGCGCTACCCCGTCGCCGCGGAGGACGCCACCCATGAGATCGTGCACCTGCGCCGCCACCAGCTCGCTCGGGTCGTGCCGGTGGACGCCCCGGATCCGGCCGTCGCCCTGGTCGATAGGCTGCGTGCCGCCGATGGCGGCGAGGGCCAGGCAGCGGATGCCTGGCTCGCCCGCCAGCTCGACTTGGCAATCAAGGCGAAGCAGACCGTCGTCGTCAGCATCGCCATGCCCGGCGGTGTGGTGGTCGACTATCTGCTCGAGCCGGCCAGTGTGGGCGGCGGGCGCTTCCGGGCCCGGGACCGTCGCGCCGACATCGAACGCACGCTGCCTCTGTCCAGCATCATCAGCATCACGCCGGCGCCGTAGGTGCGGGCCTTCACGCTGACCGGGCGTAGGATTAACGGCTATGTCTGATGGCCCTCTGATCGTCCAAAGTGACCGTACGGTTTTGCTCGAAGTCGCCCACCCTCTCGCCGAGGATGCGCGCCACGACCTGGCCGTGTTCGCCGAGTTGGAGCGTGCCCCCGAGCACATCCACACCTACCGCATCACCCGGCTGGGGCTGTGGAATGCCCGCGCCGCGGGGCACGACGCCTCTAACATGCTGGCCACGCTCGAAAAGTACTCGAAGTTCGCCATCCCGCAGACCGTCAGCGTGGACATCACCGAGACGGTCGGCCGGTATGGCCGGCTCATCATCGAACGTGACACCGAGGGTCAGCTCATCCTGCAGAGCAACGACCAGGCCGTGCTCACCGAGATCGCCGGGGCCCGGCGCATCGCGCCCCTCCTGATCGGGCATCCGTCGCCGGACTCGTTCCTGGTCGAGCCGTGGGCGCGCGGCCAGCTCAAACAGGAACTGGTGAAACTGGGCTGGCCGGCCGAGGACCTCGCCGGCTACACGCCGGGAACGCCGCATCCGATCGGTCTTTTGGAAGACGGTTGGGCGCTCCGGGACTACCAGAACAAGGCCGTCTCCAGCTTCTTCGACGGCGGCTCCGGCGTGGTCGTGCTGCCCTGCGGGGCCGGAAAGACGCTGGTCGGCGCCGGGGCCATGGCCACCGCCAAGACCAACACGCTCATCCTCGTCACCAACACGGTCTCCGCCCGTCAGTGGCGCGACGAACTGCTCAAGCGCACGACCCTCACCGCCGACGAGATCGGCGAGTACTCCGGGCAGGTCAAGGAGGTCAGGCCGGTCACTATCGCGACCTACCAGATCCTCACCGCCAAACGGAAGGGCGAATACGCGCACCTCGAGCTACTCGACGCCATGGACTGGGGCCTCGTCATCTACGACGAGGTGCACCTGCTGCCGGCCCCCGTGTTCAAGCTGACCGCGGAGTTGCAGGCCCGCCGCCGCCTCGGCCTCACCGCCACCCTGGTGCGCGAGGACGGCCGCGAGGGCGACGTATTCAGCCTGATCGGCCCGAAGCGGTTCGACGCGCCCTGGAAGGAGATCGAGGCCCAGGGCTTCATCTCCCCAGCCTCCTGCTTCGAGGTGCGCATCGACCTGCCCCAGTCCGAGCGACTCAGCTATGCCGCCGCCGCCGACGACGAGCGCTACCGGATGGCCGCGACCGCACCCGCGAAGCTCGACGTCGTCAAGCGCCTGGTGGCCAAGCACCCCGGAGAACGCATCCTCGTGATCGGACAGTACCTCGACCAGATCGACGAGCTCGCCGAGGCCCTGAATGCCCCCAAGCTCACCGGTGCGACCCCTGTCGACGAGCGCGAGCGCCTCTACCAGGCCTTCCGAGTCGGCGAGGAGAAACTGCTCGTGGTGTCAAAGGTCGCGAATTTCTCGGTCGACCTGCCGGAGGCCACCGTCGCCATCCAGGTCTCGGGTTCCTTCGGCTCACGCCAGGAGGAGGCGCAGCGCCTCGGCCGGCTTCTGCGGCCGAAGGAGTCCGGTCTGTCCGCGAACTTCTACACGCTGGTGGCCCGCGACACCGTCGACCAGGACTTCGCCCAGAACCGCCAGCGCTTCCTCGCCGAGCAGGGCTACAGCTACACGATCCTTGACTCGCAGAATCTGGACGCGCAGGTCGTCTCCGTCTGACCGGCGGTGAAACGGCCGGTCAGGCGGTCGGAAAGGAAGCCTTCCGGCGGGCATAGCGCAGGAACAGCATGTCCCCGGCGGTCAGCACGTGCAGCAGGGACATCTCCCGGGTGATGGCGGCGGCACCGGCGGAGATCCGTCCGGCCGGGCCGCCCTCGAGCACGGGGCTGACGGTGAGGCACAGCTCGTCGACGCAGTCGGCCTCGATCAGCGCACCGAACAGGTTCGGCCCACCCTCGCAGAGCATCTGCGCCAGACCGCGCCGAGCCAGCTCCGCCCGCATCAGCCGCGGGTCCACGACGTCCTCCCCGCAGACCAGCACGTCCGCCACCTCTGCGAGCTCCGCGCGTCGCCGCAGCGGTGACGCTGCGTGCGTCACGACCAGCGGTCGCACGGCGGCGTCCGCGAACAGCGAGTGGCTCGGCTCGAGGTCCAGCCGTGAGGACACGATGGCGACGGGCAGCTGCGCCGGAAGTCCGTGCCGGACCCGCCACGCGGCATCTGCGGGGCCCTGACGGATGCCGACGTACCCCTCGGCGCGCACCGTGCCCGCACCGACCACGATCACGTCGGCGAGCATCCGAAGGGTATCGAAAACGAGCCTGTCGTCGGCGTTCCCGAGCCCGCCGCTCACGCCCTCCCGGGTGGCGGCGCCGTCGAGGCTGGCGATGAAATTTACTCGCAGGTGCGGCAGAGTGCGGTCAGGCACCCGGTAACGGATGATCAGCTCGTCACGATCCAGCAGCATCAGGCCAGGTTGTGGCGCACGTACGCCGGTTCGCGGAAGCCCAGGATCGCCTCGGTCATCCGCACGGCGTCGACCGCGGCGACGACGTTGTGCATCCGCACGATCCGGGCGCCCTGCAGGATGCTGTAGACGGCGGCGGCGAGCGATCCCGCGATCCGGTCGCCCCGCTCACGGTTCAGCGTCTCCCCGATGAAGTCCTTGTTCGAGACTGCGACCAGAGTGGGGTAGCCGAGCGCGGTGATCTCGCCGAGCCTCCGGGTCAGCTCGAGCGAGTGGTAGGTGTTCTTGTTCAGGTCGTGCCCGGGGTCGACGATGATGCGGGATGCCGGGACGCCGCGACTCCGGGCCAGCTCGATCCGTTCATCCAAGAAGGCTGCGACCTCGTGCACCACGTCGCCGTAGGTGGGCCCCGGCCACGGTGTGCGCGGCGGCGCGAGGCTGTGGGTGATCACCAGCGTCGCGTCGCTGTCCGCGACGACGTCAGCCATGGCCGGGTCGTGCACCCCGGTGGTGTCGTTGATCACGTGGGCGCCGGCGGCCAGGCTGGCGCGCGCCACGGCGGGATGAAAGGTGTCGACGGAGATGACGACGCCCGAGCCGCGCAGGGCCTCGACCACCGGGACGACCCGGTCGATCTCCTCCTCAATCGGAATGGACGGGCCGGGCGCGAATCTCGCCCCGCCGATGTCGACCCAGTCGGCGCCGTCCAGGATGGCGCGCCGGGCGGCCGTGACGGCCTCGTCAAGAGCGAAGGTCGCCCCCTTGTCGTAGAAGGAATCCGGCGTGCGGTTGACGATGGCCATCACGGCCACCTCACGGGAAAAATCGAACAGTCTCTCCCCGATCAGTCGCCGTGGATGGATCAGGTCGGGCAGCGCAGGGCCAGGTCGAGTGGTCGCGTTGTCCATGTCAGGTCCTTCAGTCGGGTGCTCCGGCGAGAAGTTCGTCCAGCTCAATGTTCTCATCCGCGAGCCGGGTCGTGTCGACCCGCACCTCCGTCCGGATGAAGCGCTGCACCGTCTCGTTGACGTCCCACACGTTGACGTTCATGCCGGCGACGACCCTGCCGCCCAACACCCAGAACGCGATGAATTCCCGCCTCGCCGGGTCACCGCGAAACACGACCTCCGCATCCCGGGCAAGTGCGCCGTACCCCGAGTACTCCATCCCGAGGTCGAACTGGTCGGTGTAGAAGTACGGGATCGCGTCGTAGCTGACCGCCTGGTCAAGCATCGAGCGGCCGGCCGCTGCGCCGGCCCGCTCGGCGTTGTCCCAATGCTCGACGCGCAGATGGTGCCGCAGCACCGGGTGGAAGACCGTGGCGACGTCACCCACCGCGTAGACGTCCGGGTCAATGGACCGGAACGCCGCGTCGACGACGATGCCGTCGTCGACGGCCAGGCCCGCGTCCCGGGCCAGATCCGTGTTCGGCACCGCGCCGATGCCGATGACGACGACATCGGCCGAAACGACCTCGCCGCCGGGGAGTCCCACTCCGGTGACCCTCCCCTGCGTCCCGATCAGTCGGTCGGCGTGCGTTTCCATCCGCAGATCCACCCCGTTCACGCGGTGCAGCTCCGCGAACACCGACCCGACCTCGTCGCCGATCACCGGGGCCAGCGGCACGCCGTCCCGCCCGAGCACCGTGACGGTGTTGCCGTAACCGCGGGCGGCCGCGGCGACTTCGAGACCGATCCAGCCGGCCCCGACGATCACGACCCGGCGGTTTCCCGGCTCCAGCTCGGCTCGCAGCGCCTGCGACTCGCCGACCGTGCGCAGATGGTGCACCCCGGCCAGGTCTGCGCCCGGGCCGGGAAAGCGCCGTGACGACGCCCCCGTCGCGAGGAGCAACCTGTCGTAGCGCACCGATTTGCCCTCCCGCAGGGTCAGCTCGTGGGTGTCGAGCGCCAGCCCGGTCACCCGGGCACCCAGCCGCACGTCGATGCCCCGCTCGTCGTACCACGGTGCCGGGTGCACGTCGATCGTGTCCCGGGCGGCCCGCCCGGCCAGGTAGTCCTTGGAGAGGGGCGGCCGCACGTAGGGGTACTCGGTCTCCTCGGCCAGCAACACGATGCTCCCGTCGAACCCCTCGGAACGGATGGCCTCGGCCGCTCTGGCCCCGGCCAAGCCGGCCCCCACAATCGCAAAAGTCGGAACAGTCATTCTGGTCTCCCCACGCCGCGGCAGTCTGGTTTGCTCACCAATCTACTCGCCAGCGCGCATACTGGGCATTTTCAGTAAACCTTCAGCTAACGCGCAGATACTGATCTCATGACTGACGGCCCACGCATCCTTATTGTCGACGACGAACCCAATATCCGGGATCTTCTCACCACCAGCCTGCGCTTCGCCGGATTCGCCGTGCGAGCCGTCGGAAACGGCGCGCAGGCGATCTCCGCCGTCCTCGAGGAAGAACCCGACCTCATCATCCTTGACGTTATGCTGCCGGACATGAACGGTTTCGGAGTGACCAAGCGCCTGCGGACCGCCGGCTACACGGCCCCGATCCTCTTCCTCACGGCGAAGGACGACACCGAAGACAAGATCACCGGTCTGACGGTCGGCGGCGACGACTACGTCACCAAGCCGTTCAGCCTCGATGAGATTGTGGCCCGGATCAAGGCCATCCTGCGCCGGACCATGCACGCCGACGAAGACGCGGTCATCCGCGCCGGCGAACTCACCATGGACCAGGACACCCACGAGGTCCTGGTCGGCGACGCCCCCATCGAACTCAGTCCGACCGAGTTCAAGCTTCTGCGCTACCTCATGCTGAACCCGAACCGGGTCCTGTCGAAGGCTCAGATCCTGGACCATGTGTGGGAGTACGACTTCAACGGTGACGCCGGCATCGTCGAGTCCTACATTTCTTACCTCCGCCGCAAGGTGGACGCGCACTCGACCGAACCCCTCATCCAGACCAAGCGCGGCTTCGGTTACATGCTCAAAGCCGCCAAGGCGTAGTCACAGGCTGCGCTCATACACTGGGCTCCTATGCATCAGTCACTTATGGAGCGGTGGAGCCGCATTTCCCTGCGTTCCAAAATCACGGGCGTCACGGTCCTGATGCTGACGCTCGGCCTGCTCGTCTCCGGCATCGGCACGATGGCCATGCTTCGCCAATACGTGATCCAGCAGGTCGATTCGCAGCTGCAGATCGACGCCCAGTCCGCCTCGAACAGCTATTCGGCGGCGGCTCTCGGCCAGGGCACCACAGCCGTGGTCTCTTCGGACTACTACGTCGCCCTGTATGACGAGCACGGCAGCCTCAAGGACCACACCTGGCGGGATGTCCCGCGCAGTGAGCTGCCTATCCTGACCGCACCGCTCGACCTGCAGACCGTGATGGAGCTCGACGGCAAGACGATGACTCTGGTGGACTCGGCACACGACACCGAGTTCTTGGCCGTCGCCGTGCCGCTCGTGATCTCGCCGCAGGGAACCTTGGGCACGCTGGTCATGGCGGTCTCGTTGAGGCCGACCGAGAACACCATGGCCACCTACCTCACCATTTTCCTGGGGTTCGGGCTCGGGGTCGTGCTGGTGGGCGCCCTGCTCACCCGGCTCCTGGTGACCACCACCTTTGCACCGCTGCGAGAGGTGGAGCGCACGGCCGCGGCCATCGCCGATGGCGACTTCAGCCAGCGGCTCGGCGGCGCCACGCCCAACACCGAGGTCGGTCGCCTCAACCGATCGCTCAACACCATGCTGAGCCGCATCGACCGCCTCTTCAAGGACCGCGCCCGCACCATCGACCAGATGCGCCGCTTCGTCGGCGACGCCAGCCACGAGTTGCGCACTCCCCTCGTCTCGGTGCGCGGCTACGCCGAGCTCTACCGAATGGGTGCCCTGCAGACCCCGGAAGAAATCGCACAGGCCATGGAGCGCATCGAGAAAGAAGCGATCCGCATGGGCGGCCTCGTCGAAGACCTGCTCGAGCTGGCCCGGCTCGACGAGACAAAGCCGCTTGCCCTCGCGCCGGTCGACCTGATGCCGCTCGCCCGTGACGCGGCCCTCGACGCCATGGCCTCCTCCCCCGGTCGCACCATCACCGTCGTCACGCCGATCCCCACCGAGATCGAGGACAGCACCGAACGCCCCGCCATCGACCTCGCTCACTCAACGGGAGAAGTCCCCTCCGCTGCCGCACCAGGTTCGAAGCCCGACGAGCCGAACCACCCGGCGGGCGGATCCGTCTCTTTCGCCGGGGCAACCCTGGCGCGGCTGCGCACCCGCAAACCGCGCAAAGCGGATGTTGCGCTGCCGGCTCCGGAACAGACTCCGGTGACCGAGCCCGGCACCGTGCAGGCCGTGGTGATGGCCGAGGAGAACAAGATCCGCCAGGTCATCACGAACCTGATGGGCAACGCGCTACGCTTCAGCCCGACGGACAGCCCGGTCGAGCTCGAGGTCGCAGTCGACCGCCGAAACCAGCGCGCCTCCATCGCCGTCATCGACCATGGTGAGGGTATCCCACCGCAGATCAGGGAGAAAATCTTCCAGCGCTTCTGGCGTGCGGACACCTCCCGTGCACGGGAGACCGGCGGCAGCGGGCTCGGCCTGGCGATCGTCGCCTCGATCGTCGCCAGCCACAACGGCACCGTCCAGGTCGTGGACACCCCCGGCGGCGGCGCAACGTTCCGGGTCTGGTTCCCACTGGCCTGTTCTCCGAGCGCGCCCCAGCGCGTCGCCCCCGTCATCACGTCGTAGCCGCGTGCCGCGGCGTCAAACCCCCCGCGGTTCCTCCCCCGCGGTCCGGGAGGATGATTTGCCATGGCACAACGGCAGCCAACGGGAACGGCTGCAGGCGGCTCCGTAGTCTGATCGGTATCTTCCCCTGCCGAAAGGACCCCCATGACCCGCTATCAGGTCGACAGCGAAGCAGTGCTCCACACCACCTCCGTGGCGCGCGCCACGATCGGGCGCATCCAGGGCGAGGTCACCGGGCTCATCGCCCAGCTGACCGCGCTGGAGGGCTCGTGGACGGGCCAGGCCGCCACCGCGTTCCAGGCGGCGGTCTCGGACTGGCGTGCCACCCAACAGCAGGTGGCCCAGAGCGCGGAGGGATTGAATCTGGCCCTGAACCAAGCCGGCCAGCAGTACGCCGAGATCGAGCAGGCCAACGCGCGCCTCTTCCTGCGTTAGCCGCGACCGCCTGCGCATTGGCGACGCCTGTTTTAGCGACGCCTGTTTTAGCGACGCCTGCATTAACGACGCCTGTTTTAGCGAGGCCTGCATTAACGACACAGGGCGCCTCCCGGCGGAGGCGCCCTGTGTTGTGAAGCGGTGAAGCGGTGTGGACTTAGAAGTCCATTCCGCCGCCCTGGTCGCCGGCCGGAGCAGCGTTCTTCTCCGGCTTGTCGGCGACTACGGCCTCGGTGGTGAGGAACAGTCCGGCGATCGACGCTGCGTTCAGCAGCGCGGAACGGGTGACCTTCACCGGGTCATTGATTCCGGCGGCGAGCATGTCGACGTACTCACCGGTCGCGGCGTTGAGGCCCCAACCGATCGGCAGGTTGCGCACCTTGTCGGCGACAACGCCCGGCTCCATGCCGGCGTTGAGGGCGATCTGCTTGAGTGGAGCGTCGATGGCAACCTTGACGATGTTCGCTCCCGTTGCCTCGTCGCCGACCAGCTCGAGCTTCTCGAACGCGGTCTTGCCGGCCTGGATCAGCGCAACGCCACCACCGGCGACGATGCCCTCTTCGACGGCAGCCTTCGCGTTGCGGACGGCATCCTCGATGCGGTGCTTGCGCTCCTTGAGCTCAACCTCCGTCGCGGCGCCGGCCTTGATGACTGCGACTCCGCCGGCGAGCTTGGCGAGACGCTCCTGGAGCTTCTCGCGGTCGTAGTCGCTGTCGGTGTTTTCGATCTCGCTGCGGATCTGCTGGACACGTCCGGCGATGGCTTCGGGGTCTCCGGCGCCTTCGACGATGGTGGTCTCGTCCTTGGTGATGACGATCTTGCGCGCGTTGCCGAGGAGGTCAAGCGTGACGTTCTCGAGCTTGAGACCGACCTCTTCGCTGATGACCTGTCCACCGGTGAGGATGGCGATGTCCTGCAGCTGGGCCTTGCGACGGTCACCGAAGCCGGGAGCCTTGACGGCGACCGACTTGAAGATTCCGCGGATCTTGTTCACCACGAGCGTGGCCAAGGCCTCGCCGTCGACGTCCTCGGCGATGATGAGGAGCTGCTTGCCGGTCTGGATGACCTTGTCCACGATGGGGAGCAAGTCCTTGATGTTGGAGACCTTGGAGTTGACGATCAGGATGTAGGGGTCTTCGAAGACCGCTTCCTGACGGTCGGGGTCGGTCACGAAGTAGGCGGACAGGAAGCCCTTGTCGAAGCGCATGCCCTCGGTGAGCTCGAGCTCGGTGCCGAGAGTGTTCGACTCCTCGACGGTGACAACACCCTCCTTGCCGACCTTGTCGATGGCCTCGGCGATGATGGCGCCGATTTCGGCGTCACCGGCGGAGATGGAAGCGGTGGCCGCGATCTCTTCCTTGGTCTCGACCTCTTTGGCGTTGGCGATGAGCTCAGCGATCACGGCGGCCGTGGCCTTCTCGATGCCACGCTTGAGGCTGATCGGGTCTGCTCCGGCCGCGACGTTGCGCAGGCCTTCACGAACGAGCGCCTGAGCCAGGACGGTGGCGGTGGTGGTTCCGTCGCCCGCGACGTCATCGGTCTTCTTGGCGACCTCCTTGACGAGCTCGGCACCGATCTTCTCGTACGGGTCGTCGAGTTCGATCTCCTTGGCGATGGACACGCCATCGTTGGTGATCGTGGGAGCGCCCCACTTCTTTTCCAGCACCACGTTACGTCCGCGCGGGCCGAGGGTGACCTTGACAGTGTCAGCGAGGATGTTCAGGCCACGCTCAAGGCCGCGACGGGCCTCTTCGTTGAAAGCAATGATCTTTGCCATATGTGTTTCTCGTCCCTCCCGGACGTTACCAAAACGGTGATGGGTTGGCACTCAAACAGAGAGAGTGCCAAGTTGATTCTGGCACTCTGGGGTCGAGAGTGCAAGTGAACGGCAAGGTGCCGCAGCCGCGGCTACGGCACCAGCACAACCGTGCCTCGGTCCGACGGCACCAGCTCGATCCAGGTGTTACCGGCGGCGAGACGAATCGTCACGCCGAAGTCATCGACGAGACGGATGGGGGCGGTCTGGTCGGCCTTGGACCAGACCGCATGCACGGACTTGCCGCCGGCCGAGACCCAGGCTTCCCCCGAACCGATCATTGTCGTCGTGGGAACATCTCCGTAGGTGCCGTCGATCGCGACCCGCAGGACCAGGACGTTGGTCGCCCGCAGCTGCGCACCGGTGGCGTCGAGGTCAGGTGCGCCCTCCTGCGAGCGCAGGTAGGCAGCACCGGCCGCATCCCACGTCCAGCCGGGCCAACGGGCGGTGGAGAAGGTGGAGTTGATCGCCGCGACGGGCGCGCCGTCGACGGCCGCGGACGATCCCTGCACGGTCGCGGAGTAGGCAAATTGCTGGTTCGGCGGCGGCACGGTGGCGTTCCGCGCGACGAGCGCTGAGGCCTGGAGGATGACGTTGTGCGGGGCTTCCCGGTCATCCGAACGCGCGAAGAGGCCGGTGTCGTCGGTATCGAAGGCGGCGCTGACGACATCCGTCGCGTCCATCAGGTCGATGAATTTCTGTTGGCCGCCGGAATAAGCCGCGATCCCGCCGAAGGGCGCGATGATGTCCGGGTCCATGGGTCGGATCGATCGCACCGGCCCGACGAGTTCGGGCACGTCGGAATGCCAGACCGCGACATAACGGGTCAGCCCGCCCTCGACCAGTTCTTCGAAGACGATGTCGGCGCGCTCGAGAGAGAGCTGCGGCCTGGCCGCTTCGTGGTTGTCGATCTTCACCGAGAGGGCAGGGTTCTGGAGGCTCCCGGCCGGCACACTCGTGCCACGCAATGGGGCGACCGCCGGGTCTGCGGCCGACTCGAAGGTGGAGTTCCAGGGCGTGCTGGTCGAGCTTGTCGGCGGCTTCGGCGCGTCACTGGCGCATGCGGAGACCAGCAGAAGGGTCGGCAGAAGGACGACCCCGAGCATCCGGATGGACCGAATTCTCGGTGCCGCACTTCGTCGCTGCGCTTGAACCACTATTTTCGTTGTCACGCCCCAAACCCTAACGCGGCTGCACTGCCGCGCACACATACCCGGGAGCGACTCGACTCTTCGGTCGACCGCTGGAACATCCCCCGCTGGATCAGATCGGACGAACCGCTTCTGCCTGGGGCCCCTTTGCCCCTGTACCCAGTTCGAAGATGACGTGCTGTCCCTCTTCCAGAACCTTGTAGCCGTGCATGTCGATGGCCGAGTAGTGGACGAAGACGTCCTGGCCACCTCCATCGACGGTGATGAAGCCGAAACCCTTTTCAGCGTTGAACCATTTGACGGTTCCGTTCGCCATGTATAACTCCTTGTTGCTGTGAATTCGTCGACACGCGCCCGTTGGCCGTACCGGGCCTGGCGCAGGGATTGCGTCCATTGCATTCGACCGATGGAATACGTCTCCTGCGAGAACGCCCGGACAAACAAAATGAGGGACCAATGCTCAATTTACGGAAGCTCCGGAAGAACGAAAGGGGGTTGACGCGCGAGCGCCCGACGTATAGGCGACGGCTATTCGGCCGGCTCGTAGTCGGCGCCGACGACAACGGTCAGGTCCGCTGCGGAATCGGCGAAATCGCTTGAAAGCAGCACCTCCGAGCCGGGCAGTGACTCCGCGACTCCGCGGGCCGCTCCCTCCAGGGCCGCGTCGGCGTAGTAAACCGTCGTGGTTTGCACATCCTCCGTGCTCGCGTTGTCCAGCTCTTCGATCGTCCAGCCCTCCGCCTCGAGGACATCGCCAACGGACCGGGCGATCCCCTCGCCGGCGGTCCCGTTCAAAACGGTCACGGTCGAGTCAGGGTCCACGGTCGCGGCCGGCGTCGGCACCGGCGCCGGAGTGTCACTCGGAGTGGCGCTCGGCTCGGCCGCGCTGTCAGCAGTCGTCGCCGCGCCCGGCAACTCGAAGTTCAGGTTGTTGTTCAGGACGGCCAGGCCGACGACTCCGATGCCGACCAGCAGCACGGTTGCGCCGAGAGACCACCACACTGCGACCCAGCCGCGCCCTTTCTTGCCGGGCGCGCGGTGGGCCCCCACCCGCTCCAGGGAGTGCGGGAGGTGGTCGAAGCGGTCTTTCGCGTAGGAGTTCGGCATCGTGAGGCTGGTCAGATCCTTTGTGGTGGTGATGAGACACGGGAAGGGTGCAGGTCAGGGAGTCAATCGGTGGACTGTAGCGACCGGCGCTCCCTTGCCTGCGACCGGGCGTCGCGCATCCGCTGCAGGCGTTTCACCAGCATCGGGTCGTGGGCCAGGGCCAGCGGCGAGTCGATCACAACCCCCAGTAGTTGATAGTACCGGGCGGCCGAGAGGCCGAACTCGGCCCGGATCGCCTGTTCCTTGGCGCCGGCATGCTTCCACCACTGCCGCTCGAAGGCGAGGATCAACCGGTCGCGCGCGGACAAGTCTGCCGGCGAGGAGGACTCCGAGGTAGGCTCCGCGGGAGTCGACGAACCGGGAGTTCCGTCCACGTGCCACCTCCCTCGATCTCTGCAATCCTAATTGTCGATGCCTGCGTACTCGCTGGGCCGTTGTGCCGTGCTGTCCAAGGTGGAAAAACCTGCCTGTCTCCTGATCGAGGAATACCGCCGCGGTCTGGCGAGTTTAGTGTTGATACGGACAGATTTCGGCCTCTCCGGGGTCGAGCAGGAAGGAACGGAACATGGACTACGAGGTCGAGAAGTCGGATGCGCAGTGGCGCGCGGAGCTGAACCCCGAGCAGTACGCCGTACTTCGCGGCGCCGCCACCGAGCGGGCGTGGGCCGGCGAGCTCCTCGATGAGGGCCGCTCCGGGATTTACACCTGCGGGGCTTGCAATGCCGAGCTGTTCAAGAGCGGCACGAAGTTCGACTCCGGTTGCGGCTGGCCGAGCTTCTACGAATCGGTGCGTCCCGAGGCCGTTGAACTCCTCGAAGACCGCACCCTCGGCGTTGTGCGCACCGAGGTGCGCTGTGCGAAGTGCGGCTCGCACCTGGGCCACGTTTTCGACGACGGATTCGGAACGCCCACCGGCGACCGGTACTGCATGAACTCCATCTCGCTCAATTTCAAGCCGGTCGAGTAAGCATTGTCCGACCTCCTCGATACGGTCAATCATCGACGCTCCCATTCCAAGGTCACCGGGCAGGCGCCGAGCCATGCGGAACTGCTGCCTTTGGTGGCTGTCGCGGCCCGTGTCGCCGACCATGGCGCTCTGCGTCCGTGGCGGCTGATCGAGTTGCGCGGTGACGCCCGGCGCCGCCTGGGCGAGGCCATGGTCGAGGCCGCCGGGCTGAACGGCGCCGAAGCCGCCAGGCTCGCCGCTAAGCCGCTGCGCGCCGAACTTCTGATCGCCGTGGTCGCGAGCCGTCGCGAAAGCGACACGGTGGCGGTCTGGGAACAGGACGCCGTCGCGGCCGGTGTCGCACACATGCTGAGCCTTCTCCTCGCCGCCCAGGGCTGGGGCGTCATGTGGCGTTCCGGCACCCTGGCCCGCACGCAGCCGGTGAACGAAACCCACGGCCTCGCGGCCTCGGAAGAATTGCTCGGCTGGCTGTACGTCGGGGGCATTCCGGCCGATGCAAAACCGGGCGTGCGTTCGCCGATCGATCCGACGGATTTTCTCAGCGCCCTCAGGGAAACCGTCACCGAGAGAACCACGATCTGAAGCGATGAGAGAACAGGGCCGGCCACGGGACTTGAACCCGTAACCCCCACTTTACAAGAGTGGTGCGCTACCAATTGCGCCAGGCCGGCATGAGGCGATTGACGCCTCGACACACCATCCTAAATGACGAACCCGTGCTGTGCCGCCATCGAAGCGGGGCGACTACCCTGCCGGTGGCGGCTCGGGGGTCGGCGTCGAGGTGGAGTAGGTCGCGCCGGCCGCCTGTAGCACGAAGGCCGCGAACTCCCTCGGGTCGTCGAGTGCGCCGACGTACTGCTTTCCGTTGACGAGCACGGTGGGTGTGCCGGTGATGGCCTCGACCTCGGTGTTCGGCAACGGACCGGACAGAGCCCGGTCGGTGGATGCGATGACCCACGATTTGAAGGTCGTGTCGTCAATGCACGCGTTGATCTGCGACACCCGGTCGCTCACGCCGGCATCCTTCACGAGGCCCTTGATGGCCGCGTCGTCGTGACCGGCAGTGCCCTCCTTGGGCTGTTCCTGGAACAGGATGGCGTTGAAGTCGTAGAAGTTTGCGGGGGCGTAATTGGCCACACATGCGGCGGCGTTCGCAGCCCGAAGCGAGTATTTCGTGCCGGAGGACTTGTGGGTCAGGATCGAAACCGGGTGGATCTCCACGGTCGCGGCACCCGACGTGACCCACTGGCTGATCTGGTCACTGTTGGCGGCCTCGAACTCGCTGCAGAACGGGCAGAGGTAGTCGGCGTAGACGCGAATGTCGGCGACCGTGCCGGTCGCATCCGGCTTGGACGGTATCGGCTTGGCCTCGGGCTGGAGCGCGGAGGTCGTGACCGGGGTCATCCCCTCGGAGATCAGCACGCCGTCACTGGCCATGTTCGCCGGACCGGGGCCGACCGGGGGGATCGAGTTGATGATGACCACGGCGATGACGGCGGCAATGGCGACGCCGGCGGCGGCGATTCCGCCGCGCAGGGCGACCCGGTAACGGCGGTCCTTCTTCTTCTGCTCCTCGCGGATCCGCTTGGCCTTGGTGCGCACCGCGTCACGTCGCTGATTCTTAGAGGGACGGCTGTCGCCCGATCCGCCAATAGTCATGAATGCTCGCTCCGAGTAGTTAGTGCAGAGGCAAGCCATTTGCGAATGCCTCCCAAATAGTAGGTCCCCTTTCTGGGAAACGTCCAGACGGGGCCTGTGGGCGGGCTCCGCCGCAGAATTCCCGCCGTCGCCGCGATCCCCCGACATGACATACTAAGAAAGTTGACCTGTCGCACATGACGCGTGGCAGGCGTAGTAACCCATCACAACGGATCGTCCGGCACGTACCTGCCGGTGAAGGAGTAATCAACCATGGCTTCAGTCACGTTCGACAAGGCGACCCGCCTATATCCGGGTTCCTCGATTCCCGCCGTTGACAAGCTCGACCTGTCGGTTGCCGACGGCGAGTTTCTCGTGCTGGTCGGCCCGTCCGGCTGCGGCAAGTCCACGTCCCTGCGCATGCTCGCCGGCCTCGAAGAAGTCAACGACGGCAACATCTTCATCGGTGAGCGCAACGTGACGGATGTCCCGCCAAAAGACCGCGACATCGCCATGGTCTTCCAGAACTACGCTCTGTACCCCCACATGACGGTCGCCGAGAACATGGGCTTCGCGCTCAAGATCGCCGGCGTCAACAAGGATGAGCGCGCCGCCCGCGTTCTCGAGGCCGCCAAGCTGCTCGACCTCGAGCCGTACCTGAGCCGCAAGCCGAAAGCGCTCTCCGGTGGCCAGCGTCAGCGCGTCGCCATGGGCCGGGCCATCGTGCGTCAGCCCCAGGTTTTCCTGATGGACGAGCCTCTGTCGAACCTCGACGCCAAGCTGCGCGTGCAGACCCGCACCCAGATCGCTTCGCTCCAGCGCCGCCTCGGCGTCACGACGGTCTACGTGACCCACGACCAGACCGAAGCCCTCACCATGGGCGACCGCATCGCGGTCCTCAAGGATGGCGTGCTCCAGCAGGTCGGCACGCCTCGCGACCTGTATTCGAAGCCGAACAACGTCTTCGTTGCCGGCTTCATCGGCAGCCCGGCCATGAACCTGTTCCTGGCCGACACCGTCGACGGCGGCGTCAGGTTCGGCACCGCAACGATCCCCGTGCCCCGCGAGACCCTGGCCGGCTCCACCGGCAAGAAGGTCACGATCGGCGTTCGCCCCGAGGACATCCACCTGTCCACCACGCATGGCGAGGGCCTCGAAGTTGCCGTCGACCTGGTCGAGGAGCTCGGCGCCGACGGTTACCTCTACGGCCACTCCACGGTCGAGGGCAAGCGCACCGATATCGTCGCTCGCGTCGATGGTCGTTCGCACTCGTCCGCCGGCGACACCGTTTACCTCACCCCGACGCCGCACCACATGCACGTGTTCGACGCCGAGACCGGCCTGCGCCTCGGTGGAGCAGTCGCCGACTAGGCACCCGCTCGTCAACGAACGGCCGGATGGAGCATGCTCCGTTCGGCCGTTTTGTCGTTCCCCGACTGCGGAGCACACCGGTAAACTCGACGGATGAGCGGTTCACTCAACATCACATCGGCCACTGCCGATCCAGCCCTACTTGACCTTCCCTGGCACCTCCCGCTGGATGCCTGGCCGAACGAGAACATCGCAGCCCTGCCCAAAGGCATCTCCCGCCACCTTGTGCGCTTCGCTCATTTGAGCGGCCGTGTCGTCGCCATCAAGGAGACCACCAGCGAGATGGCCAAGCGCGAGTACGAGATGCTCCGTACCCTGCAGGGCCTGGAAATTCCCTGCGTCGAGCCGCTCGCCGTGATCACGAACCGCACCGATGACGACGCCGAGCCGCTGAATTCGGTGCTCGTCACCCGGCACCTCAAGTTCTCGCTCCCCTACCGCGCGCTCTACTCGCAGACCCTGCGGCCCGACACCGCCACCCGGCTGGTCGACGCCCTGGCCCTGCTGCTGGTACGCGTGCACATGGCCGGCCTCTTCTGGGGTGATGTGTCGCTGTCCAACACCCTCTTCCGCCGTGACGCCGGCGCGTTCGCCGCCTACCTGGTCGACGCCGAGACCGGGCAGCTATATCCAGGCGGGCTCTCCAACGGCCAGCGCGAGAACGACCTGGAGATCGCGCGCGTCAACATCGCCGGTGAGCTCATGGACCTCGAGGCCGGCGGTCGGGCGGCCGACGAGCTGGATCCCATCCGGGTCAGCAATGGGATCGTGGCCGCCTACCGGCTGCTCTGGAAAGAGCTCACCGGGTCGGAATCCTTCTCCAGCTCCGAACGCTGGCGCATCACGGAACGCGTCGAACGCCTCAACGACCTCGGGTTCGACATCGAGGAACTGGCCATCAAGACGGACAACACGGGTACGACCGTGCGCATCCAGCCGAAGGTCGTCGACGCCGGCCATCACCAGCGGCGCCTGCTGCGGCTGACCGGGCTCGACGCCGAGGAGAACCAGGCCCGGCGCCTGCTCAACGACCTCGACTCCTACCGGGTCTCCTACGGCGACCCGGAGGCCGACGAGGAGATGCTGGCGCACGAGTGGCTGGTGCGCGTCTTCGAACCCGTCATCCGGGCCATTCCCCGCGATCTCAAGGGCAAGCTGGAGCCGGCCGAGGTCTTCCACCAGCTGCTCGACCACCGCTGGTTCATGGCCCAGAACCAGTCCAGGGACATCCCGTTGGCCGAAGCCGTCACCTCCTACGTCAAGAACGTGCTCCGGCACCGCCGCGACGAGGCCACCGTGATCGAGCCGGCCACCGGCGAGATCACGATCCCGATCGACGTGACCGACGATGAGTCCGCCGCCCTGGCGGACGCGGCCGAGTCGGCCGCCGACGACGCGGCCGACTGGCGCCTCAAGGTCTGATCCGGCCGGCGTTCCGCCGGGTCCGTGTACCCAGCCAAACCGTGAGAAAAGCCCGCCGATTGTGGGATTAAGGGGTTTTTCTCGCGGTTCGGCCTGCCTGACGGGCGCCCGGCGGGTCGGGTTAAGAGGCTGCGGAGGCGGCTGCCGCCGTCGCGGCGGCTGCCTGCTTCGCGACCTTGGCGGCCTTGGCAGCCGCGCGCAGTCGGGAGACCTCGTACAGTGTCACGCCGGCCGCGATCCCCGCGTTGAGGGATTCGGTCGAGGCGCTGATCGGGATCGACACAATCGCGTCGCAGGTCTCGGTGACGAGGCGGGACAGCCCCTTGCCCTCGCTGCCGACCACGATCACGATGGGGCGCTCGGCGAAACCGATGCCGAGCTCGGGCAGCTGGGTGTCGCCATCACCGGCGAGGCCGATGACGAGCACGCCGCGCTCCTTGAGCGCCTTGAGCGACTGGGTCAGGTTGGTGGCCATGGCGACGGGAAGTCGGGCAGCGGCGCCGGCCGACGTCTTCCACGCCGACGCGGTCACGCCGACGGACCGACGCTGCGGCACGATCACGCCATGTCCGCCGAACGCAACCGTCGAGCGGATGATGGCGCCGAGGTTGCGGGGGTCGGTGATGCCGTCGAGGGCGACGAAGAGCGGCTTGTGGCCGCGGCTGATCGTCAGTTCCAGCAGCTCGAGGGGCTGGGCGTACTCGTAGGACGGCACCTTGAGCGCGAGACCCTGGTGCACCGAGTCCCGGCCGGCCAGGCGGTCGAGCTCCGGGCGCATGACCTCGAGGACGGGGATGCCGCGGGTCGTCGCGAGGGTGAGGACCTCCTTCACCCGTTCGTCCATTTCGATGCGCGTGGCGATGTACAGGGCCGTGGCGGGGATCTTCGCCCGCAGCGCTTCCAGTACGGAGTTGCGCCCGGTCACAACCTCATGCTCGTCGATCTGCTTAGCCCGGCGGGTGGACGCTCCGCCGCCGCCGGTGTTGCCGGTGGTGGCGCTGCGCGGCGCGCTCTTGGGACCCGCGGAACCGCGGCTGCGGCCGCCGCCGGCCGCGACGAAGCGGTCCTGGGCGAGCTTGCGTTTGCCGGCGGGGTGGTAGGGGCGGTCTTCCGCTTTGGGCGTGGGCTTCTTGCCCTCGAGCGCCTGGCGTCCCTGGCCGCCGGAACCGACCTGTGGTCCCCGGCTGCCCTTGCGCACGGCCCCGGTGCGGGACTTACGGTCTGTGTTCTTCATCAGTCAAAACTCCAATGGGCACCCGAGGGGGTGTCTTCGATGGTAATTCCGGCGGCGACGAGCTCGTCCCGGATACGGTCTGCGGCCGCATAGTCGCGGCCCTGCCTTGCGATTTCGCGATCGTCGAGCAGGCGCTCGACGAGGGCGGTGAGTGCGATCATGGCCGGTTCGTCCGTGGCCACGGACCAGCCCGGTGAGAGCGGGTTGATTCCGAGAACCTCACTCATGGCGAGCACGTGACCACGCGCGGCGGCGGCCGCGTGCAGATTTTCGGCGTCCAGCGCCGCGTTGCCGGTACGCACGGTGTCGTGCAACACGGCCAGAGCCTGAGGCACGGCCAGGTCGTCGTCCATGGCGGACGCGAATTCGTCCGGGACGATCTCGACGCCGGATCCGGCGAAGCGGGTGTCCGCCAGGCGGCGGTCGGCGCGGTCGAGGAAGCTCTCGATTCTTTCGAGGGCCGCTTCGGCCTCCACGAGGGAACCCTCGTGGTAGTCGATGGTGGAACGGTAGTGGGCCGCCCCCAGGTAGTAGCGCACGACGATGGCGCGCGCCTGGTCGAGCAGCTCCGCCGCGAAGACCGAGTTGCCCAGCGACTTGGACATCTTCTGCCCGTTCACGTTGACGAGACCGTTGTGCACCCAGTAGCTCGCGAAGCCGTCGCCGGCGGCGGCGGACTGGGCCAGCTCGTTCTCATGGTGCGGGAATCGCAGGTCGAGCCCGCCGCCGTGGATGTCGAAGTGGGAGCCGAGGTAGCGGGACGCCATGGCCGAGCACTCGATGTGCCAGCCGGGACGGCCGGCTCCCCACGGGGACGGCCAGGAGGCGGACTCCGGTTCGTCGGCTTTGCGACCCTTCCACAGGGCGAAGTCGCGTGGGTCATTCTTGCCACGCGGGTCGGCATCCGCTGCCGGTTCCATGTCGCCGCGCCGCTGGCGGGTGAGGTCACCATAGTCGGGCCAGCTCGCCGTGTCGAAGTAGACGTCGCTGGAGGCGTCATCGGCCGGGTAGGCGTGCCCGAGTTGGATCAGTCGGGTGATCAGGTCTTGCATCTGCTGGATGCTGGCGGTCGCCCTGGGTTCGTAGCTGGGGGCGAGGATGCCCAGCCGCTGGTATCCGGCGGTGAACTCCAGCTCGTAGCGGTAGGCGAGCGCCCACCACTGCTCGGTGCCCCCGACCGCGTGGGCCAGAATTTTGTCGTCGATGTCGGTGACGTTGCGCACGAAGGTGACATCGAAGCCGCGGTAGGTGAGCCAGCGGCGCAGCTGGTCGTAGACGAGGGCGCTGCGCAGGTGGCCGATGTGGGGCGAGGACTGCACGGTGGGTCCACAAACGTAAATACCCACCGCGCCGGGCGTGAGGGGTATGAAGTCGCGGAGGGCCTGGGCCCTGGAATCGTAGAGTCGCATGGTCACGCTTCCCAGCTTAGGTCAGGGTCTGCCGGGGGTTCGGGGAGAATGAGCGCCGTCGCGATGGCGGCGAGGCCCTCGCCGCGGCCAGTGAAGCCCAGGGCATCCGTCGTGGTCGCCGACACGGCGACCGGCGCCTTCAGCAGCGATCCGAGCAGCGCCTCCGCCTCGGCCCGGCGCGTGTTGAGTTTGGGCCGGTTGCCGATGATCTGCACCGTGACGTTGCCGACCCGGAACCCGGCGGCCGCCAGCAGGCGCAGGGTCTCGCCGAGGAACACGTCGCCATGGGCGCCGACGAGGCGCGGATCGGATGCGCCGAAGACACTACCGATATCGCCCAACCCGGCGGCGGAGAGCAGGGCGTCGCAGATGGCGTGCACGGCGGCATCGCCATCGCTGTGCCCGGACAGTCCGCGCTCCCCCGGCCAGTGCAGACCGGCGAGCCACAGTTCGGAGTCGTCGTCGAAGGCGTGCACATCGAGCCCGGTGCCCACGCGGGGCGCGGTGTCGGTGCGGGGCGCGGAGTGGGCCGGCACGCGCGCGCCGAGCAGGGCCTCGGCCCGGCCCAGGTCCCACAGGGTTGTGATCTTGAAGGCGAGCGGGTCCCCGGCGATCACGCTGACCGGGTAGCCGGCGGCGGCCACCACGCCCGCGTCATCGGTCGCCTCGAGCGACGAGCCGGCGGATGCCGCGGCGGCCGCGGCGGCCGCGGCGGCCGCGGCGGCCGCGGC
>NZ_PJJU01000029.1:0-37366 GCF_002929635.1 Cryobacterium sp. M25 | reverse complement strand
GTGTTTGTGTTTCTCGTGTTCCATTTGTCTATCCAATCCTGAATTCAGGAGGACTGTCCGGAAACACCGGGTCACCCCAGGGCGCGTCAACCGGCGTGTCGCGAATTTCTCCGAAGTTAGCTCACACTGCTGCCCCGAACGGATGCCGCGCCGCCGCATCCGTCACGCCCGTCGCTGGCTCGCCCAAGAGCCTCGACACCCGGCCCGTGGTGGGGCTAACTCAGGAGATCTCGCCCGAGTCGCGGCCGAGTGTCGGCTACTTTGGCACTGCTTCGCGCCCGTGGTCGGGCCGCCGGCTGGGATCTCCTGAGTTAGCCACATCCGATGCCGGTGACCGCGGTCGCTGCGCCCTGCTCCTGCTCCAGGAGGGCCGATACTGGTGCGGGGAGGCCCCTGCACCGGTGCCACGGTACTTTTTCGTCTTCGCCGTGGGTCCGTACCCGAGCCGTACTCTGCATAGCTCCTGCAGATTCTCAGAAAACGGGTCAAAACGGGTCGAAACGGGCCGAAACGGGCCGGAATCGGCCTATTTTGGCCAAATTGCAGGAGCTGTGCGTGTCCGGGGGTGGGAAGAGGCGGGGACGGGTGGCCAACTCAGGAGATCCCGGCGGGGTCGTGGCCGAGTCGCGGCGACTTCGGCACTGATCCGTGCCCGCGCCGTGGCCAGCGACTGGGATCTCCTGAGTTAGCCACAACCGGGCGCAGGGGATGGCAGGGAGGGGCGCGGAATGGCAGGGAAGGCACGTCAGCGGGCGCGGAGGGCCGGAAGGAGCACAAACGTGCGGGCCACGGCCGCCATTCCGCAGGGTGGCCAGGGCAGAGCCGCCGGGGCAGCAGCGCCACCCGACCGCGGGCGACGGATGCCCCGCCGCCCCGCGCGACCCCAGCCGAACGAATTCGACGGAGATCTTGCACGATGATTGCGCAAAAGGGCCCCGTGGCCACGTTATTGTGCACAATCTCCGTCGAATTCGATCTGGGCGAAGCGGATTACCCGGGGCAGCGCGGAAGCGCCCTCGCGGAATGAGAGAATCAACCGAACAGAGAGGGTTGCCATGACGCTTGGACTCCCGGACCACCTGGTCAAGAGGGCCCTCAGCCATGCCCTCGCGCGGGCTGCACACTGGTTTGCGCTGACCTGCCTGGTCGCCTCTCTCGCCGCCATCCTCCTCCTCAGTTTGTCCACAACCTCAGCCACAGCCACAGCCACAGCCACAGCCACAACCACCACAACAGCCGCAACGCTCGCCACCACACCCACCGAAACCCTCGCCACCATCGTCGCCCTCCTCCTCATGGCCGCCGTGCTGATCGCCCTCTCCCTGCGCCGCACCGTCGCCCTGACGATCGCCTACCTCGTGACCGGCACCGTCGCCACCTACCTCTACACGATTACCGTGCTCGGCATCCCCGCCCTGTTCCCGAGCTCGAACGTCTTCCTCGTCACCCTGCCGAAACTGGCCCTGGTCATGATCGGCGGCGCCGGAGTCTCCGCCCGCGCCGGCGTGCTTTGGAGCACCACCGCCTTCGTCCTGGCCGAAGCCGTCACGGTGTACGCCGCCACGCAAACCGAGGTGCCCTACGGCGCGGACGTCTTCACCATCTCGACCTATCTCTTCCTCGTCAGCGTGCTGCTGCTCACGGTCTTCGTGCGCCGCGAGTGGTCCGTTCAGATCGCCCTGCACCGGGCCATGCAGACCGACCAGACCCGCCTGCTGCGCCACGAGCTCGACCTGCGCACCCTCGCCCTGGGTCAGGACACCACCCTCCAGCAGCTCGTCGCCCTCGCCCGCGCGCATCCCGGGCCGCTCAGCGCCAACCTGGCCGGCAGCATCCGTGACACCCTGCAGACCCTGCGCGGCACCGACTGGCTCACCGACGCCGATGCGCTGAGCGTCGAACCGCACGGGGGCACGGATGCCTGGCTCACCAGCGCGGTCTACGCCGCCATCGAGCGCAGTCGCGATCGTGGCCTCGTGGTCGAAGTCACGGGAGCCCGCGCCGCCCTCGGCCGCCTGAGCCCGGCCAGCGACCGCGAGCTGAGCCTGGCGGTGCAGCAGTGCCTCGTGAACGTGATCCTGCACTCCGGCATCGTCGCCGCCGAGGTCGTGATCGAGTCCGAGCCGAGCAGCATTTCACTTATGGTCATGGATGCTGGGCGCGGCTTCACGGAATCGGAGACCGGCGCCGACCGTCTCGGCCTGCGCCAGGCGGTGCGCCGCCGGATCGAACGCCTGGGTGGCTCGGTGAGCATCCTCACCCGGCCGGGCGCCGGCACCTCGGTCATGCTGAGCGTGCCCGTGGCGATCGAGGAACCCGGCGGGCACGCCGAGCCGACCGAACAGCCCGAACAAACAGAAACCCCAGACCCCGAGCGGGTGTCCCAGTGACACCCACGAACGCAACCTCGCCATCAGGCAGCGCCGCGGCCACGGCCGCAGCCGCAGCCGCACAGCAGAACCACACCCCCGTCCCCACGCCTCACACCAAGCCGCACGCCTTCACCCAGCAGCGCCTCGACCCGCTCGGCGCCCTCGCGGTCTGGACGATCGTGCCCGGCATTGCCCTGGCCGTGTTCGGCTACGCGGTGGTGACCACGGTGCTGCAGGCTGACGAGATCCGGCACCCGTTCCTGGCCGTGCTCGCGCTCGTCGCCACCGCAGCGGCGTCCGCCGCGCTCGTGTCGGCCGTACGACCGTCGCGGTCCCCGGTGCGCCAGACGTCGCTGCTGCTGATCGTCAGCCTCGGCCTGGCCGCCCACCTGCTCGACCAGGCCGCCCGCTGGGGCAGCAACTCCCTGGTGCAAGACGACTTCGGCCCGATCACCCTCGGCTTCCTGCTCGTGGCCCTCGCCCCCTTCCGCCCCTGGCGTGAACTGGCGCTGACCGCGGTGCTCGCCTCCGTCGTCGTGGCCGCGGTCACACTGCCGCAGGAACCGTTCCGCTCGGTGCGGGTGCCGTCGGGCGTCTTCGTGGTCGTCGCGGTCACCCAGGTGCTCGCACTCGGCCTCGCCGCCGCCGCGTATTCCCGCCGCATCGTGCGTCAACTGCTGGCCTGGCAAACGGATGCCCGCCGCGCCATCGCCCGTCGCACCGAAGAATCCCGCGGCAGCGTGGTGCGCCAGGTGGTCGAGCAGCAGCTCGCCACCCTGCAGCCCGGTGTCTTCCCCCTCTTCGACGGCGTGCTCGAACGCGGCGAGGTGACCAAGGCCGACATCAATCGCGCGAACGAGCTCGCCGCCGGGGTTCGCCGGGCGATCGTGGCGCACATCGACGAGACCTGGCTCGACGCCGTCATCGCCCGCGAACGCACGGCGCTCCTCGAGCGCGGCAAGGATCCACTGCTCGTCGTGGCCGACCCCGAGCACCGGGCGGCGCACTTCGGCACGCAGCAGCGCGCGGCCACCTCGGCCCTGATCAGCATGCTCTGCCTGGCCCCCGGCTTCGACCCGCGCAGCCTCGTGGTGCAGGCCGACACCGAGCCCGACTCCGAGCCCGACACCCAGGTCGACCCGCCGAGCGACCGCCAGCAGCGGCACTCCGGCATCGACACGTTCTCGATCCGGGTGGCGCTCGACCTCCCGCCGCGCCGGGTGCGCGCCCTGCTGCGCTCCTACACGGCGGTGCTGCGGGTGGTGTTCCCGTGGGTGCGGGTGAGCATCCGTCGCCCCGGGCTGACGCTGGAATTCGGCGACAAGCGCCCCCACCCGATTCCACCAGTACGCTGAGCTAGGCGCACTCAGCGCCACGACACGCAGCGCGGCATGACGCAGCGCAGCAGAGCGGCACGAGCGCGACCAGCCGAGGGGGCGACCACGCAATGGCGAAACTGTATTTCCGCTACGGAGCCATGAACAGCGGCAAGAGCACCTCGATGCTCCAGGCCGCCTACAACTATGAGGAACGCGGCCACCAGGTGCTGTTGACCAAACCGTCGGTCGACACCAAGGGCGACCGGGGCATCCTCTCCCGGCTCGGCGTCACCCGGGCCGTGGACTACCTGCTCACCCCCGAGACGGATGCCTACGCCCTCTTCCACGAGCACCGCACCCGGGTGCTCGCCGAGACCGGCCTCGACGTGAGCTCCCTGCTGGTGGACGAGGCGCAATTCCTCACCGAGCAGCAGGTGGACGATCTGCTGCGCATCGCGATCCTCGAGAACATTCCGGTGCTGGCCTACGGCATCCGCACCGATTTTCAGACGGTGGCCTTTCCGGGCAGTCGGCGCCTGCTCGAGGTGGCTCACAGCCTCGAAGAGCTGAAGACCATCTGCCGGTGTGGGCGCAAGGCCGTGTTCAACGGGCGCCAGATCGACGGGGTCTTCGTCTTCGACGGCGACCAGGTGGCCATCGACGGCGCCGAGGTGACCTACGAGTCGCTGTGCGGATCGTGCTACCTCGAGGAGAGCAATGGTGTGCTGAACAACCGCAGCCGGCCCGCGTCCACATGAACACCCGCGCCCGCATGATTGCTGGCGCCCGCAGGGCAAACAGAGTGCCGGGTGAGAAGGGGCGCTCGAACGACTTCGGGATCGCGAGCGCCCCACCAACCCCCCGGTTGGTTTTCCCCATGCCTAAACGTAGGGGCCGCTTTCCGGTCTGACCAGCCGTTACTTCTTGTGGCACCAGAACAGGGGCCACCCCGCACGTCGTTGAACCCTGCTCGAGACCCCGGCAGGCACCGCCCCGAGAATCCAAGGAACGCCGATGTCCCGCTTTCGCGTAGCCCTGATCGATGACCACGAGATCGTTGCCCGCGGATTCGCCGGCCTCTTCGCCACGATCCCCGAGATCGAGGTGGTGGCCACGGTCGCGACCGTGACCGAGCTGCTCGAGTCCGCCGTGCAGCAGACGCCCGTCGACCTGGTCATCCTGGATCTGCGGCTCTCCGACGGGTCCACCGCCACCGGCAACGTCGACCGGCTGCGCGGGGCGGGCGCGGCGGTGCTTGCGTTCACCGGTGGCGACGACGCCGCTCTGATGCGGGCCGCGGCGCGCAGCGGCGTGCTGGGTGTGGTGCGCAAGTCCGAGCCGACCGCGGTGCTGCTCGACGCCGTCACCCGGGCGGCGGCGGGGGAGACCGTGGTCTCCACCGAGTGGGCCGCGGCCCTCGACGGCGATCCCGACCTCTCCGACGCGGGCCTGAGCGTGCGCGAGTGCGAGGTGCTCTCGCTCTACGCTGCGGGCGCGAAGGCACCGCTGGTGGCCTCGCGGATGGGACTCTCCGAGGCCACGGTGATCGACTACATCCGTCGGGTGCGCTCGAAATATGAGCGGGTCGGCCGCCCGGCGAACACCAAGATCGACCTCTACAAGCGGGCACTGGAAGACGGCCTCCTGCCCATCCCCGGCCAGCCGTGACCGGGCCGCCCCGGCCAACCCGGCCAACCGGGCCGCTCCGGCCAACCCGGCCGCAGTCCTCGACCGAGCGCCTCGCCCGCCTGCTCTACGCCGCGCTCGGGCCCACCGCCCTCGTCTTCGGTCTGCTCTGCCTGGGCACCGTGCTCGAGCAGGCCTGGGAGCTGCAGCGGTCCTGGTCGGTGGCGGCGTGGCTGCTGATCTTCGGGCTGCCGATGCTGCTCGCCGTGCTCTCCCGCCGGGTGTCGTTGCGCGTGCTGCGGGTGATCGCGCTCGCCGAGGGGGCCCTTTTTGTGGTGCTGCTGATGTTCTGGCTGACCGTGCGGGCGGAGCCGCTGCCGGCGGGCGCGGACATCCCCTGGGCGATCACCCTCACCGGTGTGCCTGTGATGGCCGTGGCGGTGACCACCCGCGACCGCACGGCCTGGGCCTACCTGGTGCTGGTCTGCACGATGAGCGGGCTGCTGCGTGCGGCCACCTCGACTGACCCCTACCCGGTGCTGGTCGGTGTGGAAGACGGCCTCTACTCGTTCCTGCTGCTGAGCATGCTCGTGGGACTGACCACCATGGCGCGCCGCAGCGCCGGCAAGGTCGACCAGGCGGCCACGTTCGCCCGCGTGCAACTCGTCGGCCGCGCCGACCGCCTCGCCCGCAAACGCGAGCGGCTCACCATCGACGCCCTGGTGCACGACAGCGTCATCTCGACCCTGCTGATGGCCGGACGCGGCGGCACCCCGGTGCCGGTGCTGAGCCGGCACGCGGCCGACACCCTGGTGCGGCTCGACGCCCTGCGCGCCCCGCTACCCGACCCGAGCATGCCCGGCCCACAGGTGACCCGGCGCCTCCAGCAGCTGGTGGAAGAGCTGGCACCGGATGCCCAGATCACCTCCAACCTGCCCGGCACCCTCACGGTGCCCGCGCTCGCCGTGACCGCCCTGCTCGGTGCCGTCGGCGAGGCGCTCCGCAACTCGGTCGCCGCCGACGTGCGGGAGCCCGTGCGGAGCCCGGTGGCCCGCACCCTTACCGTGCGCAGCTACCAGGGCGGCATCCGGGTGGCCGTGCACGACGACGGCGTCGGCTTCGACCCGGCAAGGGTGCCGGCCGAGCGCCTGGGCATCGCGCAGAGCATCATCGGCCGCATGGAGCGCCTCTCCGGCGGTGCCGCCGCCGTGCGCTCCCGCCCCGGCGCCGGCACCGAGGTGGTGGTCTCCTGGACGCCCGCCCCTGCAGCCCCTTCAGCCCCCGCGCCGCCGGTCCCGGCCCTCTCGACCGCACCCCCTACCCCGCCGCGACCCGCCACGCAGCTGAAGGGCGTGACCCGGTTGCCGAGGGCCCTGTCCACGTCCATCCTCGTGGGATTCATTGCCGTGCATGCCGTTCTCGCCTTCGCGGACGGTGAACCCCTGTGGACCCTGCCCTACGAGATCCTCGGGTTCGTGGCGGTGTCTGCGGCGGCCGCCTGGCTCACCCTCGTCGTGCCTGACCCGGTGTCGCCTCGCAACGCCGTCATGGTGCTCGCGCTGTGCGGGCTGTCCGCCGTGGCCACGGCATTCCCGGTGCCGCCGGTCGGGTCGACCCCGTTCGCCCACTGGTACCTCGGCGCCATCACCATGATGTTGGTCGTGCTGGCGGTGCGCGGCCGGCCCGGATTCGCCTGGTACGGCTACGGCATGATCATGGTCATCTCGATCGCCTGGGCGCTGCTCAACGGCCTGACGCTGCTCGACGGGGTGAACCTGGCCATCCGTCACGCCGGCACCCTGCTCGCCGGAACCCTGTTCGCCGTGGGTCTGAAGCGCTCCACCCAGACCCTGGCCGGGCTGAACCGGGAGCGGGCCCGCAGCGGCGCCGCGGCGGCCACGGCGGCGGCGGCCCTCGAGGAGCGCGAGACCCAGCTGACCCGGGTGAATACGCTGGCCCGGCCCACCCTCGAGCGCCTCGCAAATTTGCTGCAAGGCGACGCCCTGCAGATCAACCCCCTGCAGATCGACGCGCTTCAGATTGAACCGACCCTGCGGACGGAAAGCCTGCTCGTGGAGGCCACCCTGCGCGACGCCATCCGGGGCCGCTCGCTCTTCGTCGAGCCGGTGATCAGTGCGGCTCGCGCCGCCCGCATCCGGGGCGTCGACGTGACCCTGCTCGACGACAGTGCCGACCGGCCGCCCCGGCAGCTGGCCGCCGCGGCCGTCATCGTGGCCGCCCAGCTCGACGCCCTCACCCACGGTCACCTGATCGCCCGTCTACTGCCCGCCGACCGCCCCACGATCGCTTCGATCGTGGTCGACGCCGGCGAGCCACGGATGCTGACGGTCACCCCCGACGGACTCCTCCAGCCATCTTTGTAGCACTCCATCTAAAAACCGAGAGAACTTCACACCCCCCATGGGGGGTGGCCCTTTACTCCTATGTGCAAAGATAGCCAAGGGGATAAAGCAACTCGAGCGGTTCCTCTCTGCCTAGTACTACCGGAGGAACGCGCGTGGAGCTCAAGGACTACCTCAGGATCTTTCATAAAAGTTGGATCCTGATTCTCGCTTGCACCCTCTTCGGAATCGCCGGCGCGGCCGGTGCGGCCATCGCGACCACCCCGAAGTACATCGCCAACACCCAGCTCTACGTCGCCGTGCAGGCCTCCGCCGGCGCTGTGACCGGAGACCTGGTTCAGGGAACCAGCTTTGCCCGGCAGGCCGTCACGTCGTACGTCGACGTCGTCAACAGTGCCATCGTGCTCGACGAGGTCATCAAGCAACTAAACCTCGACCTGACCGCCGCGCAGCTCGCCTCCACAATCACCTCCACGTCACCCCTCAACACCGTTCTGATTGATGTCTCGGTCACGAACAGCGATCCGGAGCTCGCCGCGCAGATCGCCAACTCCGTCGGGCAAAACTTCAGCAAGGTCGTCGTCGACCGCCTTGAGAAGCCCGATGGCGACGCAGCCAGCCCCGTGAAGATCGAAACGATCCAGCCGGCGATCGTGCCGACCACGCCGGCCAGCCCCAACGTGCCGTTGAACATCGCCCTCGGCCTTCTGGTGGGTCTCGCGGTCGGCATCGGGCTCGCTGTGCTGCGCAGCGTGCTCGACACCCGCATCCACAGCCTGCACGACATCGAGCTGGTCACCGACTCACCGATGCTCGGCGGCATCACCAACGACCCCGGCGCGAGCCTTCGCCCCCTGGTCGTGCACACCGACCCGAAGAACCCGCGGGCCGAGGCATTCCGCAGCCTGCGCACCAACCTGCAGTTCGTGAACATCGAGGGTGGCCCGCGCAGCTTCGTGGTCACCAGTTCGGTGCCCGGTGAGGGAAAGAGCACGACCACGGCGAACCTCGCAATCGCCCTCGCCGAGACCGGCGCCCGGGTTGCGTTGATCGACGGGGACCTGCGCCTGCCACGCGTGGCGGAATACATGGGCATCGAGGGCGGCGTCGGCCTTACCGACGTGCTCATCGGTCGCGCCGAGCTCGCGGACGTTCTGCAGAAGTGGGGTAAGAACAAGCTGTTCGTTCTGCCCAGCGGCCGCGTTCCCCCGAACCCGAGCGAATTGCTCGGCTCCGCCGCCATGGCCCGCATGCTCGGCGCGCTCACCGAGGAGTTCGACGTGGTGCTGATCGACGCCCCGCCGCTGCTCCTGGTCACGGATGCCGCCGTGCTGAGCAAGCTCTGCGGCGGCGCCATCATGGTGGTGGCCTCCGGGCGCACGAAGCGCAATGAGCTGACCAGCGCCGTGAAGGCTCTGGAGCGCGCGGGGAGCCGCCTCGTCGGCATGGTCATCACCATGCTTCCCACCAGGGGGCCAGACTCCTACGGCTACGGCCAGTACAGCTACGGCACGATTCACGAGGAAGAGAAAGCCACTGTCGGTGCCGCAGCGCCTGCGGGGCGGGGCATCCGCAGGGCCCGACGGAGAACCGCGTGATGCAGACCTTCTCCATTCTCACGGTCTGCTCGGGCAACATCTGCCGCTCGCCGCTGGCCGAACAGCTCTTACGTGTCGGCCTGGCGTCGTGGCCGCAGGTGCAGCTGGCCAGTGCCGGAACAATCGGCCTGACCGGTCAGGGCATGCCAGCGCAAGCCGCCGACCTGTCGCGCCATTTCGGCGGTGACCCGAGTGCCCACGTGGCCCAAGAGCTGACCGCCGAGCACGTGCAGAACGCCGACCTGGTGTTCGCGATGTCCCGCGAACACCGACGCGCCATCGTCGAGCTTGTGCCACGTGCCATCCGTTACACGTTCACGATCCGCGAGTTCGCGCGTCTCGTTGCGGACCTCACCGATGACGACCTCGACGAGGCTGCCGCTCTGCCCCTCGATGACCTTGTTGGGCGCCTCTCCACTCTGATCGGGTTGGCCGCGTCTCAGCGTGGTGCCGTCGCCCCCCTGGTATCGGCCGATGACGATGACGTCGTTGACCCCTATCGCCGTAGTGACGAGGTCTATGTGGAGTCTGCCCAGCAGCTCGTGCCGGCCATCAACGCTGTCACTGCCCTGTTCCATAGAGCCGCAACGGTGCAGCCGAGCTAGTGAACGCCGTGGGAGGAAATAGGCCTAAGAGTCGCAAGAACCGCGACAGCGTGCTTCGCCGTCGCCTGCTCATTGCGGGTCTGGCCGTGTTCTTGCTGTTCGACGTTGCCCTGGTGTCCTTTGCACTCACCGCGTCGAAGCCTTCCGCCAATGCGGGCACGGCGGTCGGGCCTGTCGAGACCACGACGCCGACCGCAGAGCCCGCGGCAACGGAGCAGCCGGTGGTCGAGCCTGTTGAGCCCACGGCAATTGAATCTTCGACCCCTAGCCGTATCCTCACCGCCCTCGACGCGTCCACACTCTGGCGTGCCACGACCGGTGACTGCCCCGCCGCCACCGCGAACCCGGAGCTCTCCACCGACGCCGGTGAGACCTGGACAGCACTCGACGCTTCGGCCGACACCGATTCCTCCTCCATCCTGTCGATCACTATCTCCAGCGAATCCGAGGCCTCCATGGTCACGCTCACGGCCGCAGACTGCGCTCCGCAACGCGTGACCACCTTCGTGGCCGGCGCCCAGTGGCAGGAGTACCCCGATCGCGTCGGGACCAACTGGTACGTGGACCCGGCGGACCGGGCCACCGTGCACGGCCCCACCGGCACGTTCCCTGCTCCCTGCACGTCGGTTGTCGCGCTCGCACCCCGCACCGACACCACGGCGGCTGTGCTCTGTTCAGACGGCACCCTGTTTCGCACCGACGATGGTGCCGCAACCTTCGGGTCCGGGGTCGCTCTTCCCGGCGCCGCGAACCTGACCGTCAGCGACGACGGTTACATCATCGTGGCCACCGATCGGGCAGGCTGCGCGGGCGCACAGCTGCTCGCGACGCCCGAAGAGCTGGATGGGGTGCTCACCCCGAGCGGATGCCGGGAGACGGAAGTCACGCCGGGAGACCTGGCGGTGGCAAGCGCCGATGGATTTGTCTGGCTGTGGGCGGGGGACGAGATGAGTAAGTCGAGTGATGGGGGCACAACATGGCAATAAGCGACTTTGCAACGACGAGAATGCAGGAGCTGCACGGGTCCGTGCCGCTAGTGCGGTTCGGTACTCAGTTCGCGTTTGACGCGGGAGCTTGGGTTGTCGCCCTGTTCCTGGCCGAGATTCTTCGCTATGAGTTTGACCTGCAGCTGATTGACATCCGACCGCTGTTGGCTCTCTGTGCGGTCGCGTGCCTGGTGCAGTTTTTTGCCGGCGGTGCCAACCACCTTTACCAGGGGCGCCACATCTACGGGAGCTTTTCCGAGGTGCGGGCGCTGCTCGGGGTCGTTCTCGCGTCGACCGTCATCCTGGGCATCCCGGTTGCTGTCGCCGGCACGATGGTCGGCATTCCCCGCAGCACGGTTTTCATCGCACTTCCCATGGCCTTCGTCTTGATGGGCGGCGTGCGCTACGTCAAGCGTCTCCTGGTGGAACGGTCGGTCGTTCCCAAGGACGACATTCAGAAGGCCCTGATCTTTGGCGCCGGTTACATGGGCGCGTCAATCGCTCGGCGCATGACCACCGACCGCAACTCACCATTCCTGCCGGTGGGGATCATCGACGACGATCCGCGCAAGCGCACTCTCTGGCTTCATGACGTTCGCGTCGTCGGTTCTCGCGCCGACCTCTCCGCTGCAGCTCAGGAAACCGGAGCGACTGCGCTGGTCGTGGCCATTGCCAAGGCCGATGCAACTCTGCTGCGTGAGATTACCGATGCCGCCAAGGTCGCGCATCTCAAGGTGTTGGTTCTTCCTCCCCTCGAAGAACTGCTCAACGGCAAGTCACGCCTCAATGACCTTCGCGATATCTCGATCGAAGACTTGATTGGCCGTCACCCTGTTGACACCCACGTCGAGTCGATCGCGGGTTACCTCGCCGGCAAACGCGTGCTGGTCACGGGCGCGGGCGGTTCCATCGGTTCCGAACTGTGCCGTCAGATCACCAAATTCGGCCCGAGCGAACTGATCATGCTCGATCGCGATGAGACCGGTCTCCAGGGCACGCAAATCTCAATCCTCGGTCACGGCCTTCTCGACACGAAGGACGTGGTGCTTGCGGACATCCGGGATGCGGAGGCGCTGAAGACCATCTTTGCCGAGCGTCGACCCGAGGTGGTTTTCCACGCTGCTGCTCTCAAACACCTCCCGATGCTCGAGCAATACCCCGATGAGGCATGGAAGACCAATGTGCTCGGTACGCTGAACGTGCTCGAAGCCGCGCAGGCGGCCGGGGTGACCACGTTCGTGAACATTTCCACCGACAAAGCCGCGAACCCCACGAGCGTGCTCGGTCATTCCAAGCGCGTTGCCGAGAAGCTCACAGCGTGGGCCGCCCAAGAATCCGAGCGCGCGTACCTCTCGGTTCGCTTCGGCAATGTCATCGGCAGTCGTGGCTCGATGCTGCCCACGTTCACCACCCTTATCGAAGCCGGTGGACCGCTGACGATCACCCATCCTGACGTCACCCGCTTCTTCATGACCATCCCCGAGGCATGCCAGCTGGTGATTCAGGCCGGCGGTATCGGTGGTCCCGCGGAGGTGCTTATCCTCGACATGGGTGAGCCGGTCAGAATCCTGGACGTGGCCGAGCGAATGATCGGAATGTCGGGCAAGGATATCGAGATCGTCTACACCGGCCTGCGCCCGGGGGAGAAGCTGCACGAAGAACTCATCGGCGATCACGAAACGGACGCACGACCCATCCACCCGAAGATCACCCACGCCTCCATAGCCCCCATTCGCCCCGAGAACCTGAACAAACCGGGTTGGGATGAACGTTGCCGTCAAGATCCAACAAATCGGCCAGCCCAGGCCGAGCCCGCGCTGGCCGGAACAGGAATACCCCTATGAGTGAACGCATCTACATGTCTTCGCCCGATGTAGGCGCTATCGAAGAGCAGTACATGGTGGCCGCGATCAGGTCCGGCTGGATTGCACCTCTTGGACCCGACGTCAATGCCTTCGAGGGGGAGATGGCGGAGCGCATCGGTGTGGCACACGCTGTTGCCCTCAGCTCGGGTACGGCGGCCCTGCACCTTGGGCTGCTTGGGCTTGGAGTCGGGCCGGGCGACATTGTGCTCACGTCGACGATGACGTTCGCGGCGACTGCTAACGCAATCGTCTATACAGGGGCTGAACCGTTCTTCGTTGACTGCGAGATCCAGAGCGGAAATATGGATCCGGATCTCCTTCGTCAGGCTATTGGGCAGCTCCTCGGGAGTGGCGAGAAGGTTGCCGCAATTGTTCCGGTCGACCTGCTTGGTAAGGCGGTTAATTACACCAAGATCTGTGCAATTGCAGAGGAATTTGGCATTCCCGTTCTTGCCGACGCCGCCGAATCCCTTGGAGCCAGCCATATGGGCAAACCGGCGGGTTCTTTTGGTCATGCTTCGATCGTTTCCTTCAATGGAAACAAGATAATGACCACGTCCGGCGGTGGAATGCTACTTACAGACAACGTTGAATTAGCCTCCCGCACGCGCTATCTGGCTACGCAGGCCCGACAGCCGGTAACGCACTACGAGCACACCGAGATCGGATACAACTACCGGCTGAGTAATCTGCTGGCCGCTCTCGGCAGAGCGCAGCTGTCCCGTCTGGACGAGATGATCGCCCGACGCCGGGAAATGCGTGAACGCTATCGGGAGCTGTTCGCAGCCGTAGACGGCGTTGAGGTCTTTGGAGGCGACGCGGACGAGAGCGACAACTGTTGGCTCACATCAATCATCATCGACTCTTCGGTAACTCGATGGCCGTCCTCCGAGCTGAGCGCGGCCCTGCTGACAGACAATATCGAGACTCGCCCATTGTGGAAGCCCATGCACCTGCAACCCGTTTTCGCCGCTTCACGGGCTGCCGTGAACGGGAATTCTGAGCATCTATTCAGGACCGGTCTCACCCTGCCGAGCGGGTCTTCGTTGAATGGATCTGAAATAGAACGAGTGGAGTTGGCTTTAAGTCGTTTCCTGGGCGGGCGTGCACGATGAGCTCGTCTGAACGCACCTCCTATGACGTGGTGAAACGTGGATTGGACGGGCTTGTCGCCGTCGTCGGGCTGGTTGTGTGCTCTCCGGTACTGGCTACGATCGCACTCCTGGTTGCCGCGAAATTGGGTCGCCCCGTGTTGTTCGTGCAGGACCGACCGGGCCTGCACGGTCGTGTTTTCAAGTTGTACAAATTTCGTACTATGAAAAACGTCGATGTCGAGAGTGGGCTCGTTAGCGATGGTCAACGTCTCACGCCATTCGGGAAAGCGCTTCGAACGACAAGCTTGGACGAACTCCCCACCCTGGTGAATGTCCTCAAAGGCGATATGAGCATGGTCGGACCAAGACCGCTTCTCGTGCGGTACCTGAGTCGATATTCGCCCGAACAGGCTCGCCGACATGAAGTCAGGCCCGGAATCACCGGCCTCGCCCAAGCCAACGGGCGGAATGCGCTTACCTGGGACGAGAAATTCATCCTCGACGTTCAGTACGTAGACAGTCGAGGTTTTTCCGTTGATGCCAGCATTCTCCGTGATACGGCCAGTGCACTAGTCCGTCGCGATGGGATCAACGCTGATGGGCAGGCCACGATGAACGAGTTCCTTGGCCGAGCCTCGACACTGCCGGAGGATCGATCGGCGGAGTAGGAATCTCCGATCGGGTATTGCGGACCGGCTCTGGTCCGACCACAACATCACAAGAAAAAGAAGGAACTGGAATAATGGACCAAATTGAATTCATGCAGCTGATAGAAGACACACTCGAGGTTGGTCCTGGGACGCTAGCGGTGACAGATCGCCTCGACGAAATCGACTGGGATTCACTTGCCAATATCAGTTTCATCGCTGAGGTAGACAACCGTTTCGGGGTCAGTGTGGATTCAGAGCAGCTCGCAAAGAGCCTCACGATTGCGGATTTGTTCGACATGCTCAAGGTCGCGATCCGAGTCCAGTGACCTCTCCAGACTTCCTCAACCTCCACCAGAAGACGCTCCTGGTAACAGGCGCATCATCCGGGATCGGCCGCGAGGCGGCCCTTCTGGCGAGCCAGTACGGCGCGCGCATCGCCTTGCTTGCGAGGCGAGTGGACGATCTGGAAGACCTCGTTGGTCGTCTGCCCGGGGAGGGCCACATCATCGTCCCTTACGATCTGACAGACACCGACGGAATTCCCGAGATGGTCCGGTCAGTTGCCGATCGCCTGGGTGGGCTTGATGGGTTGGTTCACGCCGCCGGGCGTCACTTAACACTCCCTTTGAGGTCTGTGAGTTCATCCAACATCCATGAGCTTTTCGATATCAACGTGGCGGCTGCGATCATGCTGGCCAAGGGATTCAGACACAAGCAGGTCAGAAAGCCCTCAGCCAGTCTTGTCCTTCTTTCATCTGCTGTCGGGCTTGTTGGTCAGCCTGGCGTGAGCGTTTACTCCGCGACGAAAGGCGCCATCATCACGCTGACCAAGTCCTTGGCGCTCGAATTGGCGAGAGAGGACATACGTGTCAACTGCGTTTGTCCAGGTGTGGTTATGACTGCGATGACCCAGGGAATCCGCGACAGAATCGGAGAGGAAGGCTTCAAGGCTGTAACAGAAGCGCATCCTCTCGGATTGGGGCAAGCCTCGGATGTTGCGAACGCGATCCTCTTTCTTCTGTCTAGTTCATCTCGCTGGATAACAGGCACTGCGGTACCTGTTGATGGCGGGTATACCGCCCAATGATGAATCGACTGGTAATCGTAGGAGCAGGCGGTTTTGGTCGCGAAATGCACAGTTGGGTGAAGACATCCCCCCGATGGTGTCAGAGTTTTGCAATCGGAAGCGTCGTGTTCGTCGATGACGACGTACCCAAGGCCCCGGTTCGCGCGCCGATCATTTCCACCGTTCGCGACTACCGGCCCGCCGACGTAGACCTCGTGTTTTGCGCGATTGGGGCGCCCTCAGCTCGACGTGAAGTCTCGAAGCTGCTCTCACAGAGGGACGCGCGAATGGGCACGTTCGTGCATGATCGTGCAGTGCTGGGCGACAATGTCCAGCTGGGCCGAGGTTCCATCGTCTGCCCTGATGTCCTCATCACCTGCGACGTGCTTATTGGTGAAAACGTTCATATCAACATCGGGTCCACAATCGCCCATGACGTGATCATCGGCGACTTCGTTACCGTGAGCCCCGCGTGCAACCTGAATGGAAACGTCAAGATTGAAGATGGAGCCTTCCTGGGCACGGGCGTGACGGTCATTCCGGGAAAGTCCGTAGGCCAGAACTCTCTCATTGGAGCTGGAAGTCTCGTGCTGAAGAACATCCCGCCCCAGGTAACCGCCTTTGGGAATCCGTGCGTCATCGTTGGAAGGCGGTCCGCATGAGGGGGCGAATTAGCTCCGTTCATTGCCTTCGGGCTGGGTTCGGTCTTACGGCCGGGGCAGGAGGCGCCGGCGGATACACATCTGAACTGGCCGCGCAGGTCGCATCGGAGCTTTTTGCCATTAGCGACACCAAGCTGGCAGAAGTCGACTATCTGATTCTCTGCACCCAGACGCCGGATTACCGGCTCCCCACTACGGCGTGTCTCGTTCAGTCCCAAATCGGCCTGAGCTCGAGCGTCGGCGCCATTGACCTGGCTGGCGGCGTGCCCAGCTTTGTTTTCGCGCTGGCACTCGCTCAGGGCCTGATCTCGACGGATCAGGCACACAGAATCCTGATCATCACCGCCGATACTGACGCATCTTCGGGGTCTGCCAGTGCTGTTCTGGTCGCTGCCGACCCTGACCGTGAGGGTGTCGATGGATTCGCTTTCGGAAGCGAAGGTGATTCAGCAGCAAACCTCGACACTGTGCTGACAGCCAGCGGTCTGGATTGGGTAGCCCCTGAAGTCGTCCTCATCGCCCATCCGCGTGTGCAGAGACCGGACTACAGCTCATCGACTCTGCCAATCGCGCTTTCGGACGCTCTCGGTGAGGGACGGGTGAGCAGAGGGGACAAGCTTGTCTTGCTCGGAAGCGATGCTGCAGGATCCTGGGCGGGAGCGATGGTGACATGGTGAGCGCACGCATTGTGGCCGTCGACTACTACTTGCCCGCCGGCGAATTGACCAACGAGCACCTATCGATTCAGTTTCCTGAATGGACCGTTGACAAGATCGCTGCGAAGACGGGAATCCGGACGAGGCACATCGCGGATGCCGCCGAGTCTGAGGCAAGCATGGCCGTCATGGCCGCCCGAGCGCTGCTTGACAACAACGACATCGAGACCAGTTCCATTGATCTCGTTCTCCTGTGCACGCAGAGTTCCGACCTCTCGAGGTCTGCCGCAGCCACGGTTCAGCGGCAGCTCGGCCTCAGGTCGGGAATTGCTGCGATCGATATCAATCTGGGCTGTTCCGGGTACGTATATTCGCTGGGGCTTGCCAAAGGCTTGATTGAATCCGGAGTCGCAAAGAACGTCCTCCTGCTGACTACAGACACTTACAGCAGGTACGTCAACGCCGCCGACAAATCCGTGCGCACACTCTTCGGCGACGGCGCATCCGCGTCACTTGTTGCAGGCAGCGCGGCGGACACCCAGCACCTCTTCGCATTTGCCTACGGAACGGACGGTACTGGCGGAAACGCGCTGATCGTTCCAAATGGCGGCCATCGCCCGGGGCAGGACATCGCGCCCAATTCAACAGCGGTCAACCGGGGACTTGTTTCCAACGGTTTCGACCTGTTCATGGATGGCCCGGCCATCTTCAATTTCACCTTGAACGTTGTTCCGGGCACGGTGGATTCGATCCTGCGCAAGGCTCAACTGCGTCTTGACGAAGTTGACTTGTTCGTCTTCCACCAGGCAAACGCGTTCATGCTCCAGCATCTTCGCAAGAAGCTTGGGATCGCCCCAGAAAGGTTCTTCATCTCACTTGAGAATTCCGGCAACACAGTCTCGTCGACCATCCCGATCGCGCTTTCGGAAGCTCAGAAGCAAGGTGTGCTCCAGCCAGGGATGAAAGTCATGCTCTTGGGCTTCGGTGTCGGGCTGTCCTGGGGAGGGGCGATGGTCCAATGGTGATCGCTGACAGGTCTTTGAAGATAGTTATTGTCAGTCAGTACTACAAGCCAGAGCACGCCCGGATACCCGTGGAGCTTGCGCGGAGCCTGGCGGAGCGTGGGCACGAAGTCCGAGTTGTGACGGGTTACCCTAATTACCCTGAAGGTCGTCTTTACCCTGGCTATCGCCAGCGGCTGAGTCATCACGAATCCGACGGGGCAGTGCGCGTACGCCGGGTCCCGATCGTGGTAAGTCATTCGCAGAATGCACTCGCCCGATTTGCCAACTACGTCTCCTTCGCCGTCAGCTCGATCGGTGCAAGCCGGTTCGCCGCTGACGCCGATGTCGTCTATGTCTATGCCACTCAGATGACCGCCTCGCTGGCGCCGTGTCTGTGGCGTGCCACCCGAGGGACACCGTTCGTCCTCCACGTCCAGGATTTGTGGCCGGAGTCAGTGACCGGGTCATCGATGGTCTCGGGGAGCTTGGCGAAGCGGGTTGTCAATGGGTGTTTGCGCCCTTGGCTGGGCGCGGTGTACCGCAGCTCGGCGGCAGTCATCGGGACGGCGCCTACGATGGCACGCATGCTCCTTGATAGGGGTGTCGAGAGCCAGAAGGTACACACAGTCCTGAATTGGGCAGAGGAAAACGGCGCGCAGGAGCAGCCGCGTGGTCGGGCCCGTTCGGACAGTGGAGGCACTGGCCTCTCACTCGTCTATGCGGGGAATCTTGGCGAGTTCCAGGACCTGGACACAGTGGTCAGGGCTGGCGCAAAGATCACCGGGTTGGAGGGGTTCACGTTGACAATAGTTGGCTCGGGGATCGCTGAGGAGGGGCTTAAAAGCCTTGCACGGGATCTCGGGGCAACGAATGTCATTTTCCGTGGACGCGTGCCGCATGCAGGCATGGATGAGATCTATGCTGCCTCGGATTTTCAAGTGGTGCCCCTTCGAGATCTGGAAATATTCCGTGGAACGATTCCGTCTAAGTTTCAGGGAAGCCTCGCGAATGGGATCCCCGTAATAACGACCGTCGCGGGGGACGTCAGCACCATGGTCCGAACGCACGAGATCGGGTTTGCCAGTGGGCCAGGTGACGTGGATGCTTTGGCGGCGAGCTTCAGAAGCGCCTATGCATTGTCCCCTGCTAGCAGACGACTAATGGGCGAGCGGGCTCGCGCCTACTACATGACAGAGATGTCACGTGATGCCGGCGTCGAAAGAATCGAAGAGATTCTGAGAAGCACGGCCAAAATTCGGACGAAGAAGGTAAGGCATTGACAGATAGCACAAGCAACTATGAAGGCAGGCGGATTCTCGTCACGGGGGGTACAGGGTCTTTCGGTCACACTGTGACCGAAAGACTTTTGTCACGCGGTGCTGCGGAAGTGCGGATTCTGAGCCGTGATGAAGCGAAACAAGACCTCATGCGCAATGAGCTCGCTGACTCGCGGCTGCGGTTCTACGTGGGTGACATTCGGGACTACCTGAGCGTGGAGCGAGCCATACGTGATGTGGACTTCGTGTTCCATGCAGCGGCCCTCAAGCAGGTTCCATCTTGCGAGTTTTTCCCGATGGAGGCCGTTAAGACTAACGTTTTGGGCAGCGAGAATGTGGTGAGAGCCGCTGACCGGGCCGGAGTCAAATCTGTTGTTTGCCTCAGCACCGATAAGGCGGTCTACCCCGTCAACGCCATGGGTATGAGCAAGGCAATGATGGAGAAGGTCGCGCAGTCCTACGGTCTGAACAACCCCAATGCCGAAACGACCGTCTCGTGCGTGCGCTATGGCAATGTCATGTATTCGCGTGGATCGGTCATTCCGCTGTTCATACGGCAGCTCAAAGCGGGCAAGAACCTCACGGTCACGAACCCCGACATGACGCGGTTCATGATGTCACTCGCTGACTCGGTAGATCTCGTTGAGTACGCTTTTCATAACGCCCTGCAGGGAGATCTCTTCATTCGTAAGGCGGAGGCCTGCACAATGGGTGACCTGGCTCAGGCCCTCATCCTCCTGTTCCAGTCGTCAGCCCGAGTGGAAGTCATCGGAACCCGCCACGCGGAGAAGCTATCCGAGGCTCTCGCCAGCCGCGAGGAACTGGCTCGCGCCCAGGATATGGGGGACTATTTCCGCATTCATGCCGACAACCGTGATCTGAACTACAGCATCTATGTCGAGCAGGGCGACCTCGCCCAGGCGCAGTATGAAGACTACGACTCTCACACGGTGTCACGGATGAGTTTGCGTGAGGTTCAGGCACTTCTCTTGACTCTGCCCGGGGTGCGAGCGGAACTCTCCTCAGCGGGAATCCGCTTTGAACAGGTCGTTTAGATGGAGAATCACGTTGCGCTAACCGGGGCCCATGGCTTTCTCGGGTGGCACGTCCGCGCGGCTCTTGAAGAATCCGGTCGCGAAGCGGCGACAATTCCGGTGGGCGATACCTTCAATGTTGCTGAGGCCGCCTCGGCTATGTCTGGAACAACTCGCCTAATCCACCTTGCTGGCGTTAACCGTGGTTCTGATACCGAGGTGAGCGAAGAGAACAGACGATTCGCCAGTCAGCTCGCGCAGGCCCTCGTGCGGGCAGAAGTTCCCCCCACTGTTATCGTGTACGCGAATTCCTCGCAGGCAACTAACGGAAGCCTGTACGGGAACGCGAAGGCTGCGGCCGCGGACATCCTCCGGGCAGCGGCGGAGGAAGTGGGCTCGGACTTCCAAGACGTGCTGCTTCCGAACCTCTTCGGTGAACATGGGCGCCCGTTCTACAACGCTGTGACCGCGACGTTCAGCCATATGCTGAGTCAAGGTCAGACGCCGTCGGTGAATGTTGACAAAGAATTGACTCTTCTGCACGCGCAGGACGCTGCAGATTTACTCACAGGTGCTGTTGACGCAGGAGCCAGCCGAGAACTAGAAGTGCACGAGACAGTGTCCGGGCTGCTGGACCGCCTGATCACGATCGATGCGGTCTATCGTCGTGGTGAAATCCCTGATGTCGCCGCGGAATTTGACCGTGACCTTTTCAACACCTACCGTTCCTATACTTTTCCCGAGCATGCTCCCGTCCAGCTGACCCGCCATGCAGATGCGCGCGGTTCGTTCTTTGAGATAATCCGCTCACATGGCGGTTGCGGCCAGTCGTCTTTTTCGACCACGGAACCCGGAATCAGCCGGGGTGATCATTTTCACCGACGCAAGATCGAGCGGTTCACTGTTCTATCCGGCTCCGCCACGATTGCGCTGCGGAGGCTGTTCACCGAGGACGTTGTCGAATTCCAGGTGACAGGCGGTGCCCCGGTCGCGGTCGACATGCCCACGATGTGGTCACATAAAATTACGAACACGGGGGCGGATCTCCTCTACACGTCCTTCTGGACGAATGAAATATTCAACCCTCAAGCACCCGACACGATCGAAAAGGCTGTGCACAAATGAATCCGCGACTGAAAGTCTTGACAGTTGTTGGAACGAGACCCGAGATTATTCGTCTTGCGGCCACCATCAAACGACTCGACCGGTTCACTGACCACGTCCTGGTTCATACAGGGCAGAACTACGACTACGAACTCAATGAGGTCTTCTTCGAGGACCTTGGTCTCCGTCGGCCGGACCACTTCTTGGAAGCCGATACATCTTCATTGGGCAAGGTTCTCGGCTCTATCCTTGCCAAGACTGAGGAAGTGCTCCTGCTGGAGAAGCCCGATGCCATGCTCATACTGGGTGATACCAATAGCTGCATTTCGGCGCTTATGGCCAAGCGGATGAGAATTCCCGTATACCACATGGAGGCTGGAAATCGTTGCTTCGATGAAAACGTCCCCGAGGAAACCAATCGCCGACTCGTAGACCATATTTCTGACTATAACCTCGTCTACACCGAGCATGCTCGTCGAAATCTCCTGGCCGAAGGCATCCACCCGGCCCGGATTCTGCTCACCGGATCTCCGATGCGAGAGGTGCTCGACGGCAACGCAGCGGGCATTGCAGCCAGCGCCGTTGTGGAGCGGCAAAACTTAGTCGCGGGAGAGTACTTCCTGGTCAGTCTCCATCGAGAGGAGAACGTTGACGACCCCGCACGGCTGGAGTCCGTACTTGCGGCGCTGTCGGTGCTCCGTGAAACACACGGGGTCCCGGTCCTCGTGTCCACGCACCCACGGACACGGAAGAGACTGGAGAACGTTGCGGCGGAACTCAAGGACGGCTTGATCTTTCATCCTCCGTTTGGATTCAACGACTACATCAAACTCCAGATGGCTGCCAAACTCGTTCTTTCCGACAGCGGAACAATAAGCGAGGAATCCAGCATCCTCGGGTTTCCGGCGGTGACCCTTCGGGACTCCATCGAACGACCTGAGGCGTTGGACGCCGGCGCAATCATCACTTCCGGCGTCAATCAGGAATCGATTCTGGATTCCGTACAAATGGTTTTGGCGGAGTTGGGAAACCATCCGCCCACCGCGCAACCGAACGGTTACGAAGTGACGGATACCTCTCGACGAGCCGTCAATTTCATTCGTTCTACAGTGGCCACTCACAGCATTCGTGCGGGTGTCCGGAAATAATGGCTAGAGACCAATGAGCGCGAAACTCCACGTGGTGAACCTTCTCTCGAGCCTCCTTCCGCAAACACGGGTGTTCGGGTTGAGGCGAGGTCTCTATAGAGTGACCGGTGTGCACGTGGGGCCGAATACGCGCATCAACGGCGGGGTGAACATCCAGCACACGAACGTGCGAATTGGTGCGGATACCTGGATCGGTCGTCGAAGTGAGATCGTGTCGACGATAGACGCATCAGTGACCATTGGCGACCGCTGCGATGTGTCGCAGGACGTTCTCTTCATCACTGGCAGTCATGAGATTGGGGATCCTCTACGGCGCGCAGGGACTGGCACGAGTCTGCCAATCTCTGTTGGTGACGGGACCTGGATTGGGGCGAGAGTTACTCTACTGGGGGGAGCGGTACTGGGGAGTGGCGTCGTCGTAGCGGCTGGGTCCTTAGTGAGGGACGTATTTCCGGACGACGTTCTTGTGGCGGGAACGCCAGCTCGCATCGTTAGGCAGCTTGGGTGAATATCAACGAGCGAACTATCCGAGCTAGAGCGGGAGCCGTGGTTGGGGCGGGCACAGCGGTGGCAGTTGCTCGTCTTTTCTCGTTGGTCGCTGCCGCCGTGCAATTGCCTCTTCTCACGAACCTCCTCAGCACAACCGAGTATTCGAGCGTCGCTCTCGCCATTGCAATTGCCACGTATTTCAGTCTCTTTGCCGCGGAACCGGTAATCTTGGGATTTCAAAGGTTTCCGGGCGGCAACAATGAGCGCTCCAACTACACCTTTGCTCTCGGGCGCACGGTGGTTTCAGTCGTCCTAGCTGGCATTCTCGTCTCCGGTATTGGTCTTCTCATGGGTCGAGCCGAGGAGGCAGCGGCATTCGCAGGCTGGGGCATTGGTCTCGCTATGAATCGATTGGTTTCAACGGCATGGCTCATGTGGGGTCGGCCGTGGGGATATGCATGGAATCTCATCGCTGGCACTGGTGTGAGAACTGTGGTTCTTCTTGTGATGATCTTGGCTGGGTGTGGACCTCTGCTCAGCTTGGGTGCGGCCGGACTCGCCTCAGCCTGTGCCGCGTTACTCCTTAGCCCCAGGGTCAGGGGCCTAAGGGCGGCTTCTACATCGCGCCCCTGGTCAATGCGGTTCGGCCTCCAGCTCGCGCTAGCTTCACTCGCATTCACACTGCTCACGAATGGGAACCTCCTTGTCCTAGCGGCTGTCGCGTCAGGCGACCAGGTCGGTAGATATGCCGCAATGACCCAAGTTGCTGCGTTGAGCTCGGGCGCAGTTGTTGGGCTCATGTTGACAGTTGCCTACCCACGTCTTAGGGCAGCTTGGGATCGACAGAATCGGCCCGCCGTTGAAGAGCAACTCGCGATTCTCCAATTGGTGTGTCTCGGTATCGCCCTCGCCGCAATCTTCTCGACGTACGTAGCCAACCACTCCCTTCTCCACTTTGTCGTTCAAAAGGAGTTCATCGATGGACGCGTCCTTGCACCCCTGATCATGGCAACTGCATTTGCGGCCATGGGGCAAATATCGAGTTGGAGGCTCCAGTTCCAGTTCGAGGCGGGAGGTGTGGCGCGAAGAACTGCTGCGACTGCTGTGTTCGGCCTACTAATCACGGTTGGGCTAACTGCGGCGTTTCAAGCGCAGGGTGCCGCCGTTGGTGCAGCCCTGGGATTCATGGTCTATTTCCTAGTGATGAGTGCCGGGTCGGCTCTTCCGCTGGCTATCCTTGCCGGGTCAATCGCTTCGCTGGCTCTGTCCTCGGCCGGTTTCGTGTTGTCCGGAGACGCAGTTGCATACGCTGCCCTGGTGGCAGCGAGCGTAATTTCGCTAGTGGTGGCAAGGAGATATCGTGCAAAAAAGCTATGATCTGGTTTTCTGGCAAAACACTCCTTCGCTACACCAAGCGCCTCTTATGCGAGCCCTGACTTCGGGCCTGGGCAAGCGTGTCCTTGTAGTAGCTGCGGGCGACGTCTCAGCGGCCCGACTAGCCATGGGCTGGGAGGGTATCGACTATGGGCCCGCGGACTTGGTGATCAAGCCGTCCTCGAGCCAGATCGAAGCCCTCGTCGAAAACAATCGTGGTGCCACAGCGCACATTTTTTCTGGAGTTAGCTCATATCCAGGAATGCGGCGAGCGATGAACGCGCTCACCCGGGGAGGCCATCGGCACATCGCCATCATCACGGAGCCGTGGGACCCACGAGGGCTGGCCGGAAAGCTGAGAGCCCTCAAGTTTGCGTTTCGTGGTAAGTCATGGCACCACGTCGACACCCTCTTTGCCTGTGGAGTTCTGGCAAGGAAACAATTCGCATCGCTCGGCTGCGAACTGGAAAAAATAGCCCCATTTGGTTACTTCGTGGACCCACCAGCGCGGAGCGACAACGGCCCGCGCGTCGGAAAGCCGAGCATAATGTTCATCGGCACACTCACGGAACGCAAGGACCCGAGAACACTTATACAGGCGTTGGCATTGACGCCACCAGAGTCTTGGGATCTCACAATGGTTGGAGACGGGCCTCTCCGGAAGGTCATGCTTGATGATGTGCTGGAGCTAAACCTTAGCCATCGGGTTAGTTTCGTTCATCGAATGGCGAACAACAAAGTTAGAGACGCGCTTGCTGCCTGCGACTTGCTTGTTCTGCCGAGTCAGTACGACGGGTGGGGAGCGGTAGTGAGTGAAGCGCTCATGGCAGGAACCCCAGTAATCGTAAGCAATACCTGTGGCTCTTCTGACTTCGTTGCCTCGAATCTTCAAGGCGAGATTGTCCGATTTGGGCGGCCGGGTGAAATCGCCCAGGCGTTGCATGAGCGTTTGCGGACCAGTCCTGTAACAGATGAGGCCCGCTCAATACTGCGCAACTGGGCGAACGAAGCCATCTCGCCGAGAGCTGCTGCCGAGTATCTGTGGAAAACCGTAACGCGCGAAAAAGATGTGCCCACTTTTCCTGCACCGTGGACCGAGTCTATTTAGTGCTCGTAATTCGTGCATCACACTCGAAACGTAACCAAATGATTTAGGGGAGCCATGAATACGATGTCTAAATTTGCCGTTTTTGCACCGCTATTCCCACCCGCAACCCTTGGCGGCGGGCCTATTCGGACTGTCAAAGCCTTAGTCGATTCGGCACCGCAAAACACGCGCGCGATTGTATTCACATCTGACCGAGACATGAATCAAACTGTGCCACTTCAGGTCAAGAGAAACGCCTGGTTGGAAAGGGGCGGGGTATCGGTGTATTTCGGTACTCCAACGTCGATTCGGCTGTTGTTTCGTGGTTTGCGTGCCGTTCGACATGAGCGGCCTGACGTTGTTTACTTTAATAGTTTCTTCAATCCGAGTTTCTCGATTGTCCCGCAAATCCTAGGGGCCCTGGGCTTCTGGCGAGGAGCTCGGGTGCTACTTGCGCCCAGGGGGGAGTTCGGGCAAGGAGCCCTCGCGATTCGGGCGTCAAAGAAGCGTGCGTTTCTGACGTTCTACAAAGCGATGGGACTTCATCGTCGACTTCTTTGGCATGCGTCTTCGGTAAACGAAGAGGCAGATATTCGGGCGCTGTTCGGCGAAAGAGCGCGCGTTCTCATTCGGGAGGATGAAACAGCCCTGCCGCCCACAGCTCAGAGGCCACGCTCAGCGTCGCGGGAAGACCGTCCTCTACGGATTGTCTTTGTCAGCCGCTTGAATCCCATGAAGGGCCTCGATATATTGCTTCGAAGCCTGCAGCCGATTAGCGCTCCGATGGTCCTTGATATCTTCGGCAATGCTGAAGACAAGGACTACGTGCGAACATGTGAACGCCTGATCAGGGAATTGCCGACGAGCGTGACGTGCACATCGAACGGCCCTATCTCCCCGGAAGCCGTTCGAGCGGTCTTCGCCGAGGGCGATGTTTTCGTCTTTCCGACCGCTGGAGAGAATTTTGGCCACGTCATCGCTGAGGCGCTCTCGGTGAGTTGTCCCGTGATTTGCTCGAACCTGACACCATGGTCGGATGTCCTCAATATGGCGGGTGGAGACGTACTTGATAGTAGGGACCCCCTCGATTGGAGCGTTGCCATCCAGGCGTTCGCGGCGCTTTCGAATGAGCAGGTCCTGGGGCGTCGGCACGCGGCAGGTGCAGCATTTGATGTCTGGAGATCCCGAGACAAAGGAGATCATATTTTCGCTCAAGTCGCTCAAGTCGCTCAAGTCGGACGATCACCGCTCGCTGTCAAAAGGGCGCGAATTTATGGCGGCGAGTAGTCTGAGTCGGCCCAGCAAGTTCCACATACTCACGAAACGCGGGGCAAGAAACCAATGATGAGGCCTCGCCCGAAAGGATTTACGTCTTGAACGCAGCACCTTGGATGCGCGACCTATTTGCTTGGATTTGCGCAGCGGTTGTTGCGACCGCTCTGGGGTGGCAGACCTCGATGGGAGTGGCCTGGTCTCTGTGGCTACTACTCGGGATTGGCGGCGTGGTGACACTCGTCCTGAGCCCGTGGACCCGGGTCTGGTCCCCGTATGCGGCCGGAGTGCTTCTTATCCTCGCGTCAGCGTCAGTTGCAGCCCCAAGCACAGCCGTGTCTGTTGCGTTTCGGGTTGTCGGAATCGGGTTTCTCTGCCTATCAGGTGCAAATCAGGTATTCGGACGAACGAAGTTTGTTTCTGATAAAAAAATGAAGGCTGCCTCAGTGCGGTCGTGGCTTTCGCTGGTTGTCGGTGCGCACCTCGCTTTTTTGTTGCTTGCTGCAGCGTTTCACGGACAGTGGGTTGAGTTCATCTTGTATGGATTTGGCCTGACCCTGCTGGCTATTGCAGTCATAGTGACATCGGTCGCAGTCCCGAGAGAAATAGTGACGGTTTCTGTCCTATTCTCTCTTGGCTTCGTCGTAATCGCCTCCTTCGCCTACGGACTGACCACGCCGGAGGTAGCGGTAGCCGGAATTCGGCTGCGGGGGCTCACGGCGAATGCAAATACGCTTGGCTTCTATGCATTCCTTCTCGGCTCACTTGCCCTGATTGTCGTGCGGCATTCTGTTCTAAAGTTTACCCTCTTGTTCTTTGCGGGCGCCGTCCTTTTGTGGACCTCGAGCCGAGCAAGTATCTTGGCGTTCGCAATCGTCGTGCTTTTTGTCGTTCTCTCTCGACTCTCGACAACGGTGGTTTTGGCTGTCCTTGGAGCAACGGGAGCGGCTGCAGTGGCAGCATTGATGTCGCCGAATACCCTCTCGATTCTCGATGGAGTTTTTCGTGGGGATGAATCCCGGGCTCTCTCGCTTACGGGGGCAATCAATGCCTTTCGCTCGTCGCCCCTAGTCGGAATCGGTCTGGCTAACGAAGAATTTGAGATCGCGAGCAGCCCCCTGCGCGCACTGGCGTACGCAGGAATCGGCGGTTTACTTGCCGTCTCGGTCATGTGGGGGGCCTTCATCTGGCACGCTCGGACTGCGGGCATACAGGCGGTCGGATTCACTGCGGCAGCTGTTGTTCACAGCTGTTTTGAGGGATGGCTTCTGTCGCCAATTAGCCCGTTGCTGTTGATCTTCATACTTGCTTGGTGGGTCATCGTGAGACCGGTCCCGGGGCTCAGTAGTAAGTCGAGCAACCAGCGTCAGGCGAGCTACGCGAATCCTCGCAAGATGATCCCCTGGGATAGGGCTAGGCCGAGGCTCGCCATAGCTGCTTGGCCTTGAATCTGAGCAAAAATGTCTACTGACCATGGCTCGCACTTTTATTTTGATCGCGGTACCCAGTACGCACCCGCACAGATCATCGCGTTCGTGAAACGACATCGATCCACTAGTCGATGGAATATAACGGCGATTGATTCATCGCACCGCTGAAAACCGAGTGCTGCCGCTGAGGCGTCTGGCCGTGTCAATGCGGCTCCAACGAGAACATGAACGGACTGCTGCGCTAAGCACACCGACCTCGCCATCCACAGCGCCGACGACCTCGCCGCTGTCGCGACCCAAATCAACAACAGGCCCCGGAAACGACTCGGTTGGTCAACACCAGCCCAGCTCCTCGCCGATGTACTCCGATCCAGCTCACTAATTAGTGTCGCGACGACCGCTGGAATTCGCCGGCGCTATTGGCCCTGTTTTGGGTCAGCGTTGACATAATGGTGTGTTCGGGGTCTCGAGCACTGGAGTCGCAACTCTCAGAATGGTGAATGTTACAACGATCGCAAAACCTAAGGCACTGTCGGACCCAATTTTCAGCGGGTTGAGCCCGGGGCCGGCGGCACGCGAGGCCCTGTGGTTCGTTGGCACTGCATCGAACTGCTTCAATGGCCGAGTGAGTGAAATAAGCAACCGTTCGGGTGCCCGGAGATCCGTGAAGCGCCGCTTCTACCATCGTTGGTGGTTCTGGGCGGCTGTGGCCCTCGGTGTTGTCATGGTTGCAGGCGCCTGGGTGGGGGTTCGGGGGCTGCAGGCGAAGTCCGAATTGGAAGCAGCGCTGCCGCTGGCCTCCACGATCAAGGCGCAGCTGCTTGAAGGAGACTCGGCCGCGGTCTCGGCATCGGTGAAGAGCATGGCAGGGCACACCGCCAGCGCCCGCGATCTGACCGGCGACCCGGTGTGGCGTGCCGCGGAGTTCGTTCCGTTTGTGGGGGCCAATCTCGCAGCTGTGCGAAACCTGGCTGATGTCGCCGATGACGTGGTCAGCGGTGCGGCCGTCCCCTTGGCTGCGACCGCAGCGACGCTGAATCCTGCGGCGTTGAAGCCTACCGACGGCGCGTTCGATCTTGAGCCGATCGTTGCAGCGGGAGAAGCTCTCAACCAGGCCAGCGTGGTGTTCTCGGCAGCGGACAAGCAGGTCAGCGACCTAAACATTAGCATGACCGTCGGGCGGGTCAGCGCAGCCGTGAACGAATTCCAGGGCTTCCTGGGGAGCATTACGCCGACGCTGGTGTCGGCTAGTCAGGTAGTAGACGCTGTTCCGGATGCTCTTGGTGGGAGTGCTCCACGCAACTACGTCATCGTGTTCCAGAACAACGCTGAAGCACGGGCACTCGGAGGCACCTCGCTCTCGTTCGCCCTGCTGACGATGGACAAGGGTCGCATCACGCTGGGTGACGCCGTGCCTGCGGGATTCGGGAACTTCGCTTACTACCAGGAATCCGTGGTTCCTCTGCCGGAAGGTGTTGAAACGCTATACGGCTCGGAGTACGGCCGGGCAATGTCGAACCTCACAGTGCGGCCAAGTTTCCAGAGCGCGGCCGAGACGGCGCAGGAGATGTGGAAACGGCAGTTCGGACCAGAAGTTGATGGTGTGATATCCATCGACCCTGTGGCGCTGGGATATCTTCTGCGTGGGACCCCTCCGATCCCTTTGTCTACAGGCGATGTCCTTACGAGCGACACTCTTGTGCCCTTGCTCCTGAATGGTGTCTATATGCGCTACAACACCGATGATATCGGGGCGGACAATGCGGCCCAAGATACCGTGTATGCGGAGATCGTCACAAGAACATTCGATCAGCTCCTCGGCGGAGAACTGGATTCCCAGGTAGTTCTCTCGGCCCTAACCCAGGCCGCGAGCGAGCACCGGGTGCTGATGTGGAGTCCCAAGGCAGAAGAGCAAGCCATTTTCGAGACTCTCGGGGTGGATGGCTCCCTGCCGAAGAGCACCGAAAAGACAGATCGGGTCGGGGTCTACTTTCAAGAAAACGTTGGCTCGAAGATGAACTACTACCTGAAGCAGTCCGTCAACCTCGGCCAGGCTGCGTGCCGGGCTGATGGGAAGGCGTCCTATCGCGTCGGCATCGACCTCACCAACGAGATTCCGGGCGATGCGGCGACATCCATTAGCCCGTCGATTCTCGGCACGTTCGTTCGGGAGAAGCTCGAGCCGGGTGTGCAGCGCATGATCGTCATGGTCTACGCCCCGCCCGGTTCGCAGATCCTGGGAGCGACGGTTGACGGGGCTGCGGTGCAGCTGGAGTCGTTCCACGACACCGACTACCCGGTGGCGAAGCTGATCGTGAGCATGGAGCCCGGCGCCACCTCGAAGATGGCAATCGACGTTGTGGCGCTCGGAACCGGCAAGAAGGCGCTCGAGGCTCAGGTCACTCCGATGGTGAACCCCACGACAATCTCGGACCTGCCCCTCGACTGCGCCACCGTCGCGGCGGAGTAGTGGGTGACGGGCTACAGGCCGATGGCGAAGGCGGCGTAGCCGATGACTCCGGCGGAAACCGCAGCGACGGCCAGAAAGGCGTACTGCAGTCCCTTGGTGCTGCGACCTCGTCGCAATAATGCCTTGTGGCCCATCTGCTCGGGCCGGATTTTCGTCATAATTTTTACTGTACCGCTGCGGTGACACCCGAATCATTGCTCTGGGCCCCCAAAGGAGGGGGTTAGGCTGCCTCGCCTGGTGCCCGAGGCTAGGCTTCAGTCGTGGTGAATGAGATATGAAACTGTCCGTGATCGGTTGTGGCTATCTCGGGGCCGTGCACGCTTCGGCGATGGCCGAGTTGGGCCACGACGTGGTGGGTATTGACATCGATGCCCGGAAGATCGACCAGCTGGCTGCGGGCAAACCGCCGTTCTACGAGCCGGGCCTGCCCGAGATTCTCACCTCGGCCATGGCGTCGGGTCGGCTACGCTTCAGCACCGACATTGCCGATGCCGCCGGCGCGCAGGTGCATTTCATCGGCGTCGGCACCCCGCAGAAGGCCGGCAGCCACGCCGCCGACCTCAGCCACGTCGACGCGGCTGTGCAGTCGCTGCTGCCTCACCTCGGCGCCGGCGACCTAGTCGTAGGCAAGAGCACGGTTCCGGTCGGAACCGCCGGCCGCCTTGCCGGGGTGATCGAGGCATCCGGCAGCGGGGCCACACTGGCCTGGAACCCCGAGTTTCTGCGCGAGGGCTTCGCCGTGAAAGACACCATCAGCCCCGACCGTCTCGTCTACGGGGTGCCGACCGGCGCGGCCGGAGAGCGGGCCACGGCGCTACTGAACGAGGTCTACGCGTCGGCGATGGCCACTGAGACACCGTTGATCGTGACCGACTACGCCACGGCCGAGCTCGTGAAGGTCGCCGCGAACGCGTTCCTGGCCACCAAGATCAGTTTCATCAACGCCATGAGCGAGATCGCCGACGTCTCCGGGGCGAACATCACCGAGCTGGCCGACGCCATCGGGTTCGACAACCGCATCGGTCGCCGCTTTCTCAACGCCGGCGTCGGGTTCGGCGGCGGTTGCCTGCCCAAGGACATCCGAGCCTTCACCGCCCGTGCCGAGGAACTCGGCCGGGGCGAGTCGGTCTCCTTCCTGAAGGAGGTCGACGCGATCAACATGCGTCAGCGGCAACGGGTGGTCGCGATGACCCTGCAGGCCCTCGACAAGCCCGTCTACACGGCCAAGGTGGCCGTGCTCGGGCTCAGCTTCAAGCCGCACTCCGACGACGTGCGGGACTCGCCGGCCCTCGACGTGGCCGTGCAGCTGCGGGGCCTCGGCGCCGACGTGATGGCGACCGACCCGCAGGGAATCGAGAACTCGCGCCTGCGGCATCCGCAACTCACGTATTCGACCAGCATCGAGGAGACCCTGCGTGACGCGGACGCGGTCGTGCTGGTGACCGAGTGGGCGGAGTTCAAGCAGATTGACCCGGTCTGGGCGGCTACTCTGGTTCGTGTGCCCATAATAATTGACGGTCGAAATACTCTTGACGCTGCTGCTTGGCGTGCTGCGGGCTGGACCTACCTGGGGCTCGGTCGGCCCTGATGGCCGACCTTTCTCATGCTTCGGTGACAAAGCCGAAACGCCGAGGGTGGCGGATCGCGCTCATCGCCATCGCCGCCGTCGTTCTGCTGGTTGGCGGGGTTGCGGGCGTCTACGCCTGGACTCTTAGCAACACCTTCGATAGCCAGACCGTGAAGATCCCCGACGTGTTCCCCGACGAGACGTCACGGCCGCCGGCGCCAACCGGTGACGCGGCAACCGGTGACGGGGCAACCGGGCAGAACATCCTCCTGCTCGGCTCTGACACCCGGGGAGCGAACGACGGGTCCATCACCGACCTCACCGGCCAGCGCTCGGACACCATCATGGTGGTGCACGTGCCGGCGAACCGCGAGAACATCTATGTCATGTCGATCATGCGTGACAGCTGGGTCGACATTCCGGGTGAGGGCGAGGCCAAGATCAACGCCGCCATGTCCTACGGTGGGGTTCCCCTGGCCGTGCAGACCATCGAGGGTCTTCTCGGTGCGCGCATCGACCATGTGGCCATCGTCGACTTCACCGGATTCAAGGGCATCACGGATGCCCTGGGCGGCGTCGACATCGACAATCCGGTCGCCTTCGACTCGTCCTCGCTGCCGGGGCGCTACTTCGCCGAGGGAACCCAACGGTTGAACGGCACGGAGGCGCTGGCGTTCGTGCGGGAACGGTACGCCTTCGCGGACGGCGACTTTCAGCGGGCCCGCAACCAGCAGGCCTTCATCAAGGCCGTGCTGGGCAAGTCGCTGACGGCGGAAACCCTCACCAACCCGGCCAGGATCAGCGATCTGGTCGGCGCGATTGCTCCCTATCTCTCCGTTGACGAGGGGCTGAACTCGGCCTACGTGGCCGGCCTGGCCGTGGAGCTACGCGACGTGCGCGTGGGTGACGTCACGTTCTTCACCCTGCCGACGACAGGCACCGGTACCTCGCCCGACGGCCAGTCGATCGTCGTCATTGACCAAGACAAGTTGAAGGAAGTGCAGCAGGGGTTTCAGACGGACACCCTCGACTCGTACCAGCCGGAGCTACAGACGATCGAGTAAGGGGCCACGAGCCTGGCGGGGTCGTGGTCAGCTTGTTGGGATTCTGGCCGGTGGCGTTCTCGACACCTGTGGATTTGTGCCGGATTTCACGGGGTGGGGGGCACTGTGCGCGGGGCACTCACCACGTTGCGGACCCCGGCACTGCCTATCAGCGCGCGGGCATGAGGCAGAGCCGAATGTAGTAGACATAGGCGCGCTGGGTCGTCTGATCAGGGGACTCGATTACTCCCGTGATCGCGTCTGTCCATTCTGAGGCTCTGCCGATGGCGTCGATAGAGAAACCGTAGGCGTCGAAGGTCTCATCGACAGCATTCAGGTCGTAGCCCAGTGCGGCCAGGTTCGCATCGAAATAAGGGAGTACGGATTCGTTTGTGAACCCGACAGCCGGGTCATAGGTCAGGGGGAGGTCAGCGACGGCGTCCTGTCCGGCGAGGTCCAGGCGTTCGTGCGCCATGTTGCAGGTGAGGCCTTTGAGCGCCTTGTCGGCCACTCCGTTCACGTGCCTCACGAAATCAGGGTGTGAGTCGGGAGCAAGGCGCAGGCTTACCAACCTGATCGCGTCCTCGGGGATGAATTCCGCCACCATACCGGCAAAGGTGGAAACCCGCGTGACCTCCTTCCAGAACAGCACGATCGCGTCGGCACGCGCGATCATGTCGGCCTCGGCCGCGGTGAGCCCCTGAGCCGGCGCAGCTTTGAGGCCACCTGCCAGATCGTCTAGTGGTGCCGGCTGTTTCATCGTGCCGAATTCGTTCCCGACTGGCTCGAGTTTCTTCAAAGCCTGGCTGATCGTGATCTTCCACGCCGGCGCCCTCTCCGCGACGACGACGCAGCTCCCCAGACTGAGAACGACCGCTGCACTGAGAACGACCGCCCCGATTGCCCTTATCGCAACCCGCATCTGAACCATGGGACTGCCTTCCCGTCGGAGACACTCAAACCCGTTGGTGCAGTGATAGCACCGGAAGGAGGTTTCGGCTAGGACATGATCAGGGCTTTTACGGCTCCTATTCGCGCCGCGAGAGCCTGTCTGGCGGCCCTGCTCGAGCCGAGTAAACTTGAGGCTCGGATTTCAAGGGGTGTGCGCGTGGTCGACCAGGAGCTTCAGCGGGAACAGCAGTATGTCGCGAATCTGTATGCGCGTCTCGACGCGCTGCAGCGGGAGGCCGAGCAGCAACTCGTGGCCGTGCGGCGGCTCGACGTGGGCGGCAACCACCAGTCGCGCTCCGAGCGGGACACGTTCGCGCGGCTCTATGAGGACCGGATCGTGCAGCTGCGCGAGGTCGACGACCGGCTGGCGTTCGGCCGGCTCGAAGTGGCCGCCGACTCCTCTGACTCCGACTCTGCTTCCGACTCTTCCTCTTCCTCTTCTTCCGACTCGACGGGTGCCTCCGTCTACCGCTACATCGGCCGGCTAGGGCTGCGCGACGAAGACCTGCAGCCCATCCTGCTCGACTGGCGGGTGCCGCAGGCCAGCGCGTTCTACCAGGCCACCGCGGCGACGCCGCTCGGCGCCCGCGCCCGCCGGCATCTGCTCTCGAAGGGGCGGGACATCGTGCGCATCGAGGACGAGATCCTCGACGCCGCGCTTCTCGAGGACGATTCGGCAACCCAGCACCAGGGGGAGGGCGCACTGCTGGCCGCGCTCAACGCCCAGCGCACCGGGCACATGAGCGATATCGTCTCGACGATCCAGGCGGAGCAGGACCGCATCATCCGTTCAGACCTGAAGGGCGTGCTCGTCGTGCAGGGCGGCCCGGGCACCGGCAAGACGGCCGTGGCCCTGCACCGCGCGGCATACCTCTTATATACGCATCGCGATCGGCTGAAGAACTCGGGTGTGCTCATCGTGGGGCCGTCGGAGTCCTTCCTGCACTACATCGAGGCGGTGCTGCCGTCGCTGGGGGAGACCGGGGTGGTGCTCGCATCCGTGGGCCAGCTCTATCCGGGCATCGAGGCCACCCGAGAGGATGCCCCGGCCGTCGCCGCGATCAAGGGCCAGACCTCGATGGCCCGGCTCGTTCAGCGTGCCGTGCGGTCGCGGCAGCGGGTGCCGGCTGCGGCGCAGGTGCTGGTCGTCAACGGTGACCGGCTCACGCTCAAGCCGCAACTGATCGAGACCGCGATTCACCGGGCGCGGGCCGGCGGCAAGCCGCACAACGAGGCCCGGGTCACGTTCGTGAAGAACGCGCTCGCCGCGCTCTCCCGGGAGTGGCTCGCGCAGTTGAAGAACCAGGGCCGGTCGATGGACGACACCGATCTGCCCATGCTGCGCGAAGACCTGCGCCTGGCCGACGACGTGCGGGTGGCGCTGAACACGGCCTGGCTGCCGCTCACCCCCGAGAAGCTCGTGCAAGACCTCTACGCCCGCCCGCAATGGCTGGCGCAGCTCACCCCCACCTGGACGCCCGCGCAGCGCGCGCTGCTGCACCGGCCGCGCGATGCCGAGTTCACCATCTCGGACGTGCCGCTGCTCGACGAGGCGGCCGAGCACCTAGGCGAGTACAACGTGGTCGACGCAGCCCAGAAGCGCGAGCAGAAGGAGCAGCGCAAGCGCGACGTGGAGAACGCCGAGCTGGCCATCTCGAACATGGAGGTGAAGGGGCTGGTGAACGCCAAGGCGCTCGCCGACAACTTCGCCGAGCTCGGCGACCGGGCCACCACGGCCGAGCGTGCCGCCCTGGACCGCACTTGGACCTACGGGCACGTGGTCGTCGACGAAGCACAGGAGCTGTCGCCGATGCAGTGGCGGCTGGTGCTGCGGCGCGGCCCGCTGCGGTCGTTCACAATCGTGGGCGACATCGCCCAGGCGGCGTCGGCCGCGGCCGCGTCGAACTGGCGCGACGCCCTCGAGCCCCTGCTCGGCTCCTCGCTCGAGGCCTCGCGGTGGCGGCTCGAGGAGCTCACCGTGAACTACCGCACGCCGAGCCAGATCGCTTCGGCTGCCGAGTCGATGGCGCTGGCGCACGACCTGCCGATCACTCCGGCGCGGTCGGTGCGGGCGAGCGAGTGGCCGATTGAGACGGTTTCGGATGTTGTTGAGGCAGTTCGGCGGGAACGTGCGCTGGGTCTCGGGGGAACCGTTGCAGTGATCGTGCTGGAGCCTGCGCTGGCGGGGGTTGTTGGTTCGCTGGCTGCTGCGTTTGGTTCCTTGGGCGTCAGTGTCGGTGCCGGTGCTGCGGGGCTGCTCAAGGATGTGGCGGTGCTCACCCCGCAGGATTCGAAGGGGCTGGAGTTCGACGCCGTGATCGTGGTGGACCCGGCGGGTATCGTGGCGGCGTCCTCGCGTGGCGCCGGGGCGCTGTACGTGGCCATGACGCGGCCTACGCAACGGCTGTATCTCGTGGCGACGGGGGAGTTGCCCGCGGGGCTGTAGCGGTGGTTGAGCTTGTCGAAACCCGGCGAGCCATTCTCTGAACCCGTGCCGCGGCATCCGGGCCCCTGCGTTAACTGAGGACTTTTTCGCGACACGCCGTTCCCCGTGGCGCCAAACCCGGCGTGTCCCGAAATTCTCCGAGTTAACGTCACGACGGATGCCCCGCGGCGGCCCCGAGTGGACGCGTTGAAAGGGGCGGCTGATCGGCCTGTGTTCTGAGAACGCTCTTCTCAATTCACAGATCGGAATCAAAATGGCCTCTTTCGACGTAGTCATGGAACAGTCCAAAGACCTGGATTCGAATGAGAAGCAGAGGGCCGCTGGTGATCTGCTCAGGTCGCTGGGTTCCTATGAGATGCAGAAGGGCGTCAGCGAGATCCTCAGATCGATGAACGCGCCCGGGAAGGCGAAAGCCATCGAGGACGCGACTGCATTGCCCAAGGGCGATGCGGCGCGAACGACTCTGCTGATCATCCTCATGGTGGGTCTGTTCGCGAAGAGCCCGATCTCAGGACGCAGCGACTCTTAGTGGAGGGGGTCGCCAGGTTCCCTGTCCAGGTGGTTGGTGTTGCCGGTGGTTGGTGTTGCCCGTGGTTGGGCTTGCCGGGTCCCGGCGAGCCGCCCTCCTCACCCGCCACTCCTGCGCCGGCCCCCCGGCCGAACGAATTCGTTAGGGAGCCCGGTTGCCCGAGGGGCGCGGGTGCCTGAGGGCGCCGCAACGGATGCACGTGGTCGGCCAACCACGGCACCGCGCCGACCGAATTACTTTCTATACTCGTGCAGAACCTCTTGACTGCACATTCGTATA
>NZ_PJJU01000028.1:0-31828 GCF_002929635.1 Cryobacterium sp. M25 | reverse complement strand
GTTTGTGTTTCTCGTGTTCCATTTGTCTATCCAATCCTGAATTCAGGAGGACTGTCCGGAAACACCGGGTCACCCCACGCCGTATTGTGCGGCGTGTTGCGAAAATCTCCGAGGTTAGCGACCGGCCGCAACGGATGCCCGGGGCGGGAGCGTCTGCACGTCGGGTCGCCAGGTCTCGGCGAGCGCGACCGCCGCTGGCGCGACCGCCGCTAGCGGCACCTCGGTCAAGACGGTTCGCGGCGCAGGTTGTGGAATCCGGCGGACCGCGGAACAGGTGCCGGCGTCCACCGGGTGCGCCGCGACGTCTGTCCGCGCGCCGTAAAGTGGGTGAGTGCCTATTCGTATGTCCAACTACTTCCTCCGTACCCTCCGCGAAGACCCCTCGGACGCCGAGGTCACCAGCCACCGCCTGCTGGTGCGCGCCGGTTACATCCGCCGCCAGGCCCCCGGAATCTTCGCGTGGCTGCCGATCGGTCTGCGCGTCAAGGCCAAGATCGAGACGATCGTGCGCGAGGAGATGGCCGCGGCCGGCGCCTTCGAGGTGCACTTCCCGGCCCTGCTGCCGCGGGAACCCTACGAGATCACGGGCCGCTGGGACGAATACGGCGACGGCCTCTTCCGGCTCACGGACCGCAAGGGCAGCGACTTGCTCCTCGCCCCCACCCACGAAGAGGTCTTCACACTCCTCGTGAAGGACCTCTACAGTTCCTACAAGGACCTGCCCCTGTCGATCTTCCAGATCCAGGACAAGTACCGCGACGAGGCCCGGTCCCGCGGCGGGCTGCTGCGCGGCCGCGAATTCACGATGAAGGATGCCTACTCCTTCGACTACACGGATGCCGGCCTCGACACGAGCTACCAGGCTCAGCGCGACGCCTACGAGCGCATCTTCACCCGGCTCGGCCTCGAGTACGTCATCGTTCAGGCGGATGCCGGCGCAATGGGCGGCTCCAAGAGCGAAGAGTTCCTGCACCCGACCCCGGTCGGCGAAGACACCTTCGTACGCTCGGCCGGCGGCTACGCGGCCAACATCGAGGCGTTCCGCACGGTCGTCCCGCCATCGATCGACTGGGCTGGCTTCCCCGCCGCCGAGGTCTTCGACACCCCGGGCACCCCCACCATCCAGACCCTGGTGGATCGGGCCAACAGCGATCATCCGCGTCCCGACGGCCGCGCCTGGACCGCCGCGGACACCCTCAAGAACGTCGTCCTCGCGCTCATCCAACCCGACGGCACCCGTGAACTCCTCGTGATCGGCCTCCCCGGCGACCGCGAGGTGGACCTCAAGCGCTTCGAGGTGGCCGTCACCCCCGCCGAGGTCGAGGCCGCGAACGAAACGGACTTTGCCAAGTTCCCCGGGCTGGTCAAGGGCTATATCGGACCCTGGAGCGCGAACGGAGCGGTGTTCGGTGAGAAGTCGACCACCGGCATCCGTTTTCTGGTTGACCCGCGCGTGGTGGAGGGCACCGAGTGGATCACGGGCGCGAACGAGCCCGGCCGCCACGTCTTCGGTCTCGTCGCCGGCCGGGATTTCGCGCTGGGCGGCACCATCGAGGCCGCCGAGGTTCGCGTCGGCGATCCCGCGCCCGACGGCTCCGGCCCGGTGGAGCTGGCCCGCGGCATGGAGATCGGCCACGTTTTCCAACTCGGCCGAAAGTACGCTGAGGCGCTCGGCCTGAAGGTTCTCGACGAGAACGGCAAGCTCGTCACGGTCACGATGGGTTCCTACGGCATCGGCGTCACCCGCATCCTCGCCACCATCGCCGAACTCAACAACGACCCGAAGGGCCTGATCTGGCCCGAGACGGTCGCGCCGTTCGACGTGCACGTGATCGCCACCGGCCGGGACGATGTGGTCTTCGAGACTGCCGAAACCGTTGTCGCCATGCTGGAGGGCACCCAGCGCGACGTGCTCTACGACGACCGCCGCAAGGTGTCGCCGGGCGTCAAGTTCGGCGACGCGGAACTGATCGGCATCCCCGTCATCGTCATCGTGGGCCGTGGCGCCGCCGACGGCATCGTGGAACTCTGGGACCGTCGCACCGGTGAGCGCACCCAGGTGGCCATTGCCGAACTGGCCGCCAGCTTCGCCTGAGCGCCCGGCCCGGCTGAAGGTTCAGAGGCGGGCGAGCCGCGCCTGGGCGAAGCAGTACACGCCATAAGCGATCACCCCGGCGCCGACCAGCACCAGGATCGCCACCCCGAACGGCAGCGCCACGAGTGACTTCAGCGCACCGTCCATGCCGGTGGCCTTCTCCGGGTCGAGCGTGAAAGCCGCCACGGTGAAGAGGATGCCCACGGCGGCCAGCGCGATGCCCTCCGCTATGTAGCCCACGGTTCCGAGGATGACGACCACCGTGCCGGCCGGGCCGCCGGGCACCGTGATGCTGTCGGTGAAGCCATGGCTGGCGCCGCGGTGAACGAAGACGCCGCCGATCACGACCACGGCCAGGCCGGCGACGAAGAGCAGCACGACGCCCCCGGGAATCGACAGCAGTCTCGCGGTCGAGTCGCTGGCTGTTTCCGACGAGCTTGCCGAGGCTCCGCGGGCGAACGTGAACGCCGTCCACGCGATGAACAGGAAGACGACACCCTTGCCGATCAGGACGGCGCGGTGGGCCCACTTGCGTTTCGGATCTTGGGCGGGTTCAAGGAACACCTGTACCAGATACCAGAGGCCGAGCGAGGCCAGGCCGAGAACCACCGTCCAGAGCACGAACACGCCGCCGGGGGTTTGGGCCAGCTGCCCGAGCGCGCCAGACTGGTCTGCCGACTCGCCACCGGCGCCCGTTGCCACGCTGATTGCGATGGCGCCGATCATGACGTGAAGCAGGCCGTTCACCGCATAACCGGCGCGGGCCAGAAGTTGGAAGGTGCGGCTGCCCTCGACGGTGCGTGCAGCGTGGTGAGCGTTGTCGGATACGGAATCGGCGGCCATCCGCCCAGCGTAGCGCCGCGCTCGGGCCGAGGGGAAGGCAGTTTCGGTGCGGGACGGGCCTGGGTCGGGTGACGGGCGTCCGGGGATTCGGCTAATCTAGGACGAGCCCGCTGCGCAGTTTCGCGGCGGCAAGATCTGAATAGAGGAGGCCGGCCATGGACATCGACCTCAGCGTGTTGCGGCAGTTGGAGCGCGAGAAAGAGATTCCCTTCGAGGAACTCGTGCGGATCATTGAGCAAGCAATTCTGACGGCCTACGTGAAGCACACCCACCAGGGTGAAGTCTCCACGAAGCAGGTCGTCGAGGAAGAGCCGGAAGCGCGCGTCGTCCTCGACCGCAAGACCGGCCACGTCGACATTTTTGTGCCCGAACACGACGAAGAGGGCAACGTCGTCGGCGAAGCCGTCGGCAACCCCACCGACTTCGGTCGCATCGCGGCCTTCGCGGCCAAGCAGGTCATCAACCAGCGTCTGCGCGACCTGGCCGATGACGCTGTGCTCGGTGAATTCAAGGGCCGCGAGGGTGAGATCGTCGCCGGGATCATCCAGCAGGGTCCGAACCCGCGCATGATCCACGTCGACTTGGGCACGATCGAGGCGATCCTGCCGCCCGAAGAGCAGGTGCCGAGCGAGAGCTACGTGCACGGACAGCGCATTCGCGTCTATGTCACTGCCGTCGGCAAGGGCCTCAAAGGCCCGCAGATCACGGTGTCCCGCACGCACCCTTCGCTGGTGCGTCGCCTCTTCGCCCTCGAGGTGCCGGAGATCGCCAGCGGCGTCGTCGAAATCGTCTCGCTTGCCCGTGAGGCCGGTCACCGCACCAAAATGGCCGTTCGCGCCACGGAGCCCGGCGTCAATGCCAAGGGCGCCTGCATCGGCGAACTCGGCCAGCGCGTGCGCGCCGTCACCGTGGAGCTCAACAACGAGAAGATCGACATCGTCGACTACTCGCCAGACCTGGCCACCTTCGTCGCCAGCGCACTGTCGCCGGCCAAGGTCACCAGTTCCTACGTGATCGACGAATCGATCAAGGCCGTTCGAGCCCTCGTTCCCGACTACCAGCTGTCGCTGGCGATCGGCAAGGAAGGTCAGAATGCGCGCCTCGCGGCCAAGCTCACGGGTGCGAAAATCGACATTCAGCCGGACAGCATTCTGGAGGACACGGAATAGGGGGTACGATGAATCCCGTTAGAACGTGCATTGGATGCCGTTTGCGCGCTCCGCGATCCTCACTTCTGAGGGTTGTAGCCCGAGAATCGGAACTCGTGGTGGATGAAACCGCCACTCTGCCTGGGCGAGGTGCGTGGCTGCATCCCACTACCGCGTGCTTCCAGGACGCACTGCGGCGACACGCTTTCGGGCGTGCCCTTCGCGTGACCAGTTCAATGGACGCGAATCAACTAGAGAACAGGCTGAACAGGCTTATGGATAACTAATGAGCGGCTCGAAATGAGACCCGTCCGTTACTAACGGTCTGCCCCTTTCCGGGTGCAGACCCGGAACAGGAGAATTGTGGCTGCGAAACCACGCGTACACGAGATCGCTAGCGAGCTCGGCGTCGACAGCAAGGTTGCCCTTGCTAAATTGAAAGAGATGGGCGAGTTCGTCAAGGGCCCGTCCAGTAGCGTTGAACCCCCGGTAGCGCGCCGTCTGCGCGCCGCCCTGGCGGCCGATGGCTCCAGCACCGCGGCTCCCGCCGCCACCGCTACAGCCCCAGCCGGCGCCACCCCCGTCGCCGCGACAACCCCCGCGAAGCCGGGCGGCGCACGTCCGTCCCCGGCCAAGTTGGCCGTCAAGCCGGGTGTACGTCCCGTCGTCGAGGTCCCCGCAGCGGTTGCTCCGGCCGCGGACGCCCCGCCGATGCCGACCGCCCCGCTCACAGTCGCCGAGCGTCAGGCTCAGGCTACCGAGAAGGCTGCGGCTGCCGCGAAGGCTGCGGCTGCCGCGATCGTCACCGAGACCGTGACCGCGACGGATGCCCCGGTCGCCAAGACCGCGGGTGGCGCTTCGGGCGCAGCCAAACCCGGTGCGTCCGTGCCGAAGCCGCCGGCGGCTCGTCCGGGCAACAATCCGTTCGCCAGCAACCAGGGCATGGGCAAGACCCCGAGTCCGCGTCCCGGCAACAACCCGTTTGCGAGCGCGCAGGGCATGGGCCAGCGCCCGCCGTCCACGTCTTCGCCCAGTAACATTCCGCGCCCCGCGGCCCCGCGCCCCGGTGCACCTCGTCCGGGTGGACCCGGGCAGGCCCCGCGCCCGACTGGTTTCGGTCAGCGTCCGGGTGCGTTCCAGCGTCCCGGTGGCGCTCCGGGTGGTGCCGGCGGCGCACGCCCCGGCTTCCACCGTCCTGGTGGCGCCCCGGCCGGAGCCCCCGGCTTCGGCCCGCCCCGTCCTGCCGGTGGTGGCGGCGCCGGAGGTCGCGGTCGCGGCCCTGGCGGCGGAACCGCTGGCGCGTTCGGTCGCGGTGGCGGCAAGAACAAGGCCCGCAAGTCCAAGCGGACGAAGAGAGCAGAGTTTGAGCTGCGCGAGGCTCCGTCGCTGGGTGGCGTGAGCGTACCCCGCGGCGATGGCGGAACCGTGGTGCGTCTGCGCCGCGGTGCGTCCATCACGGACTTCGCCGACAAGATCGACGCGAGCCCCGGAAACCTGGTCACGGTCCTGTTCCACCTCGGTGAGATGGCCACGGCAACCGAGTCGCTCGACGAGGCCACGTTCGACGTTCTCGGCTCCGAGCTCGGTTACAAGATCCAGATGGTCTCTCCGGACGACGAAGACCGCGAGCTGCTGCTCGCCTTCGACATCGACATCGACCAGGAGCTGGAAGACGAGACGGATGACGAGCTTGTCGCCCGTCCCCCCGTCGTCACCGTCATGGGTCACGTCGACCACGGCAAGACCGCGCTCCTGGACGCCATTCGCAACGCGAAGGTGGCCGCGGGCGAAGCCGGCGGAATCACGCAGCACATCGGTGCCTACCAGGTCATCACCGAACACGAAAGCATTGAACGCGCCATCACCTTCATCGACACACCGGGCCATGAGGCGTTCACCGCCATGCGTGCCCGTGGTGCCCAGGTGACGGACATTGCGATCCTCGTGGTCGCGGCGGACGACGGCATCATGCCGCAGACGATTGAGGCGCTCAACCACGCCCAGGCCGCCAACGTGCCGATCGTGGTTGCAGTCAACAAGATCGACAAGCCCGGCGCCAACCCGCAGAAGGTGCGCCAGCAGCTCACCGAGTTCGGTCTCGTCGCCGAAGAATACGGTGGAGACGTCATGTTCGTCGACGTGTCGGCGAAGCAGGGCACCGGCATCCAGGAAGTCCTGAACGCCGTGCTCCTCACCGCTGACGCCGGTCTCGACATGCGGGCCAACCCGGACAAGGACGCTCGCGGCGTGGCCATCGAGGCTCGCCTCGACAAGGGTCGTGGCGCCGTGGCGACCGTGCTCATCCAGTCGGGAACTCTGAACGTCGGGGACTCCATCGTGGCGGGCACGGCCTACGGCCGCGTTCGTGCGATGGCAGACGAGAACGGCGTGCCCGTGCTCGCCGCAACCCCGTCCCGTGCCGTCCAGGTTCAGGGCCTCTCCAGCGTGCCGCGTGCAGGCGACACCTTCCTGGTGATTCAGGAAGACCGCACGGCTCGTCAGATCGCCGAGAAGCGCGAAGCCGCCGAGCGCAACGCCCTGCTGGCCAAGGCCCGCAAGCGGATCAGCCTCGAAGACTTCACCCGTGCACTCGAAGAGGGCAAGGTCGAATCACTCAACCTCATCATCAAGGGTGACGTTTCCGGTGCTGTTGAAGCCCTGGAAGAGTCGCTGCTCAAGATCGAGGTCGACGATTCGGTTCAGCTGCGCATCATCCACCGCGGAGTCGGTGCGGTCACGGAAAGCGACGTCAACCTCGCCACCGTCGACAACGCCATCATCATCGGCTTCAACGTGCGCCCCGACACGAAGGCACGCGAACGCGCAGCCCGTGAAGGCGTGGATGTGCGCTTTTACTCGGTCATCTACAACGCACTCGAGGACATCGAGAACTCCCTCAAGGGAATGCTCAAGCCCGAGTTCGAAGAGGTGCAGAGTGGTGTCGCCGAGATCCGCGAGGTGTTCAGCTCCTCCAAGTTCGGAAACGTCGCCGGCGTCATCGTACGGTCGGGCGTCATCACGAGAAACGCCAAGGCGCGGGTAATCCGCAACGGTGTCGTCGTGGGAGACAACCTGGGCATCGAGTCACTGCGCCGGTTCAAGGACGATGTCACCGAGGTCCGTACGGACTTCGAGTGTGGTATCGGCCTGGGCAAGTTCAACGACATCCAGATCGGTGACGAAATCGAGACGATCGAAATGAAGGAAAAGCCGCGGGTCTAAGGACGTACGGATGATGGGTGTGGGTTTCGCCGGGGTTCCTGAACTCGGACGCGGCGGGGCCCGCACCTTCGGTAATTTTTCGACAATAGGAGTTAGACCATGGCAGATCCGGCACGCGCCAGGAAAATGGCCGACCGCATCAAGGTCATCGTGGCCAAGCGCATCGAACGCGGACTCCGCGATCCGAGGCTCGGTTTCGTGACCATCACCGACGTGAAGGTGACCGGTGACCTGCAGCACGCCTCGGTGTTCTACACGGTCTACGGTTCGGCGGAGGAACGAGCCGACAGCGCGACAGCGCTCAAGGCGGCCACCGGCATGCTGAGGAGCGAGGTCGGTAAGAACATCACCGCCCGGCTGACGCCGTCGCTCGAATTCATCGCGGACGCCATCCCAGAGAATGCGGCCCTGATCGACGACCTGCTGCGTGAGGCGCGCGAGCGCGACACGCAGGTTGAGGAGCAGGCTCGCACGGCGAAGTATGCCGGCGACGAGGACCCCTACGTCAAGCCGCGCGAATACGCCGAAGACGACGACGAAGACGAAGGCGAAGACGAAGGCGACGACGAGGAAGACGACGAGGAAGACGACGAGGCGCAGCCCGGGGGCGGCCAACACGCCGAAGTTCCCGCCGAAGTTCCCGCCGGGTCGCATTTGCAGAAGTAAGGAAGCAACACCTGCCGGTCAGTGACCGGTCGGCCGTGCCGGCCCGCATCATCCGTCAGCGGTGTGCGGGCCGGTTCGGCTTTTCTCGCGCCCGAAGGGGCTTATTCCTGCGGCAGGGTGTACTCGCCGGGCGCGGTGGCAATGGCGAGGCCGTCGGACAGCAAGCCCGCCAAAGCCCGGTCACGCTGGGGTGAGTCGGCCCACAGGTCGGTGATCTCGGCATCCGTCACCGGGTGCCGGGTGGCGCGAAGCTCGGCCATGATCAAGCCGCGCACCTTTCGGTCGCTGCCCTCGAACTTCTTCTGCACGGCTTTGCGCGGGCCGGAATAGGGCGGGTAGTCCGCCAGGCGCCAGGCGCAGGCGGCGCGGATGGGGCAGTCATCGCACCGGGGGATCCTGGCGGTGCAGACCACGGCGCCCAGCTCCATCATGCCGGCGTTGAATACGGCGGCGTCGCTCACGGGGAGTGGGAGCAGCGCGCTCATGGCGTCAAGGTCGCGGGTGCGGCTGGGTGGGGCCGGTTCGGCCTGACCGGCCACGGCGCGCGCGATGACGCGCCGGGTGTTGGTGTCGACGACCGGATGCCGCAGGCCGTAGGCGAACGCGGCGACCGCCCTGGCCGTGTAGTCGCCGATCCCGCTGAGGGCCAGCAATGCCTCGACGTCGGCGGGGACCACCCCATCGTGCCGCTCGGTGATCTCCACCGCGGCCGCGTGGAGCCACAGAGCGCGGCGAGGGTAGCCCAGGTTTGCCCAGGCCCGCACCGCCTCGCCGGGCGGGACCGCCGCGAGGTCACCCGGGGTCGGCCAGCGCTCGAGCCACTCCGCGAGCCGGGGAATCACCCGGTTCACCGGGGTCTGCTGCAGCATGAACTCGCTCACCAGCACGCCCCAGGCGCCGAAGCCGTGCCGGCGCCAGGGCAGGTCGCGAGCATTGCCCCGGAACCAGGCGTTGATGGCGAGGCTGAGGGCAGGGGAGCCGGCTGCAGGAGCAAGCGTGAGCGTGAGCGTGGCATTCACCGTTCTAATCTAGGCTCGAAAGATGAAGCTTGCCTCCACTCCCCGGATCGAGTTCCTGCGGGAACTCGTGACCGAAATCCTTGGCGTCTACGGTCTCGGTCGCACGGTCGTCGCCATCGACGGCACGGATGCCGCGGAGCGCGCCGCTTTCGCCGACGACCTGGCCGCCGTGTTCGATGAGCGGGAGCATCCGGTGTTCTCAGCCTCCCTGCGCGATTTCCGGCGGTCGCGCGCGGAGCAGGAGCGCTTCGGCCCGGAATCTCCCGAGCGGCTGCTGCGCCACCTGTACGACTTCTCGCTGCTGCGGCGCGTGTTGCTCGACCCGTTCCGGCTGGGTGGCAGCACCGGTTTCGTCACCCGGGCGTTCGACGCCGACCGGGATGCCTGGATCCAGCCCACCTGGCTGACCGGGCCGTCCGACGCCACGCTGATTCTCGACGGCGAGTACCTGAACCGCAAGGAGTTGCGCGACCTGTGGTCGTACAGCGTTCTGGTGGAGACCGAGGCGGACGCGGTGCGCTTCGGACCAGGCGGTGCCGAGGATACCGGCACGGTCACCGAACACGAGGTCGCCGACCGGCTGTATCGCGGCGAGGTGCGTCCGCGCAGCCGGGCCACGGCCATCGTCGACGTGAGCAACCCGGCCGACCCGCGCCGTGTGTTCCTCGACAGCTGCTGATCGGGGTCTCGGGTCACGGGTCGCGACGGTCAGTGGCGGAGCGCCGCGAACCGCTCGAGCACGTCGTACGGGGCCAGCGGCACCCCGCGTGCCTCGACCTCGTGCACGAGAGTGGTCAGCAGCTCGTTCACAGGCGCCCGCACGCCGGCCAGGGCGGCTTCCCGCACCACCGCGCCGTTGAGAAAGTCGACCTCGGTGAGCTGCCCGCGCTTCAGGCTCTGCTGCGTCGAACCCAGGTTCGGCACGTCGCCCATGCGGGCCTTCAGCCTCAGCGGCAGCACCTGGCCGAGGGCCGGCGGCAGCCGCGAGAAGGCTCTCAACGGCCGGTCGCCGAGCCCCTGCAGGCTGCCGAAACGCACCCCGCGCTTCATCCCCACCCCCACGGTCTCGCGCATGCTCTCGGTCATCACGCGGCGCAGCCCGGCGTGGTCGATGACATTCTGAACGCTCATCCCGGTGATCGCGGGTAGTGCGTTGAGCATGTTGACGACGAGTTTGGTCCACTGGGCGCCGACGAAGTTGTCGAGGGCGACGGTGGGCACGGCGCCGGCGAGCACGTCCCGCCAGGCGAGCGTGGCGGCATCCGCGGCGCCGGTTCCCCGGCCCAGATAGGTGGGCGCGGCGGTTGTGATCGTCACCTGGCCGGGTGCCGCGTAATTCGCCGCGATGATCGACAGGGCGCCGAAGCAGTCCGAGCGGGGCAGCAGAGAGCCCGCGGTGAGCACCCCGTCGAGGCCGTTCTGCACGACGATCACGGGGGAGCCATCGAGCACCCGGGCGTTCTCGCCGATGGCCGCAGCCGCATCCTGGGCCTTGGTGCAGACGAGCGTCAGCTGCGGGGTCCGGGCCAGACGTTCGAGCACGAGCGGATGCTGGCGTACGGTTCCGAAGGCCCCGGTCAGTGAAATCCCCTCGGCCCGGATGGCCGCCAGCGCCGGTCCGCGCGCCGTCACGGTCACCGTATGACCGGCCCGGGCGAGCAGGGTCGCGAACGTGCCGCCGAGGGCACCGGCTCCGATCACCGCAATATTCATCCCCCCAGCCTAGGTCGCGCCCGATGGGTCAGCGCCGGGCCGGGGCCGGATACCATGTCAAGAATGAACGAAGCATCCGGCGGGCCAGCCAGCGAACCGACAGTCGAACGGACGCCCGGGCAGCGGTCGATGAAGGTCGGCGCCACCGTCAGCGGACTCCTCCTGGTCGACAAGCCCCAAGGCTGGACCAGCCACGACGCCGTCGCCCGCACCCGCCGCCTGGCCGGCACCCGCAAGGTCGGCCATGCCGGCACGCTGGACCCGATGGCCACCGGCCTGCTGATCCTCGGCATCAACAGTTCCACCCGCCTGCTGACGTACGTCGTCGGCCTCGACAAGGAATACCTGGCGACAATTCGACTGGGTGCGTCGACGACGACCGACGACGCCGAGGGTGAAGAGCTGGCGCGGGCATCCGTCGACGCCGTGGCCGCCGTCACGCCGGAAGCTGTCGCGGCCGGAATCGGCGCCCTCACCGGCGCCATCGCGCAGCAGCCCAGCTCCGTCAGCGCCATCAAGATCGACGGCAAGCGCGCCTACGCCCGGGTGCGCGCCGGCGAGGAAGTGGACTTGCCGGCCCGCCCCGTCACCGTGAGCGCGTTCGAGATGCTCTCCCTGACCCCGGCCGACGGCTTCCTCGACCTCGAGGTGCGAGTGGAGTGCTCCTCCGGCACGTACATCCGGGCGCTGGCCCGCGACCTCGGCGCCGCCCTCGATGTCGGCGGCCACCTCACCAGCTTGCGCCGAACCCGGATCGGCCCGTTCGGCATCGACATGGCCCAGCCGCTCGCCGAGCTCGACGTCGCTGCCGGACTGATCGGCCCGACGGATGCCGCCACGCGCATCCTGGGACGCCTCGACCTGACAGAGCAGCAGGCCATCGACCTCGGACACGGCAAGCGCATCGCGGTGGACGGCGCAGTCGGCATCGACGCCGAAGCCGGCACGGCGGTGCCGGTCGGCCCGGTGGCCGCGGTCGCGCCGGACGGCCGGCTGGTCGGCCTGGTCGAGTACCGCGGCGACCACGCCAAGTCCCTGCTCAACTTCCCGCCCGATCAGGTCGCCGATGCCCCGCAAACCGCGGCAGCCCCGAAGGCCACCGCATGATCGAGTGGTTCATGTGGCTCCAGTTGGCCATGGCCACCCTCGCCGGCCTGCTCTGCATCGCCCTCGGCCTGGCCGGGCGCAAACCCAGCGACCTCACCATGGGTGCCACCGCGCTCGTGGAGCTGCTGCTGATCGTGCAACTCGTCGTCGCGATCGTCGCCCCGCTCACGGGCAACACCGCGACCGGCAGCCTGCTCGAGTTCTACACCTACCTGATCAGCGCAATTCTCGTGCCCGTGGCCGCCGCAGCCTGGGCGCTGATCGAACGTAGCCGCTGGAGCACGGTCATCTTGGGCGTCGCCGGGCTGGGCGTCGCCGTGATGGTCTACCGCATGTGGCAGATCTGGACCGTCCAGGGCCTGTGAGATTCAGCGCCGAGAAGTCCGGCGCCCGTGAAATCAGATCCACGGATGCTGCGATAATTAGGAAGCCATGACCGCACAGCAGAGCAACGCCGCAGGGACGCCCGCCGAGACCGCTCGGCCGACCCCGGTGACCGGCATCGGGCGCGTGCTGATCGCCGTCTACGGCCTCCTCGCGCTCGCCGCCACGGGCCGCTCCTTCGTGCAGATCGCCTCCAAATTCGCCGAGGCACCGTTGTCCTACTCACTGTCCGCGCTGGCCGCGGTCGTCTACATCGTCGCCACGGTGGCCCTGATCAGGAGCGGCGGACGCTGGCGCCGCGTGGCCTGGATCACGATCGGCTTCGAGTTCGCCGGCGTGCTGGTGGTCGGCACCCTCAGCCTCGTCGACCCGGCCCTGTTTCCGCACGACTCGGTCTGGTCGTTGTACGGCCGCGGCTACCTCTTCATCCCGCTCGTGCTGCCGGTCCTGGGCATGTGGTGGCTGTCCCGGAGCGGGAAGGTGCGCGAGTGAAGGTGCTGCGCGGCGTCGCCGATATCCCGGCCGACTGGCCGGCCTCCGCGGTCAGCATCGGCAAGTTCGATGGCGTGCACGCGGGGCACCGCGCGGTCATCGCCGAGTTGCAGGCACTCGCCGACAGCGACGGACTGGCCTCCGTGGTGGTGACCTTCGACCGGCATCCGCTCGCCGTGCTTGCCCCCCAGGAGTGCCCACAGACCCTGATCAGCACCGAACAGAAGCTTGCCTTGCTCGCCGAGACCGGCGTGCGCGCCACCCTCCTGCTCGAGTTCACCTCGGCGTTGGCCGCTCTTTCGCCCGAGGACTTCATTGAGAGCATCCTGGTGCAGGGGCTTCACGCGCGCACCGTGCTGGTCGGCCGCGACTTCCGGTTCGGCGCTCGCGGCGCCGGCGATGTGCACCTACTGCAGGAGCTGGGGGACCGGTTCGGGTTCACCGTGCGCCTGATCGACGACGTGAAACCAGACCGGATGCGCCGGGTCTCGTCGACCTGGATCCGCGAGCTGCTCTCCCGCGGCGAGGTCGGCGCAGCCACCACCCTGCTCGGGCACAACCCGACCGTGCGCGGCGAGGTCGTGCACGGCGCGAAGCGAGGACGCGAACTCGGCTTTCCCACGGCCAACCTGTCACCGGCGTCCGAGGGGCTCATCCCCGCGGACGGGGTCTACGCGGGCTGGCTGACGGATGCCGGTATCCGCTACCCGGCGGCCATCTCGGTGGGCAACAACCCCACCTTCGACGGTGTGGCGCAGAAGCAGGTCGAGGCCTTTGTGCTCGACCAGGACATCGACCTGTACGACCATGTGGTGGAGGTGTCCTTCGTCGAACGTATCCGCGGCATGGTCGCGTTCACCGGAATCGAACCGTTGATCGTGCAGATGCACGACGACGTGGAAAAGGTCCGCGGCATCCTGGCCTGACGCGGGCATCCTGGCCTGACCGGGCATCTCGCTGTTGAGAGTCGGCTACTTGGTCGGGCCGCTGCTTTTCGGGCTGCTGCACCAGCTGACCGGCGGCTGGACCTGGCCGCTCGCCTTCCTGATCGGCGCCGCCCTGGCCGCTACGCTCGCCGGCGCCGTGCTGTCCTGCCCGCTCAGTGCCCCGCTGCCCGCCCAGTGCCCCGCGCGGCCTGCCGAATTCGACGGAGATTCTGGCGAAAAAACGGGTGAGACCGGTCTCAATGCCGGTCGAGAGCAAAATCTCCGTCGAATTGGTTCAGGGGCGGGCGGGCGGGCGCGCGGGCGGGCGAAGGGCGCGCGGGCGCGGGTGCCTCAGGCGACCAGATCGGCGCGGTGGATGAGCGCCGCGGCGCCGATCAGTGGGCCGTCACCGGAGAGAGCGGATGCGACGACGCGCACCCGGGTCGCGAAGGAGAACACCGTGCGCTCGGCGACGGCCGCTCGCACGTAGTCGAACAGGTCCGGCGTGACGTGTGAGAAGCCGCCGCCGATCGCCACCACGTCGAGGTCCACGAGGTTCGTCGCGGAGGCGATCGCCTGGCCGATGGCCTGGCCGCAGCGCTTGACCGCACTGATCGCGATCGGGTCTCCCGCGGCGTACGCGCCCGAGAGGTCTTCGCCGGTGAGGCCCGACCAGCCCTCGGCGCGCGCCCAGGCCACGGTGCGCGGTCCGGATGCGACGGCCTCGAGGCATCCGGTGCCGCCGCAGGCGCAGGCGTCGTCGAACCCGCCGACTTCGATGTGCCCGATGTGCCCGGCGTTGCCGGTGGGCCCGGAAACGGTGGACCCACCCAGGATCAGGCCGCCGCCGACGCCGGTGGACACGACCATGCCCATCAGGCTGTCGGCGCCCCTCCCGGCGCCGAGCCAGTGCTCGGCGAGCGTGATGCAGAGGCCGTCCAGGCGCAGGCGCACGGGCGCCTCGGGGACGAGGGCCGCGACACAGTCCCGTAAGGGGTAATCCCGCCAGGCCGGCAGATTCAACGGAGAGACTGTGCCCGTGTCCACGGTGATCGGTCCGGCGGTGCCGATGCCGACGCCGAGGAGGGCGTCTCCGGCCGGCAGGCTCGCTCGGGCGCGGGTGACGACGGTCCGTACACTGTCCGCGAGTTCCTCGGCGGTTTTCACCGGGCCGGTGGGGGCGCGGTGCCGGCTGGCGGCGAGCACGACCCCCTGCTCGTCGACGAGTGCGGCTTCAACCTTGGTGCCGCCGAGGTCGACGGCGAGAGCGTAGCTGGTGGGCATGACATCAGCCTAGGGCGTGCAGAGTTGCAGGGTCGATGCTCGAATGCGCAGATGAGCAACATGACCAACAGGCGTTGATCGGGGGAGACCGGCGACTTAGGCTGGACCCGAACGGAACGGAGCACCATGACGGACACCGACGAACTCTTATCCATTCGCGCGGCCGAGCTCTACTATGAGGAAAACAAGACGCAGGACGAAATCGGCACCGTTCTCCGCCTCACCCGCTGGAAGGTGGGCCGGCTCCTCGCTCAGGCCAAGGCCAGTGGCTTCATTCGCATCGAAATCGTGCACCCGCGCGCCCGTCGCCTCTCCATCGAACGCCGGCTGCGCGAGACCACGCAGCTGACGGATGCCATCGTCGTCTCCTCCGCCGGCGTCTCCACTGACGAGGAACTCCAGTCCCGCACCGCCCAAGCTGCCGCCGACTACCTCACGGGCCTCCGCCCGGTGCCGCGAACGTTCGGCATCAGCTGGGGCCGCACCCTGCACGAGGTGTCGCTGCACCTGACCCAGGGCTGGGCCAGCGGCGTCAACGTCGTGCAGATCAACGGCGGAGTCAGCCTCAACCGGCGCGCCGGCACCGCAGCCGCGACGGCCGTCACCATCGCTCACAAGGCCTCGGGGGCGGCGACGCTGCTGCCGAGCCCCGCCATCCTCGAGCGCCTCGACACCAAGACCGCGATCGAAGCCGACCGCTCCGTCGCCGCCGTGCTGAACCTCGGCGCCGCGGCATCCGCCTACCTGTTCAGCGCCGGCCAGGCCGACCAAAACTCGGCTCTCGTCGACAGCGGCTACCTCACCGCGGAACAGGTCGCCGAGCTCGTACGCAAGGGCGCGGTCGGCGACATCGTCGGCCGGTACATCGACAGCAACGGCAACATCGTCGACCCGGAACTCAACGGCCGGACCGTCGGCATCCAGCTCGAAGCGCTGCGTCACGCGAAGACCGCCATCGCCGTGATCACCGGAGGCTCCAAACACTCCATCGCCCGCGCCGTCGTCGGCAGCGGCCTGTGCACAGTGCTCGTCACCGACGAAGACACCGCACTCGCCATCCTCGGCGAAAACGCATGACCGCACCCCGACCGCAAGGACAATTCATGACTACCAGCCAAACGGCCATGGCCCAGCTGAACACCGGGGAACGCGCCCTGGCGCTCATCGGCGGCGAAGCCACGGATGCGAATCTGCGGCGTTACCTGCACGGCATCCCCGGCATCGACGCCGTCGGCTTGGAGCAGCGTGCCTCCGACCTCGGCACCCGCTCGATCAAGACCAGCTCGAAGAAGTGGGCGATCGACAAGATCATCAGCCTGATCGACCTCACCACCCTCGAGGGGGCCGATACCCCCGGCAAGGTGAAGTCCCTGGTCGGCAAAGCCCTCACGCCCGACGCCGGCGACCTCAGCTGCCCTCGCGTGGCCGCGGTCTGCGTCTACGGCGACATGGTGCCGCACGCCGTCGCCGCTCTCGGCTCCGCGCACTCCGCGGGCACGGATGCCGGCGTGAACGTCGCCGCCGTCGCGACCGCGTTCCCGAGTGGGCGCGCGTCCCTCGCGATCAAGCTGGCCGACGTGCACGACGCCGTCGCGGCCGGCGCCGACGAGATCGACATGGTCATCGACCGTGGTGCGTTCCTGTCCGGCAGGTTCGGCCAGGTCTACGACGAGATCGTGGCGGTCAAGCAGAGCTGCCGCCGTCCCGACGGCAGTTTCGCCCACCTCAAGGTGATCCTCGAGACCGGGGAGCTCACTACCTACGACAACGTGCGCCGCGCGTCGTGGCTGGCCATCCTGGCCGGCGGCGACTTCATCAAGACCTCCACCGGCAAGGTGCCCGTCGCGGCCACCCTGCCCGTGACCCTCTCCATGCTCGAGGTCGTGCGCGACTGGCATCGCCTCACCGGGGCGAAGGTCGGTGTGAAGCCGGCCGGCGGCATTCGTACGTCTAAAGACGCCACCAAGTACATCGTGACCGTCGCCGAAACCGTGGGCGAGGAATGGCTCACGCCGAGCCTGTTCCGGTTCGGGGCGTCGAGCCTGCTGAACGACGTGCTGATGCAGCGCCAGAAGATGACCTCCGGACACTACTCCGGCCTTGACTACGTGACGATCGATTGAATCTCGACAAGCTCGATCACCGACAACTCGATCAACCTTGATTGGAATAACCATGAGCTTTCTTGACTACGCTCCGGCCCCGGAGTCCCAGGCCGTGCTGAACCTTCGGGGGGACTACGGACTCTTCATCGACGGGGAGTTCGTCGCCGGTCGGGGTGAGCCGTTCCAGAGCATCAACCCGGCCACCGAGAAGCAGATCGCAATGATCGCCCACGCCGACGCGGCGGATGTCGACGCGGCGGTGGCCGCCGCCCGTCGCGCCTACGACAAGACCTGGTCGAAGCTCTCCGGCAGCGATCGCGGCAAGTACCTGTTCCGCATCGCCCGCCTTGTGCAGGAGCGGGCCCGTGAGCTTGCCGTCGCCGAGACCCTCGACAACGGCAAGCCGATCAAGGAGAGCCGCGACGTCGACGTGCCTCTGGTTGCCGCCTGGTTTTTCTACTACGCCGGCTGGGCCGACAAGCTCGACCACGCCGGGGTCGGCCCCACGCCGTCCGCGCGGGGCGTCGCCGCCCAGGTGATCCCGTGGAACTTCCCCCTGCTGATGCTGGCTTGGAAGATCGCCCCGGCCCTCGCCGCCGGCAACACGGTCGTGCTCAAGCCGGCTGAGACCACCTCCCTGACCGCGCTGCTGTTCGCCGAGATCCTGCAGCAGGCCGACCTGCCCGCCGGCGTTGTCAACATCGTCACGGGCGGCCGCGACACCGGCAAGGCCCTCGTCGGGCACCCCGGGGTCAACCTCGTCGCGTTCACCGGCTCCACCGGCGCCGGCCGGGCCATCGCCCGCTCGGTCGCCGGAACCGACAAGAAGGTCATCCTCGAGCTCGGCGGCAAGGCCGCGAACATCGTCTTCGACGACGCGCCCATTGACCAGGCGATCGAGGGCATCGTCAACGGCATCTTCTTCAACCAGGGCCACGTCTGCTGCGCGGGCAGCCGCCTGCTCGTGCAGGAGTCGATCCACGACGATGTCATCGACCGCCTCAAGGCGCGCCTGTCCACGCTGCGCCTCGGCGACCCGATGGACAAGAACACCGACATCGGCGCCATCAACAGCGCCGAGCAGCTGGCGCGCATCCGGGAGCTCACCGACATCGGCGAGCAGGAAGGCGCCGAGCGCTGGAGCCCGGACTGCGTGCTGCCCGAGGCCGGCTTCTGGTTCAGGCCGACCATCTTCACCAACGTCTCCACCAGCCACCGCATCGCCCGTGACGAGGTATTCGGCCCGGTGCTCTCCGTGCTGACTTTCCGCACCCCGGCCGAGGCCATCGCCAAGGCGAACAACACGCCGTACGGACTGTCCGCCGGAATCTGGACCGAGAAGGGCAGCCGGATGCTGGCCGTCGCCGACAAGTTGCGTGCCGGCGTGATCTGGGCGAACACGTTCAACCGCTTCGACCCGGCCAGCCCATTCGGCGGCTACAAGGAGTCCGGCTACGGGCGCGAGGGCGGCCGCCACGGGCTTGCCGCATACCTCAAGCCCGCCGCCGGTCGCGCGGCCGCGCGCACCGTGACGGCCGCGCCCGCGGCATCCATCGCACCGGCCGTTGCTTCGCCGGCCGCGGAGAAGACCCCCGTTTCCCGAAAGAAGGCAGCCAAGTGACCCGCCTCGCCGTTCCCAAGACCTACAAGCTCTACCACGGCGGCAAGTTCCCGCGCAGTGAGTCGGGCCGGGTCTACGAGATCCGTTCCCACGACGGGGAATTCCTCGCCAACGCCGCGAAGGCCAGCCGCAAGGATGCCCGGGACGCCGTCGTCGCCGCCCGCTCGGCCCTCGGCGGCTGGGCCGGCGCCACGGCCTACAACCGCGGCCAGGTGCTTTACCGCATCGCGGAGTTGCTCGAGGGGCGCCGGGCCCAGTTCGTCGCCGAAATCGTGCAGTCGGAAGGCGTGAGCACCGCGGCAGCATCCGCCCAGGTCGACGAGGCCATCGACCGCTGGGTCTGGTACGCCGGCTGGGCCGACAAGTACCTGCAGGTGGCCGGCAACGCCAACCCGGTTTCGGGACCCTACTTCAACCTCTCGGTGCCGGAGCCCACGGGCGTCGTCGCCATCATCGCGCCGCAGACCGGGGGTTCCCTCCTCGGTCTCGTCAGCGCGGTCGCCCCGGCGCTGGTCTCAGGCAACACCGTGGTCGTCGTCGCGAACGAGGCCATGCCGCTCTCGGCGATCAGCCTGGGCGAGGTGCTCGCCACTAGTGACGTGCCCGGCGGCGTAGTCAACATCCTCACCGGGTCTCCCGCCGAGATGGCGCCGTGGCTGGCCAGCCACGCCGACGTCAACGCCCTCGACCTGGTTGGCGCCGGCGATCTCGACTGGATCCACCTCGAGATCGACGCGGCCGAGACCCTCACCCGGGTGCTGCAGCCCGAGAACGGTCCGGATGCCGCGAGTCCCTCCCTGGCGCGCGTCCTGGCGTTTACCGAAACGAAGACGATCTGGCACACGAAGGGCCTGATCTAGCCCGCGCCAGCCGGGCTACGCCTCGTGCGGCCGCTCGGTGTCGTCGTCGCGCAACAGGTCTTCCAGGGCCTGGTCCACCTCGTCGAGGACCGGCTCAACCCCGGCTGCCGAGCTGGTCAGGCGGGCCACGAGGGCCTGTGGGTCGTCGAGGTCCGCTGACGAGGGCAGAAGGTCCGGGTGGGCCCACAGCTCGTCGCGCTTCTCGTTGCCCACGGCATCCGTCACGGCCTGCCACAGGGCGGCGGCCTCGCGCAGGCGCCGGGGGCGCAGCTCGAGCCCGACCAGGGTGGCGAACGCCGACTCGGCGGGCCCACCGGATGCCCGGCGCCGCTTCACCGTCTCGGCGATCGCGTCCGCGCGGGGCAGCCGGCTCGTGGCCTCGAGGGTGACGACATCGACCCAGCCCTCGATCAGGGCGAGCATCGTTTCGAGCCGGGAGAGCGCGGCCAGCTGGGCCTCGCTCTTCGGCGGGATCAGCGAGCCGTCGACCATGGCGGCGCGCAGTTCTTCCGGGTTGGCCGGGTCGAAGCCGTCGGCCAGCTGCTCGAGGCGGCTTGAGTCGATGTGGATGCCGCGGGCGAAGTCGGTGATCGAGCTGATCAGGTGCAGGCGCAGCCAGCGGGAGTGGCGGAAGAGGCGCGCGTGGGCGATTTCGCGCACCGCGAGGTAGATCTGCACCTGGTCGGCGGGAACGTCGAGGCCTTCCCCGAACGCGGCCACGTTCTGGGGGAGCAAAGCGGCCTGCTGGTCGCTGAGCAGAGGGATTCCGACGTCTCCACCGGAGACGACTTCGCTGGACAGCTGACCCACGACCTGGCCGAGCTGCATGGCGAACAGGGTGCCGCCGATGCTGCGCATCACCTGGCCGGCACCGGCCATCATGCCCTTGAGCTCTTCCGGGGCCTGATCGGTGAGCACCCGGGTCAGGGAGTCGGAGATGCTGGTCGCGACGGGCTCGGCGAGCTGGGTCCAGAGCGGCATGGTCGCGGAGACCCATTCCTTACGGGTCATCAGGCGCGGAGGGGTGGTGAGCTCGGCGACCGAGATCACCTCGTCCAGCCAGAGGGAGGCGATGTGGAATGCCTGGTCGAGGGCGGCGCGTTCGGCCGAGGTCACGTCGAGCTGACTCTGAGCCGCGCGCTCCTGGCCCTGGTTGAGGGCGGCATCCCAATTGATGGATCCGTCGCCGCCGCCGCGCAGAGCACCCTGCAACTGATTCATCAGCGCGGATATGCTCGCCGGGTCGCTGGGAAGCCCCGCCGCGCCGGCCAGCTGGCTCGGGTCGATGGACGACTTCCCACTCAGGATGTCGCGCAGCATGTCCCGAAACTCATCTTCGGGATTGTGACCCTCGTCGGGTCGGGAGTCGTCGTCGGCCACTTCAGGCACCTCTCAGTCGCGTCCTCCTACGCTAGCCGGAGATCCCCGGCGCGGACTGGGAAATGACCTACGCTGGTAAACCGGTGTCCGCCTGCCGCGAACAGCCAGCACAATCCCTGGAAGGAGACCGGTGGCCCTCTTCACCGATCACCCAGTACAGCCGCCCGACCGATCCGCGCGCGCCGTCGGGGCAGGCTGGGTGGTGCTCGGGATCGCGATGGTCATCGGCCTCATCCTCGCCGTGACGCCGTCACCGTATGTGATCGAGAAGCCAGGACCGGTCTACAACACCATCGGCACGGCCGAACAGGACGGCAAGCAGGTGCCGCTCATCTCCATCTCCGGCGAACCCATTTACCCGACCGAGGGCAGCCTCGACCTGCTGACCGTGTCACTGGTGGGCAACCCCGACAACCGGCCGAGCTGGCTGACGGTCGCCGCCGCCTGGCTCGACCCGAACCAGGCCGTGATCCCGATCGAGTCGGCGTTCCCGCCCGACGTGAGCACGAAGCAGCGCGAGGAGCAGACCCAGGCGCAGATGGTGAATTCGCAGCAGGATGCGATCGCCGCCGCTCTGACCAGCCTCGACTATGACTACCCGACGATCCTCTCGGTCGTCTCCCTGCCGGGCGACTCGCCCGCCGAGGGAGCCATCGAAGCCGGCGACGAGGTGGTCTCGGTGAACGGTGAAGAAGTCGCCGACATCACGGCCCTGCGGGACGCGCTGACGCGAAACGGTGTCGACGACGCCGCCTCCATCGGAATCTTCCGGGACGGCGCCAGCGCGACGGTGCAGGTCACCCCGGTTGAATCGGGCGACGCCGTCGTGGTGGGCATCAATGTGACGAGCGACTACGACTTCCCCTTCGACGTCACGATCGAGCTCGACTCGGTCGGCGGGCCGAGCGCGGGCATGATGTTCGCCCTCGGCATCATCGACACGCTCACCTCCGGCTTTATTCAGGGCGGTGCGGATGTCGCCGGTACCGGCACGATAAACCAGGCCGGCGAGGTGGGTCAGATCGGCGGTATCCGACAGAAGCTGATCGGTGCCGACCAGAGCGGCGCCGATTGGTTTCTCGCGCCCGCCGACAACTGCGACGAGGTCACCGGGCACGTGCCCGACGGGATGACGGTCTTCTCCGTTGACACCCTCGACGACGCGCTGGCCGCGCTGGACGCCATCCGCACCGGTTCGGACACCGACGCACTGGAGCAGTGCGCACTCGGCTAACCCCGGGTCGCTGCCCAGCGAAAGTGCGGCTTTCGTTCGGGGCGGCTGTCTAGAATGAACGTTGACCGCCGATTTCGAGATCAAGAGGCCAATTCGTGACGTCACAACAAGCCCGTAGTGCTCCCGCGCCACAGCGCAGCCGTGCTCCCCTTGCCATTACGGCAGCGATTATCGCGGGGCTGGTGATCATCTTCTTCGTTTTCGCCGGGCTCTATGCCGACGTTCTCTGGTTCGACCAGCTGGGTTTCCTCACCGTGCTGACCACGCAGTGGTTCGCCGGTGCCGTGCTGTTTCTGATCGGGTTCGTAGCGATGGCGGTCCCCGTCTGGGCGAGCATCCAGATCGCTTACCGCTTGCGGCCGGTCTATGCGAAGCTCAACTCGCAGCTCGACCGCTACCAGCAGGTCATCGAGCCGCTGCGCCGCCTCGCCATGTACGGCATCCCGGCTCTGCTGGGTCTGTTCGCCGGCGTTGCCGCGGCCACCCGCTGGCAGGTCGTTCTGATGTGGCTGAACCGCACGGACACCGGCCGAGTTGACCCCCAGTTCAAACTGGACATCTCGTTCTATCTGTTCGATCTCCCCTTCCTCCACTCCGTGCTCGGCTTCGCGTCGGCCGTGGTGCTCATCTCGGCCCTCGTCGCCGCGGCTACGAGCTACCTGTATGGCTCGATCAGGGTGAGCGGGCGCGAGGTCATCGTTTCCAAGGCCGCCCGCATCCAGATTGCCATCACGGCAGCCCTCTACCTGATGCTGCAGGCCGTGAGCATCTGGCTCGACCAGTACTCCACGCTGACCAACACCAACGACATCATTACCGGCGCCGGCTACACCGACGTGAACGCCACGATTCCGGGCCGCGCCATCCTGGCCGGAATCGCCGCCGTCGTCTCTATCCTGTTTCTCCTCACGGCCTTCATCGGCCGCTGGCGCCTGCCCATTGTCGGCACCGCGCTGTTGATCGTGAGCAGCCTCCTGCTCGGCTCGCTGTACCCGTGGGTCGTGCAGCGCTTCCAGGTGGTGCCGAGCGCCAAGACGCTCGAAGAACCCTATATTCAACGCAACATCGACCTCACCCGCGACGCCTACGACCTGGCGGATGTGGAAGAGATTCCGTACAACGCGAGCACGACGGCTGAGCCCGGCGCCCTGCGCGCCGACGCTGAGACTACCGCTAACATCCGCATTCTCGACCCTGCTCTGGTCAGCGACGCGTTCTCCCAGCTCGAGCAGTTCAAGCAGTATTACCAGTTCCCGAAGAACCTCGACGTCGACCGGTACACGATTGACGGCAAGTCCCAGGACACAGTGGTCACCGTGCGCGACCTCAACCTGGCCGGCTTGAACGCCGGCAACACCTGGGTTAACTCGACCGTGGTCTACACGCACGGCTACGGCGTCGTGGCGGCCTACGGCAACCAGCGCTCGGCCGACGGCCAGCCCGTGTTCCTCGAGTCCGGCATCCCGACCACCGGGTCATTGCCCGACTATGAGCCGCGGATTTACTTCGGCGAGACATCGGCGCCGTATTCCATCGTGGGTGCGCCCAAGGACAGCAAGCCGGTCGAGCTCGACTACCCGTCGGGAACGGATGGCGCGCAGCAGACCTATACGACCTTCGACGGCGACGGCGGGCCGAAGCTCGACAGCGCATTCAGCAAGTTGATCTACGCGCTCAAGTTCCAGTCGGAGCAGATCTTCCTGGCCAACGCCGTGAACGAGAAGTCTCAGATCCTCTACGACCGCGACCCGGTCACCCGGGTGCAGAAGGTGGCTCCGTACCTCACCCTCGACTCCGACGCCTATCCGTCGATCGTCGACGGCAAGGTCAAGTGGATCGTCGACGGCTACACCACCTCGGCCGACTACCCGTACTCCACCTCCGTGGGCCTGAGCGACGCGATCGCTGACACGGAAACGCCCCCGCAGCCATTCGCGCTCGACAACATCAACTACATGCGAAACTCGGTCAAGGCCACGGTCGACGCCTACGACGGCAAGGTCACCCTCTACGCCTGGGACGACGAGGATCCGTTGCTCAAGACCTGGCAGAAGATCTTCCCGACGACCGTCAAGCCGATGTCCGAGATGAGCGGCGACCTGATGAGCCACGTTCGCTACCCGGCGGACATGTTCAAGGTGCAGCGCCGGGTTCTGGGCAAGTACCACGTCACCGACCCTGGTTCCTTCTACTCGGTCGACGACGCCTGGACGACGCCGAACGACCCGGTGTCGCCGTCGACGAACACGACCCTACAGCCGCCCTACTACCTGACCATGCAGGTTCCGGGCCAGGAGAAGCCGGCTTTCTCGCTGTACACCACGTTCATCCCGGACGCGAGCGGCGCGACGAGCCGAAACGTTCTGACCGGCTACCTCGCGGTAGACGCGGATGCCGGATCGACCGACGGGAAGCGGGCTGAAGGCTACGGCAAGCTCCGCCTGCTTAACCTGCCGAAGGACGTGACCGTGCCCGGCCCCGGCCAGGTGCAGGCGAAGTTCAACGCCGACCCGACCGTGTCCACCCAGTTGAACCTGCTCAAGCAGGGCCAGTCGAAGGTGCTCAACGGTAACCTGCTCACCGTGCCTGTGGGTGGCGGCCTGCTTTACGTGCAGCCGGTCTACGTGCAGTCCACGGGTGAGACCAGCTACCCGCTGCTGCAGAAGGTGCTCGTTGCCTTCGGAGACCAGATCGCGTTCGAGGACACGCTGGACAAGGCGCTTGACGTGCTCTTCGGCGGCGACTCCGGCGCCAGCGCCGGAGACACCGATGTGCCGCCGTCCGTGACGCCCGTGGAGGGCGAGGCCCCTGCCGAAGGCGAAACCACCCCGTCGACCTCGACCGGTGACCCCGCGACGGATGCTCAGCTGAAGTCGCTCCTCGCCGTGGCCAAGCTGGCCGTCACCGAGAAGCAGGCGGCCCTGACGACCGGTGACTTCACCGCCTACGGGGTAGCCGACAAGAGACTGAACGACGCGATCGCCGAGATGCTGGTGCTGCTCGACCAGTAGCAAGTCGTTCGCCGCTTCATCCGCTGCGCGGGTGCTGCGCCGTTTCGCTGGGGGCACGCCTCCCGCGGAACGGCGCGGCATCCGCGTTCCGCGGGCAGGGCCGGCCGATTCCGCAGCCCGTGTGGTCGGACCGCCCCGGAGGCTGTGGTAAATTGGATCTTGTAGCGCGGGGTGGAGCAGTTCGGTAGCTCGCTGGGCTCATAACCCAGAGGTCGTAGGTTCAAATCCTGCCCCCGCAACCAAGGGCGTTTCAGGCAATGCCACCGTGATTTTCATCACATACACAGAAGGGCCGGTTCAGCAGAAGTGCTGCACCGGTCCTTCTGCTTTAACTCAGAGGGGCCAGTAAATGTCCGGACTTTTCAGAGAAAGTGTCGGGGAGGCCATCACCCTTACTCCACATTCATCAGGGCCGTAGTTCGACTACCCGATCCGGATCGTCTGGGCGACGCTCGGCACCCCGTTAGCGTCCATGGCGAACAGGAGATAATGCCCGGGGACCACGACTCCCGGATCGGACGGAATCGTCAGGGATGCGGTATTGCCGGTTACGCCGGTGGGCGTGAGTGGGATGCGACGCTGGTCAGTGTTGATCGAGTGGGTGACTGTGCTCATGCGGATGAGGGAGAACGCTGGTGTGGGCCCGGACGTCGTTACCTGGATGGTGGAACCCCGCACTGCAGCGGTAGGCGCCGTGGTGATCGATGGACGAGGGCGGGCGGTGCCGTCGGCGTTGAGCAGGTAGGGCGGGGTGAATATTTGCCCGTCCGGGTGGTTGGTCGTGCAGGTGCCGCAGAGGCCGCCACCGCCGACGAAGACCCGGGCATCAGGCAGCAGTAGCCCCACGCTGTGATATGTGCGCGGCGCAGTCATCGGCGCGAGCGCGGTGAACTTGCCTGTCGCCGGGTTCCAAACCTCAGGCGCCATGGCGGCCGTTGCGTCCGAGAACGGCTTCGCGTACGCCTGACCGCCCAATGCCAGAACCTGTCCGTCGGGCAGCACGACGGAGTTCAAGAAAGCCCGTCGCGCCGCCATGTCGCCGGTTCGCGTCACCTTGACACCATTGTTGATGTCGATTGCATAGGCCCGCGCGGTCGCGTCACTGTCCTGGTACGCGGGCGAGCCACCGAGGGTGAGTATCTTGCCGACGTCGTACATGACCGCATTTCCGTTCATCGCGTCGCCACTGTCGGCCCGGAGACCAAGATCCTGAACAGCGCTGGTGCTGCTGGTCGTGTACATGTTCATCCGACGGCTCGGGCCGGCATGGAACACCTTCCCGTCGGCCACCGCGAACAGCCACGCGTGGTTGTCGGATCGGAACACCCCTTGCGGGTCGTTCGTCAAGATCGGTGCGACAGGCGCGTTGGCCAGCCCGCGCCACCCGGCGCTAGTCGACCAGATTTCACCGTTCTTACCGCCCTGGCCGCCCGCCCAGGAACCGCCGAGAAGGAACACCTGCCCATTGGAGAGCGTGACGTTCGACTGATAGGCGCGCGGGATGTTCATGGGTGTGGCGGCTGACCACGTGTTGTTCGCCGGGTCGTAGATCGTCGACGAGGCGGCGTTGCTCCCCCCGCTGATCAGGATCCTGCCGTCCGGGAGGATGGACACCCCGGGGCAGAACATGTCGTGCCCCGTATTAGCGACAGTAAGCGGGGTGACCACGCCGGTGTTCAGATCGAGGATGGCGGTCTGGGTCTTGCCGTTGGCCCCGCCGAAGGTCGTGTTGGAGTACGAGGACCAGGTGAGCACTTTGTTGCCGGGCAAGAGGGCTGCCGCCGCGGGAACCAGCGGGAAACCGATCGTCGCACCCCAGCTTCCTGTCGACCCCGTGGGGGTCGAAGCGGGCGGCGGCGCTGAGAGGGAGCGACCAATCACGTTCAGCTCCGCCGCCGTGGTCCACTGTCCGCGATTGCCGGCCTCGGTCGTCGCGGTCAGGCGAACGTATCGCGCCTGAACAGCCGGGAACGTGAGGGTCTTCGCCTGGCTGTTGTCAGCCCAGGTTCCGCTGGCGACCGGTGCACTCCAGCTCGTTCCGTCGGAGCTCACGGCGATGGCGTATTGGCCGATGGTGCCGTTCCGGGACGTGCCGGACCTCGGGGTGTAGGTGAAGCCGGAGACCTCGTTGATCGCCCGCATGTCAAGAACAATGCTGTGCGGCAACGGGATCAACGTGGGGGAGTACTGGGAGTGCCAGATCGTGGTGAGGTTGCCGTCGAGCACGTTCGCGGCGCCGCCGCTTTCGCGGGTTGTCTCCTGGTCGCTCGCCGTCACTATCCAGCCGGTCCGGGTGAGCGCCGCCGGCGCTGGCGCGGATGGGGGCGGCTGGGTGGTGCCTGTTCCTGCGATCAGATGGAGTTCGGCGGCGCTGGTCCAGGGGCCGCGGTTACCTGCCTCCGTGATCGCGGTCAGCCGGATGAAACGTGTCGCCACAGGGGTGAATCCCGTCGTCTTCTCCAACGCGTTGTCGGCCCAGGTTCCTGTTGCGACGGCGGCACCCCAGTTCGTGCCATCCGGGCTGGCATGGATCTCGAAACGGCCGATTCGTCCATTCGAACTGCTTACGCGCGGCAGGTACTTCAGGGCTGCGACGGTGTCGGTTTTGTGCATGTCGATGGTGATCGAATGGGGCAGCGGCACCGCGGTTCCGCTCCACTTACTGTGCCAGTAGGTCGAGGCGTTGCCGTCGAGCACGTTGGCGGCTGCGCCGTTCTCACCGGTGGTTTCCTGGTCACTCGCGGTCACGGTCCACCCTGTGCGCGGCAGCGGAGTGGACGAGAGGGCGGCCGGAGCCAGAGCCGTCTCGACATTCATCTTTGAGTGAGCGTCGGCCGGGGCGGATGCACCGGTGTAGCCGGTGAGCAAGAGCGCACCAGCGATGATCACAGTGAACATGACGGCGAGAAGCCGGGCAGCAGTCGGGTTGCGGCGCATGCGGAATACCTCGTTGGGTACTGGGGGAAAGTGCAGGCACTGCTGATAGAACCCCAGATCCACCGTCAATGGAAGGGTGTGGGGAGAGCAATCGACGAACGTCGACATCCCCGGCACAGCGTCGCGCGCGGTCGCCCAGGAAGTCCGGAATCAGTTTCCGGACTTGTCGCCGAAGCCTTCGGCATAAGCGGCGGTGTCGGACAGGACTTCTGTGAGAACGGTCACGGGTGAATCTCTCTCTATCGAAAGCGGTTTCAGGAGTACCCAGAGCGTGGCCACCACCTCTGAGGTCTGACCATGCGTTTCACAACCCGAGGCTGTGGTAAGTTTGTTCTTGCAACGCGGGGTGGAGCAGTTCGGTAGCTCGCTGGGCTCATAACCCAGAGGTCGTAGGTTCAAATCCTGCCCCCGCAACCATCAGCCCCCGGAACCACACGGTTCCGGGGGCTTTTTTGTGTCTGGCACACGTGGCTGTGCGCCGAACGAATCGTCACGAAGGAGTCACTCATGCCACTGGTTCGAATCGATCTGAATCGAGCGGGCCCCCAGTCCAGTAAGTTCGATATGCATCAGGTCACCGGCGAACCCTCGCTGTTTCAGGCCGCCGCACGACAGTCGGGAACAGTTCAGACATGAAGCTCAAGATCAGCCTGCTGGCCGTTTTCGGTGTCGCGTCGCTGGCGCTGACGGGGTGCACCGCCACGGAAACGGATGCCGACGGGGGAGCGGCAGGGGAGCCGGTCACCATCGCCGTGGTGACCCACGGCACCGCGGGCGATTCCTTCTGGGACGTCGTCAAGAGCGGCGCCGAGCAGGCAGGCACCGACCTCGGAGCCACGGTCACGTATCAGGGCGACGGCGACCCGGTCAAGCAGAGCCAGCTGATCGAAGCGGCCATCGCGGCCCAGCCCGACGGGCTCATCATCTCGATGGCGAACCCCGACGGCGTGAAGAGCGCCGTCGAGAAAGCCGTTGCCGCCGGCATCCCAGTGATCACCATCAACTCGGGCCTGGAGAAGTCCGTCGAATTCGGCGCCCAGACCCACGTCGGCCAGAGCGAGTTCATCGCGGGCCAGGGAGCCGGCGAACAGCTGGCCGCCGCCAACGTGACCAACGTGATCTGCATCATCCACGAGGCCGGCAACTCGGGGCTCGAAGAACGCTGCACGGGTGCCGCCGACACGGTCGGCGCGGACGTCAGCAACGTGCAGGTCGACGTCGCCAACCTCGCGGATGCCCAGAACACCATCAAGAGCAAACTCCTGGCCGACCCGTCCATCGACGCCGTCCTCACCCTGCAGACCGGGGTCGCCGTGGCCGCGAGCCAGGCTATCGACGAGGCGAAAAGCCCAGCCACGCTGGCCACGTTCGACGTGTCCGCCGACGTGACCCGGCTCATCCAGGGCGGCAAGATGCTGTTCGCGGTCGACCAGCAGCCTTACTCTCAGGGCTACCTTCCCGTGACCTTCCTCACCCTGCAGAAGCGCAACGGCGACGTCGTCGGCGGCGGGCTGCCGGTCTATTCAGGCCCGGGCTTCGTGACGAAGGACAACGCGGCCCAGGTCGCGAAGTTCGCGGAGAACGGCACGAGATGACCGTCGCTGTGGGCGCGGGGATCGATGAACGGCCGACGAGGGCGCATCCGCTGCATACCCTGCTGCGCAGGCCCGAGGTCGGCGCGCTCGTGGCGGCCCTGGCGATCTTCCTCTTCTTCTCGCTCTACACGCAGGCGTTCCTGACCCCCGCGGGCATCTCCACCTGGCTCTACTCGGCCTCCCTGTTCGGCATCATGGCCGTGGCCGTCGCCCTGCTCATGATCGGCGGGGAGTTCGACCTCTCGGCGGGCGCGATGACGGGCACCACGGGGCTCATCGTCGGCGTGGTCACCACTCAGTGGGAGCTGAACATCTGGCTCGCCCTCGTGCTGGCCCTCGCGGTGGCGCTCTTGATCGGCGCCGGCAACGCCTGGGTCGTCATGAAGACCGGCCTGCCGAGCTTTATCGTGACCCTCGCGGCCTTCTTCATCCTGCAGGGCTGCAACCTGGCGTTGACGAAACTCTTCACGGGCAGCGTCGCCATTCAGGGGATGGGGGCGGTGCTCGGGTTCGACCAGGTCAAGGTCTTCTTCGGCTCCTCGTTCCCGTTCCTGGGCATGGACGTCAAGATCTCGATCGTCTGGTGGATCGCGCTCACCGCGCTGGCCACCTGGGTGCTGTTGCGCACCCGGCCCGGCAACTGGATCTTCGCCGTCGGCGGCCAGGTCACGAGCTCCCGGCAGGTCGGCGTTCCCGTGTTCAAGGTCAAGCTCGGGCTGTTCATGACCACGGCCGGTGCCGGCTGGCTCGTCGGCATGCTTCAGCTCTTCGACGTGTCGACCGTGCAGGCCACGACCGGGGTCGGCCAGGAATTCATCTACATCATCTGTGCCGTCGTGGGCGGATGCCTGCTCACCGGCGGTTACGGATCGGCGATCGGCGCGGCCCTTGGAGCCCTGATCTACGGGATGACCCTGCAGGGCATCGTGTTCGCCCAGTGGGACAACAATTGGCTCAAGGCATTTCTCGGCGGGATGCTGCTGCTCGCCGTGCTGGTCAACCTGCTCGTTCGCCGCCAGTCCGGGGTGCGCGCATGACGCCGGCCCCGATCCGTCCGGAGCCGATCCTCGAGGTGCGCAACATCGGGAAGTCCTACGGTTCGGTGCGGGCGTTGGCGGGCGTGTCGGCATCCGTCGGCGCCGGGGAAGTGCTCTGCGTGCTGGGCGACAATGGCGCGGGCAAGTCAACGTTCATCAAGATCCTCTCCGGTGCCCACCAGCACTCGGAGGGCACCCTGCGCGTCTTCGGGGTGGAGCGCCGATTCGCGCATCCGCGGGAGGCGCTCTCCCTCGGCATCGCCACCGTCTACCAGGACCTGGCCGTGGTGCCGTTGATGCCGGTGTGGCGCAACTTTTTCCTCGGTTCCGAGCTCACCCGAGGCCGAGGCCCGCTGCGGCGCCTCGATGTCACCGGCATGCGGGCCACGACCAATCACGAGCTCGCCCGGATGGGCATCAACCTGCGCGACGTGGACCAGCCGATCGGAACGCTTTCCGGCGGGGAACGGCAATCCGTCGCCATCGCACGCGCCGTGCATTTCGGGGCGAAGGTCGTCATTCTCGACGAGCCCACGTCGGCCCTGGGGGTCAAGCAGGCCGGGGTGGTGCTCTCGTACATCGCCCGGGCCAGGGACCGCGGGCTCGGCGTCGTCTTCATCACGCACAATCCGCACCACGCCTATCCGGTCGGCGACCGTTTCCTGCTGCTGCAGCGCGGCACCAGTATGGGCGATTTCGCCAAGAGTGAGATCACGATCGAAGAGATGACCGCGCTGATGGCGGGAGGGGCCGAACTTGAGGCGCTGGCCCACGAACTGGAGCGTGCGTAGGGCCTGAGATGGCCGCCCCGTCGCCACGCGGGCGGTGGAAAGGCGCTGATTCATTCGTTTATATCTACGAAACTAGTATTCAATATTTGTGAGCTACTCTCGTCTTCAGGTTCTAGTCAGGGTAGAATTATCCCGTGACCAACCTCCTGGAACACCCCGAAGCGGATGCCGCGCACGGCCTGTCCGCGGCGGCTCGGGCGGTCGCGGAGCTGCATGCTCTCGCGGCGGGGCTCGGGGAATCCCTACGGTGCTCGGCGGTGCGCGGTCTCGACGACGGCGGCCTCCTGCAGGTGACCACGGCGGTCGAGGTCCTCGGCCGGCGGGTCGACGCGCTGCGGGTGGCGGCCGCGGCGGAGGT
>NZ_PJJU01000027.1:0-27839 GCF_002929635.1 Cryobacterium sp. M25 | reverse complement strand
GCGGGCCGGGTGGCGACGACTCCGGCCGGTGCACCGGATGGCGGTGCCGCGGCGGCGGGCCGGGTGGCGACGACTCCGGCCGGTGCACCGGATGGCGGTGCCGCGGCGGCCGCGGCGGTGCCGGCTCCGAGCAGGAGCAGCGAGACCGCGGCGGTGAGGGCCACGGCTTTCAGAGATCGCGGGCGGGGGGACTGTGAGCGAACAGCGTTGTACGTCATTTCTTCTCTCCTGGTTCAGCCTGAACCGGTTTGGTACTGCCAACTAAACCGGTTAAGGCGACGCGAGTCAAGAGAAGTGGCGCATTGCGTCCCCCATTCGGGGCTGGAGGGTCTCCGCATCGTCGAGAGTCGCCTCGTGTGCCGAGAATCGCCCGTGCAACGGGGACTCTCGGCACAATCGGCGACTCTCGTCGCGCGCGCGCGGGCGTGACGGGCGCGGGCGTGGCCGCGCGGGCGCGCGACCGGCTCAGCTTCGCGCGATCGGCACCTTCTTCGGCTCCTCGGCACCCTCGGGCACCGGCACGCGCACCTCGAGCACGCCGTCCCGGTAGGACGCCGTCACATCCTCTTCCTTGACTCCACGGGGCAGCGCGATGTCGCGCGTGAACGAGCCGTACCGGAACTCGGTCCGGTAGCCGTCCTTGTCCTTGTGCTCGGTCTTTTCCTGCCGCTCGGCCTGGATGTGCAGCACGCCGTCGCTGACCGACACATCGACATCCTTTTCCGGGTCGATTCCGGGCAATTCCGCCCTCACAACCAGGCTGCCGCCGTCGCGGAATTCCTCCACCCGCAGGGCCGGAGTGTCCCAGTCGCCCTCGAAAAAGCGCCGCACCGGCTCCGGCATTTCGAAACGCTCGCGTTTTGCAAGTGCAGCCATGATTCGTCTCCTCCGTGTTGCCCGAATGTAGTCACCCAAATGTGGTCACCCGAATGTAGTCACCCGGATGTGGTTACCCGGATGTTGCTCCAGATGCCGCACACAGTACCCCCGGGGCCGGAGTCACGCTCCGGTCAGAGGCGGCGACAGCGGCGACGGATGCCCGCGCAGCCGGTTCCCAGCGACCCGGCTTAGCCTGATCGCATGACCGTCATCCTCCAGCGCGAAATCGGCGAAGGACGCAGCTCCGCCCACCCGATCCGGCGCTTCCTGCGCCGGAGCCGCGCCTGGGTGGACCAGCATCCGCGGCTGCGCTGGCTCTACCGCACTGTGGTCGGCGTACTCGGCTCCACGGTGGCCGTCATCGGGCTCATTCTGGTGCCCCTGCCGGGGCCCGGCTGGCTCGTCGTCTTCCTCGGCATCGCGATCCTGGGCACGGAATTCCCCACCGCGCACCGCATCGCGGTGGCCCTCAAGCGCATCCTGACTACGGTCTGGGCGTGGTGGCGCTCCCGGCGGGCGCGCGCGTCCGCCGGAGGGTCGACCGCTTCGGCTGGGTCCTAGGCCCGATCCGCTACCCCGCCCGCAGCGCCCGGGCCCGCGGCGCAGCTCGCCCGTACACGGGCCGGCAGGGCGGTCAGCTTCGCCCGCCGCTCGTCCGGAAGCCCGGCCGGCAGCAGGCCCGGCAGGAGCAGCGCCCACATCTCCTCCACTCGCTGGAAGAGGTCCGCCCGCCCGGTGAGCACCTGGGAGACGGTCTGCACGCCCGTGAAGGCGGGGCTGATGAAGTGCGCGGCGGCCTCTACGTTCAGATCGGCCGAAACGTCGCCTTCATCGATTGCGCGTCGCAGCACCTTCCCGCAGACATCGATCCAGTCATGGAACGGACCGACCACCGGCACCGAGAAATTGGAGGCCTCCATGGTGAGACGGATGCCCGCACTCACCACCGGCTCGTCCCGCACCTGCGCCGCCAGCTCAAAAGTCATCAGGATGAGGGCTTGCAACCCGGGCATCGTGCCGTCCAGCAGCCTCTGGCCCAAGCCGATCGAGGCCTCGTGCTGCGCCTCGATCACGGCGAGCGCGAGCGCCTGCTTGGACGCGAAATGAAAATAGAGTGCGCCCTTGCTCACTCCGGCGGCGACTTCCAGTCCGGCCAGGGTCGTGCTGCCGTACCCGTGCTCCCGGAAGGCGACCGCCGCACCCCGGATGATCGCGGCCCGCGTTCCGATCGCCCGTTGTTGCTGCGCCATTCCACTCCTCGATTATTCCGGCTTCCAGCGTAGCGACTGCCCGAACCGGGGTCGCACACGGCCCCGCGCATCCGTTGTATCGTCTCTGCCTCAATCGGCCCCAATCTGCCTCAATCGGCCCCAATCTGCCTCAATCCGCCTCAATCGACCCCACAGAAGATACCGTTTGGTATGGTTTAGGCACGGGACGCTGTGATAGGGGAAAGCGGGCGTCTCAGGGGGTTCAACAGGGGAGGTCGTAATGATCGATAGTGCAGGCATGGTGCAGATGGCAGCACTCGGACTCGGCGGCCTCGCCGTTCTGGGCAGCGCGGCGCTGATCGCCGCCGCCCTGACACAGATCAGCCGGGCCATCCACCTGCGGCAGGCGGCGCGGGCGAGCTGGGTGCTGGCCGTCGTCTGCGCGCCGGTCTTCGGGGCGGTCGCCTGGTTCGCGGTCGGCAACCGGATCGACGCCGACCAGAGCTGACTGGAGCCGACCGCCGCCAGCGGTCGGCTCAGGTGTTCGGGCGCACGACCAGCACCGGGCACTTGGCGTGCCGCACGCACTGTTCGCTCACGGAACCCAGCAGCATGCCGCTGAGGCCGCCGCGGCCGCGGGAGCCGACCACGAGCATCCGTGCGCCTCGGGACACGTCGATCAGGGACTTCAACGGACTGGCGTAGACGGCCCGGTAGGTAACCTTCACGTCGGGGTGCTTGGCCACCTCGGCCATCACGGCCTCGCCGAGCTCAATGCGCACCGCGTCGGCATAGTCCTCGATCGACGCGACATAGCCGAATTCCCAGTTGGCCGGGCGCGGCGCCGTGTCGATGGACCACGCGCGCACCAGCACGACCGGTGCGTGCAGCTGCTCGGCGAGGTCGAGCGCCACGGTCACGGCGTGATCGGCGTGACCCGATCCGTCGTGTCCGACGACGATGCTGTCGCTGGAAACGGGAGTCTGTTCTGGCTGTGTGTCAGGCATGACCCCAAGCTACTCCGGGGGCCCGGGTCGCGACGCGCGCGCTGCTGCGTGTCGGCCGCCTGCTCCCAGCCCCTTCCCGCAGTGCCCCGGTAAGGTCTCCCCTATGACGTACCTGGGCACGCCGCGTCGACGACAGACCGCACTGGCGATGGTCGTCACTCTGGCCGTGCTGGGCGCTGGCCTGGCGCTGGTCGCGTCGGTGCACACCACCGGCGAAGCAGCCGCGTCTACCGGTTTCGCCCCCGGTGCGATCATCAGCGACTACAACTTCTACAACGCCGACTCCCTGAACGAGGGCGAGATCCAGTCGTTCCTGGGGGAGCGCTCCTGCATCCCCCGCGATGGCTCACCGTGCCTGGCCGACTACGAGGAGAACACGATCTCCCAGCCGGCCCACGGCGAGGGGCACTGCGCCGCCTACCCTGGGGGCCGCAACGAGTCGGCCGCCCGCATCATCGCGAAGGTGTCCGCGGCCTGCTCCATCAGCCCGAAGGTGCTGCTCGTGCTGCTGCAGAAGGAGCAGTCCCTGCTTACCCGGCCGAGCGCATCCGGTTATCTGCGCGCCACCGGCTACGGCTGCCCCGACACGGCCGACTGCGACACGGCGTACTTCGGCTTCTTCAACCAGGTCTACCGTGCCGCCTGGCAGTTCCGGCAGTACACCCAGGAGCCCGAGCGCGCCTACAAGATCGGAACCGTCCGCGTGGGCTTCAATCCGGATGCGAGTTGCGGGGTGTCCTCCGTCACCATCGAGAACCAGGCCACCGCGAACCTCTACAACTACACGCCGTACCAGCCCAATTCCGCCGCGCTGGCACGCCCGGGCACCGACGGCGACGGATGCTCGACGCACGGCAACCTGAACTTCTGGCGGTTCTACAACCAGTGGTTCGGGGCGTCGGGGGCCGTGGGCTATCCCGCGGCATTCAACTCGTGCCTGAACCTCGTCGGCGGCCAGCCCTGCCGCAAGCACGGGCTGTTGCCGACGCCCTGAGCGCGCCCCGCAGTCTCGCGGCTTTCTCCGCGGTTCATCGGCGGTGACGCCGCGGTTTCTCCGCACAGACGCCACGGTTTCTCCGCGCAGAGCGTAATCGCCCCGAGCGCCTCGGCTTCCCCGGCTCCGGCCGCCCGGCCGGGCGAGACCCGAGGCCCTGACGGGCTCAGCCCCCGGTCAGGCCGCATTCCCCGCTCGGCTGCCCCCGCCTCGGCCGGCTGCGTTTCCCGGCAACACGCCCACCGGGAACGGGCGAGCACCGTGCCGATTCTCAGCGTGCAGGGACCGGCCGCCCACTCCCGGTACCTAAACTCCTCCGATGACTACGAACGGTCGATCGGGTGTTTCGCCGACCGGCCGCCGCAATCGAAAGGATCCACTTTGAACAAGCACACGATCGCCCCGGCAACCGCCACCTCCCGCACCAAGCGCGTCACCCTCGGCGCCGCGTCGGTCATGACCGCCGGAGCACTGCTCGGCGTCGGCGCGCAGGGCGCCACCGCCGCCCCACTCAGCGCCGAGACCACGTCGACCTTCAGCGCGAGCGGAGATGCCGGCGCCACGTCGAACGGCGAATTCCTGGCGTCGCTTTCGACCGAACTTCGGGCAGACCTTTCCCACGGGCAGAGCGGCAATGTGAAGGCCCAGAAGGTGGCCACCACCCTCTCCGAGCACGCTGAGCTCTTCGAGACTTTGCCCGCGAACCTGCAGTCCGACCTGAACACCCTCAAGGATGCCTCCGGCGCGGCCGACCGGGCTGCCGCCGTCGACACCGTGCGCACCACCGCACTCGCCGGAGGATACGGCGAGGAGATCACGAAGATCGCGGAAGCCGTTCGGGACAACCCGGAGCACCCGCTGGCCGCCGCCGTGCGCGCCGCCCTCGGCAGTGACCTCGGCACCGCTGAACCAGGTGCCGCGCAATCAGGTGCCGAGCAATCAGGTGCCGAGCAATCAGGTGCCGAGCAATCGGGTGCCGAGCAGGAGTCGGCCGCGGAGGCCGGTTCCTCGGTGACGGAGCTGGCGCTCCAACTCACCGACAACCCCGCGCTGCTCGACAAGCTGCCGGCCAACCTCCAGGCCGACCTGACCGAGCTTGAGAACACGCCCGCCGACGAGCAGGAGACCGCCGCGCAGGAGCTCGAAGCCGCCGCATTGAACGGTGACTACGGCACCGTGGTGCAGAAGATCGCCGAGCGGGTCCAGGCGCACGTCGCGGCCGAGGCCGACGCGGGTGCCGACGCGGGTGCCGACGCGGGTGCCGACGCGGACATCCACGCTGGAAACTAGCACCGCAGCAGAACGGATGGCCGGAAGCGCACCGCTTCCGGCCATCCGTCTGCCCGGGTGCAGACGCCACTGATACCTACCCCCGTGTGGAACCAATTCGACGGAGATTTTCGGGAAAATGTGAGGTTTCACAATAGTTTGGCTCGTTTCTGGCAAAATCTCCGTCGAATTCGGTGGGGACTGAGCCGGTCAGGGGTGCCCGCGCCATAATGGCGCCATGGCCGAAATCAAGACGCAGCCGACGGATGCTTCCGTCGAGGACTTCCTGGATGCCGCGACGCCCGCCCGCCGCCGCGCGGACGGCAAGGCCCTCGACGCGCTCTTCCGCGAGGTGACGGGCGCCGACCCTGTCCTGTGGGGTCCATCGATCGTGGGCTACGGCAGCTACCGCTACGCGTCGCCCGCGAACCCGCGCAACCGCGGAGACTGGCCGAAGACGGGGTTCTCTCCGCGCAAGGCGCAACTGTCGATCTACGGGCTCAAGGACCTCCCCGGGGGCGCCGCACTCCTTCCGCGGCTCGGTGCGTACACGGAGGGCGCGGGGTGCGTCTACGTGAAAAAGATCGACGACATCGACCTGGACGTCCTTCGTCGGCTCGTGGAGATCGCCTGGTCCCGGGGCGACGACCCCGCGCCGGCGGCGGCCGCCGAATGAGTCACCGAGTAGGCCACCGAAACAGACAGTTCCGGTCGAGTTCGCCCGGCGTAGCAGGCGATCTCGACCGGAACGGTCGATGTCGGTGGTGCGGTCACACACCCGGGACTAGAAGTCCCAGTCGGCGTCTTCCGTGTTGACGGCCTTGCCGATGACGTAGGAGGAGCCCGACCCGGAGAAGAAGTCGTGGTTCTCGTCGGCGTTCGGCGAGAGCGCGGCCAGGATGGCCGGGTTCACGTCGGTGACGGTCTTCGGGAACATGGCCTCGTAGCCGAGGTTCATCAGCGCCTTGTTGGCGTTGTAGTGCAGGAATTTCTTGACGTCCTCGGTCAGGCCGTGCTCGTCGTAGAGGTCCTGCGTGTACTGGATCTCGTTCTCGTAAAGCTCGAACATGAGATTGAAGGTGTAATCCTTGATCTCATCGCGGCGCTCCTGCGACGACGCCTCGAGCCCCTTCTGGAACTTGTAACCGATGTAGTAACCGTGTACGGCTTCGTCCCGGATGATCAAACGGATGAGGTCGGCCGTGTTGGTGAGGCGGGCGCGGCTCGAGAAATACATCGGCAGGTAGAAGCCCGAGTAGAACAGGAACGACTCGAGCAGAACCGAGGCGACCTTGCGCTTGAGCGGGTCGTCGCCCTGGTAGTACTTCATCACGATCTCGGCCTTGCGCTGCAGGTTGACGTTCTCCGTCGACCAGCGGAACGCCTCGTCGATCTCCTTCGTCGACGCGAGGGTCGAGAAGATCGAGGAGTAGCTCTTGGCGTGCACGGACTCCATGAACGCGATGTTCGTGTAGACGGCCTCTTCGTGGGGCGTGATCGCATCCGGAATCAGCGACACGGCACCCACAGTGCCCTGGATCGTGTCGAGCAGGGTCAGCCCCGTGAACACGCGCAGGGTGAGCTGCTGCTCCGCCGGGGTGAGCGTGGCCCAGGACTGAACGTCGTTCGACAGCGGGACCTTCTCCGGCAGCCAGAAGTTGTTCGTGAGGCGGTTCCAGACCTCGACGTCTTTTTCGTCTTCGATCTTGTTCCAGTTGATCGCGTCAACGTGGGAGACGAGCTTGAGCTTGTCAATCATTGGTTGTTCCTTAGTCGGCAGTGCACAGGCGATTCAGCGTTCGGGGAGCTCGGGTTCGGGGAGCTCGGGTTCGGGGAGCTCGGGGCAAACTCACTCAGAGAGCGCAGGAAACACAACCCTCGACCTCGGTGCCCTCGAGGGCCATCTGGCGCAGACGGATGTAGTAGATGGTCTTGATGCCCTTTTTCCACGCGTAGATCTGCGCGCGGTTGATGTCGCGGGTGGTGGCGGTGTCCTTGAAGAACAGCGTCAGCGACAGGCCCTGGTCGACGTGCTGCGTGGCAGCGGCGTAGGTGTCGATGACCTTCTCGTAGCCGATCTCGTAGGCATCCTGGTAGAACCCGGTGTTGTCGTTCGTCATGAACGGCGCCGGGTAGTAGACGCGGCCGAGCTTGCCTTCCTTGCGGATCTCGATCTTCGACGCGATCGGGTGGATCGATGCGGTCGAGTTGTTGATGTAGGAGATCGACCCGGTCGGCGGCACGGCCTGCAGGTTCTGGTTGTAGATGCCGTGCTCCACAACGGATGCCTTGAGCTCGGCCCACTCTGCCTGCGTGGGAATGTGCACGTCGGCCTGCGCGAACAGCTCGGCGCCGCGCGCGGTGGCCGGCTCCCAGATCTGGTCGGTGTACTTGTCGAAGAACGTGCCGGAGGCGTAGGTGGAGTCCTCGAAGCCGACGAACGCGTTGCCGCGCTCGATGGCCAACTTGTTCGAGGCGCGGAGGGCGTGGAACAGCACCGTGTAGAAGTAGATGTTGGTGAAGTCGATGCCCTCTTCGCTGCCGTAGTAGATACGCTCCCGGGCGAGGTAACCGTGCAGGTTCATCTGGCCCAGGCCGATGGCGTGCGACTTGTCGTTGCCGTCTTCGATCGAGCGCACGGAGGAGATGTGGCTCTGCTCCGACACCGAGCTGAGGCCGCGGATGGCGGTCTCGACGGTCTTGCCGAAGTCGGGCGAGTCCATGGACAGGGCGATGTTCATCGACCCGAGGTTGCAGGAGATGTCCTTGCCGATCTGGTCGTACGACAGGTCCTCGTTGTAGGTGGTCGGGGTGTTGACCTGGAGGATCTCCGAGCAGAGGTTCGACATGTTGACGCGACCCTTGATCGGGTTCGCCGCGTTGACGGTGTCCTCGAACATGATGTACGGGTAGCCGGACTCGAACTGGATCTCGGCGAGCGTCTGGAAGAAGTCGCGGGCTTTCATCTTGGACTTCTTGATGCGCGGGTCGTCGACCATCTCGTGGTACTTCTCGCTGACGGAGATGTCGGCGAATGGCACCCCGTAGACGCGCTCGACGTCGTAGGGCGAGAACAGGTACATGTCCTCGTCTTTCTTCGCCAGCTCGAACGTGATGTCGGGCACGACCACGCCGAGGGACAGCGTCTTGATGCGCACCTTCTCGTCGGCGTTCTCACGCTTGGTGTCGAGGAAGCGCATGATGTCGGGGTGGTGCGCGTGCAGGTAGACCGCGCCGGCACCCTGACGGGCACCGAGCTGGTTGGCGTAGCTGAAGGAGTCTTCGAGCAGCTTCATCACCGGGATGATGCCGCTGGACTGGTTCTCGATCTGCTTGATCGGTGCACCGGACTCACGGATGTTGCTGAGCAGCAACGCGACGCCGCCGCCCCGCTTCGACAGCTGCAGCGACGAGTTGATGCCGCGGGAGATCGACTCCATGTTGTCTTCGATACGGAGCAGGAAGCAGGAGACGAGCTCCCCGCGCTGCGCCTTGCCGGAGTTCAGGAAGGTGGGGGTGGCGGGTTGGAAACGACCCGCGATGATCTCCTCGACGAGGGAGATCGCGAGCTGCTCGTCACCCTGAGCGAGGCCCAGCGCGGTCATCACGACTCGGTCTTCGAAACGCTCGAGGTACCGTTTTCCGTCAAACGTCTTCAGCGTGTACGAGGTGTAGTACTTGAACGCGCCGAGAAAGGTCTGGAAGCGGAATTTCTTCGAGTACGCCAGCTTGTTGAGGTCGGTGATGAACTCGAACGAGTACTGGTCGAGCACGGCCTGCTCGTAGTATTCCTTCTCGACCAGGTAGTCGAGGCGTTCACGCAACGTGTGGAAGAACACCGTGTTCTGGTTGACGTGCTGCAGGAAGAACTCCCGCGCAGCCTCGCGGTCCTTCTCGAACTGGATTTCCCCGTTCGGGCCGTACAGGTTGAGCATGGCGTTGAGGGAGTGATAATCCATCGCCAGGCCGGGAGCCGGGTGAGCCATAGTCTTCACGGCTGTTGCTTCCAAAATGATTCCAATCCGTCGTGGACGATGCGCACATCATCCGGAGTTCCAAATACTTCGAAGCGAAACATGTGGGGCACCTTGCACTTCTGGGCGATGATGTCCCCGGCGAGGCAGTAGCCGGTGCCGAAATTCGTGTTTCCCGCGCCGATGACGCCGCGGATGAGCGAGCGGTTCTGCTCGTCGTTCAGGAACGTGATGACCTGTTTGGGCACCGCTCCCTTGCTGTCGCCGCCGCCATACGTCGGCACGACCAGCACGTAAGGTTCGCTGACCTGGAGCGGCTTGTCGCGCGCGTAGATCGGGATGCGAGCGGCCGGGCGTCCCAACTTCTCAATGAAGCGGTGCGTGTTGCCCGAGGTGCTGGAGAAATATACGATATCGGTCATGGAACACCTCCTGTTGCTGAGAAGTCGGCACGCCAAACGACGCTTTTTTACGGACTGTTGCGACGCCACCCCCTGGCGCCGCGGTGCTACGCGAGGCGCTGCGCGAGTTCGTTGATCTTGTCGGGGCGGAAGCCCGACCAGTGGTCCTCGTCGGTGATAACGACGGGAGCCTGCAGGTAGCCCAGGGCCTTGACAGCTTCCAGGGCGTTCTCGTCGAGCGAGAGGTCGAGGATTTCGTATTCGATGCCCTTGTTGTCCAGGGCGCGGTAAGTCGCAGTGCACTGCACGCAGGAGGGCTTGGTGTAGACCGTGATTGCCATGGAGGGCCTTTCTCGTCGTTCAGGGATCAGTATTCAAAATCGGTTCAAACATCAGTGCTCAAAATCGGTTTTCATGTGAAATCTGAAGTTCAAGGCGTGCTGTGTGTTGAACTTCAATACTACATCTAGTGATGCTCGAAGGGAATGGCCACTACATACAGTAGTTACAAGTATGTAGTTATCCACCGACATTCCACCGGTTGTGCACAGCCCCACGGACGCGAGTCGAGCCGAATCACGCGGAATGCGGCAAAGTTATCCACAGGCAGCGCAGAGGCAGAACTCGAGCCTGTGGAAACCCTGTCGGCGTGTCGCTCGCCCTGAGGCGCGCCGCGAACGCGGTCGCCAAATCCCAGCGGTCGAAGCTGCAGGGCATGGTCGATCATGACGACGCTTACGAGAAAGCTCGTGCTCGCCGCGGACGCGTGCGACAGCACGAGCGGCCGGCCCGCGGCCGCGACCGTCGAAAGCACAAACGGGCGGTAGCGCTGATCGGGATCGGCGGAACGCCGCAACTCCCCCGAAACGTAGATGCTGCGGCGCGTTCGCACGAGTTCACCGCGGCGGATCAGGGCGTCGACGGAGTGTGAATTGAGGCCGCGTTCCCGGAGCGCGGCATAGGTGACGAGCCCGTCGAAGCGTGCGCTGACGATGTCGAGGAGTTTGGTCATACCTCACCCTGCGGGCGGCGGCAGCGAGTCGGACACGCGAGAGGGCCGGCCCCCGTGAGGAGCCGGCCCTGGTGTCGAGATGCTGTGATGCAGGTGTACTGCCGGGTTGTTACTCGGTCAGCGGGGCGAGGTTCGGGTCGTTCGCGTATGCCTCGGCCGCGTTTTCCTTGGTCACGATGACCGGGGGCAGCAGGTAGGCAGGGACGACGATCTTGCCGTTGTTGTAGGACTCGGTGTCGTTGACCTCGGGGGTGTCGCCCTTCTGGAGAACGTTGACCATCTCGATGGCCTTGTCAACGAGCACGCGGGTGTCCTTGTTGATGGTGGAGTACTGCTCGCCGGCCATGATCGACTTGACCGACTCGACCTCGGAGTCCTGCCCGGTGACGATCGGGATGTCCTTGCCGGCGGCCTTCACCGAGGTGATGATCGCACGAGCGAGGGTGTCGTTCGGGGAAAGAACGCCATCGAGCGTCTTGTCGCCGTACGTGCTGGTAAGCAGCGCGTCCATGCGGCTCTGAGCGTTCTCAGCCTTCCAGCCGGCGGTCGCCGTCTGCTTGATGTCGGTCTGGTCGGAGGCGACGACGAGGGTTCCGTCGTCGATCTTCGGCTGCAGCACGCTCATCGCGCCGCCGAAGAAGACGGCGGAGTTGGCGTCATCCGAGGAACCGGAGAACAGCTCGATGTTGTACGGGCCTTCCGGCTTCTTTGTGGCCAGTCCGTCCAGGAGCGCCTGGCCCTGGAGTTCGCCGACATTGAAGTTGTCGTAGGCGACGTAGTAGTCCACGGCCTCGGTGTTCAGGATGAGGCGGTCGTAGGCGATCACGATGGCGCCGGCGTCGCGGGCCGACTGCACCTGGGTGGCGAGCTGGCCACCGTCAGCGGCACCGATGATGATGACCTTGGCACCGTTGGTGACCATGGCCGAGATCTGGTCCTGCTGGTCCTTGACCGTGGTCGAGGCGCCGGCATACTGCACGTCGCCCTTGTAGCCGGCCTCCTTGAGGCCGTCTTCGAAGAGCCCGCCGGCGAGGACCCAGTTCTCAGAGGTCTTCGAGGGGAGGGCGACGCCGATGACCGCGTCCTGGGCGAAGCCGGCAGCAGGGCCGTCTACGCCAACGGTCTCCGTGCGGGTGGAGCAACCAGAGAGTGCCATCAAGGCCACTGCTGCGATCGCAGTTGTCGCAAGAATCTTTCGCATTGTCGATTACTTTCTGTTCGTTGTGGTTTGGTGAAGGGGAAATCTGGGCTAATTGGGGCGCGTGGCCTGCGGCCGCGCGCTCTCCGGGGTGCCCGTGTCGGGCACGACCAGGGGCGGCCCCGCCGGGAATTCGGCGGTCTTCTTCTTGCGGGTCAGGAGGCCGATGATCGAGGGACGACCCTGGCTTTTGTTCCACACGTCGACACCCACGGCCACCAGGAGCACCATGCCCTTGATGATCTGAACCCAGTCGGAGCCGACGCCCAGCAGCTGCAGGCCGTTGTTCAGCACCGCCATGACGAGCCCACCGATGATGGAGCCGACGACGGTTCCGATTCCGCCGGACACGGCCGCGCCACCGATGAACACGGCGGCGATCGCGTCGAGCTCCCAGCTGAGGCCGTCCTGCGGGCCGGAGGCCACCGAGCGGGCGACGAAGATCATGCCGGCCAGGGCCGAGAGGATCGACATGTTCATCATGACGAGGAAGTTCACCCGACGGGACTTGACCCCCGAGAGTTCGGCGGCGAGCTTGTTGCCGCCGACCGCGTAGACGTGACGGCCGAAAATCGTGTTACGAGTGACGAACGCGTAGAAGAGAACGAGCACTCCGAGGATGATTCCGGAGACCGGGAAGCTTGTGCCGACGCGGCCACCGGCGAAGAGGACGGATGCGTAGACGATGACGGCACAGAGGAGGACGACCTTCACGATGCTCACCCACAGCGGTGCGGGCGTCGAACCCATGATCTTCTGAACCCGGCGGGCACGCCATTCGGAGTAGACGACCGCGACCACGATGATAAGCCCCAGAAGCAGGGTCAGGTTGTTGTAGCCCGTGTTCGGGCCGACCTCAGGAAGGTAGCCGGAGCCGATGATCGTGAAGCCGTCAGGAACGGGGACCGTGTTGGCGTTACCGATGACCTGGTTGCCGCCGCGGAAGATGAGCATGCCGGCCAGGGTGACGATGAAGGCGGGAACCCCGACGTAGGCAACCCACGCGCCTTGCCAGGCGCCGATCAGCATTCCCACGAACAGCCCGAGCAGGATGGCCAGCGGCCACGGGAAGTTCCAGTCCCGCATCGCGGTGGCCACCACGATGCCGACGAAAGCGGCAACGGATCCGACCGACAGGTCGATGTGGCCGGCGATGATCACCATGACCATGCCGATGGCGAGGATGAGGATATAGGAGTACTGGCTGACCAGGTTGATCAGGTTGCCGGATGACAGCGTCAGTCCGTCGGTCAGGTACTGGAAGAGCAGAATGATGGCGATCAGGCTGAAGAGGATGCCGAACTGCCGCAGGTTCGAGCTGCCGCTGCCGAAGATCTTCTTCAGATCACCAAGAGCGCCTTTGCGGGTACTCGTGTCTTCACTCATATGCTCTGAACCTTCTTCCGTGCGGAGGTCATACTTTTCATCAGGGTTTCGGGATCGGCGGACTCCGCCGGGATGCAATCGGTGATCGCACCCTCGAAGACCGTGTAGATCCGGTCGGCGAGGCCGAGGAGCTCCGGGAGCTCAGAAGAGATCAGGATGACTCCCTTGCCCTGTTCGGCGAGCTGCTGGATGATGCCGTAAATCTCGTATTTCGCGCCGACGTCGATGCCACGGGTCGGCTCGTCCAGGATCAGCAGGTCAGGGTCCGTGAACATCCACTTGGCCAGAACGACTTTCTGCTGGTTGCCGCCGGAGAGTTTGGAGACGCCCGCATTGACGCTGGGTGTCTTGATCCGCAGGCTTTTGCGGTATTCCTCGGCGATTCCGAATTCTTTGGAGTCGTTCACGACCTGCCCGGCCGAGATCTTCGAGAGCTTGGCCGAGACGACGGAACGCTTGATGTCGTCGAGCAGGTTCAGGCCGAGTGCCTTGCGGTCCTCGCTCACATAGGCGAGGCCGTGGTCGATCGCGTCGGCCACGCTTTTCAGGACGATTTCCTTTCCGTCCTTGTAGAGGTGGCCGGAAAGGAAGTTGCCGTAGGAGCGCCCGAAGATGCTCATCGCCAGTTCGGTGCGCCCGGCGCCCATCAGGCCGGCGATGCCCACGATCTCACCCTTGCGCACGTTCAGGCTGGAACCCTTCACGACCATGCGCTCGGCGACCTGCGGGTGCTGCACGGTCCAGTCACGCACCTCGAAGAAGACCTCGCCGATGTGCGGTGTGCGGTCCGGGAAACGGCTCTCCAGGCTGCGCCCGACCATGCCCCGGATGATCCGGTCTTCGTTGACTCCGTCGGCCACGACATTCAGGGTTTCGATCGTCTTGCCGTCGCGGATGATCGTGATCGAGTCTGCGACCTGTTCGATCTCGTTGAGCTTGTGGGAGATCATGATCGAGCTGATTCCCTTGCCCTTCAGCCCGCGGATCAGGTCCAGCAGATGCATGGAGTCCGATTCGTTCAGGGCCGCGGTCGGCTCATCGAGGATGAGCACCTTGACCGACTTGTTGAGGGCCTTGGCGATCTCGACCAGCTGCTGCTTGCCGACGCCGATGTTCTTGATCAGGGTGTCGGGGTCGTCCCGCAGCCCGACGCGCGCCAGCAACTCGAGCGCCGTCTTCTTGGCGGTGATCCAGTCGATTGCACCCCACTTGGTCGGCTCGTTGCCGAGGAAGATGTTCTCGGTGATGGAGAGTTCCGGAATGAGCGCAAGTTCCTGGTGGATGATGACGATGCCCGCTTCTTCGCTCGAGCGGATGTCCTTGAAGTGCACGTTCTGACCCTGGTAGATGATGTCGCCCGTGTATGTGCCGGAGGGGTAGACCCCGGAGAGCACTTTCATCAGGGTGGACTTGCCGGCACCGTTCTCGCCGCAGATCGCGTGGATCTCGCCGCGATTCACCGTGATGGAGACGTCCGACAGGGCCTTGACCCCGGGAAACTCCTTGGTGATGGACCGCATCTCAAGGATTACGTGGTCAGTGGACATCGTTGGACTCCTCACGGCCGGGGGCCGCTGCTGGTATCCCATACCGACAACGGAATGGACGCGCGAAGGATCATTCCGCTCCCGCTCAGCAGGGCGGCGGCAGAGCTGCCGGGCAGGTGGAAAAGTGTGCTCACAAGCTTGACCTCAATGTCATGCGTTTGGAAAAAAGTGCTGAAAATCGAGTCCATGTGACCGATCACATTGACACTATAGACCCGGTGACAGTCCCGGTGTCAAGTTTCGTTTTGTCACGCTTGCGTAACAGGCTGTTGCTCCCCTGAGCGGGGTCGGAGGTCAGGACATTCCGCCGAGCCCAGCCGGCTCGCGGACGGTCCCGACGGGGCGGCTTACCACTTCTGTAATGCTGTGCGGAAACAGGGAACTGCTCAACAATGCGCTCAAGGAACTCCGGAGAGAGTCGCGGGGGAAAGCGAACCCTTCACCGGGTGATCGAGGTGAGGTCGCGCATGTGCCGAACTCAGAACGCGGGCGGTGCGGTCGAGCCGCGCACGATGAGCTCGGGAATGATCGGGTCGCTCCGCTCGATCGGTACCCCGCCGCTAAGGTTGCTGAGCAGAAGGGCGATGCACCGCCGCCCGAGTTCGGCAAAGTCTTGGCGCACTGTCGTGAGCGGTGGCCAGAAGTGTGCCGCTTCGGGAATATCGTCGTAGCCGACGATACTCACGTCGCGCGGCAGGTCGAGGCCCGCCTCCCGGCAGGCGTGCATGAACCCGAGCGCCATCAGATCATTCGACGCGAAGATGGCCGTGAAGTCCCGCCTCCGGAGCAGTTCTCGTCCGGCACGGTATCCGAAATCGGCGGTCCAGTCGCCCAGAATCGGCGCCATGGTCGGCACATCCATTTCCCACATCTCGTCGAGGAAGCCGCGCATTCGGGCCTCGGCCTCGATCCAGTCCTGGGGTCCGGCAAGGTGGTAGATGCTCCGATGGCCGAGGTCGATCAGGTGCCGCGTGGCCTGTCTGGCACCGGTCATCTGGTCGACGGACAGGGAATTGTCGAGGCGGCCGGTGGACTGCAGGGTGACAAACGGCACGTCGATGGACAGCTGTTCCAGAGCGTCGAAGACCCGCACCTGCGGCGCGATCACGACGATGCCCTCCACGGACTGGTTCATCAGGTGCTCCAGCGCCGCCTCGATCGACTCCGTGTCGACGGATGTGAGGTTCGCGGTGTTGACGTAATAGCCGGCTTCCTGGGCGGCGTCCTGGATGGCGGCGATGCTGCTCGCCGGCCCGTAGGCACTCTCCGCCGAGAGCAGGCCGATGGTGCGCGAACGCCCGCGCGACAGTGCGCGGGCCGCCCGGTTCGGCCGGTACTGCAGGTCTTCCATGACCTGCAACACCTTCGCCTTGGTGGAATCACGGATGCTGGGGTGGTCGTTGAGCACGCGCGAAACGGTCTGATGCGAGACCCCCGCGAGGCGCGCCACATCACGGATGCTCGGGGCACGCCCCTTGGGCAAATCGATAGTCACAGGAAGACCTTGTCGGCATGTGCACGGTCACAATTGTGAACGCAGATCAAGTATGCACTCCGATAAGGCTGCGCGAAGCACCTCACTGCGGACTCCTGCCGTGCCCCCTGCGAGGGGGTGACCGGGCAAACGCAGCGGATCCACGACGAATGCCGCCGCAGGCATGATGAGCCGGGCTTGATTCATCTAACAGAATATGATGCCCTGCGCGCCGACTCTCAACGCTCTACCAACCGCACGGCCACCGCCACCGCCACCTTCACCCACACCCTGCGTCGGGCCCGCCGCACCCGGTATCAAACCAATTCGACGGAGATTTTCGCGTGTAACCGCTCTCTTGGCCCATTCAGTGCCGATTTGGGCAAAATCTCCGTCGAATTCGTTCGAAGAGGAGGTGCTCTCCCTGAGCCGCGACGCCTCATCAGCCACGGCAGCCACGGCCGCCGCGGCTGTACGGACCTGTCCGCCTAGACGGCCGCGAGCGCCCGGTCGATGTCGTCGATGAGGTCGGCGACGCCTTCGATGCCCACGGACAGACGGATGATGTTGTCCGCCACTTCGAGTTCGGTGCCGCGAACCGATGCGTGGGTCATCTCGGAGGGGTAGTTGACCAGCGATTCCACGCCGCCGAGCGATTCGGCCAGCTGGAACAGCTGCGTGGCCTCGGCGAAGGAACGCGCCGCGGCCGCGCCGCCCACGAAGGAGATCGACAGCATGCCGCCGAAGCCGCTCATCTGCTTCTTCGCCAGCTCGTGGCCCGGGTGCGTCGGCAGGCCGGGGTAGTAGACCCGGTCGATCGCCGGGTGGCCCTGCAGGTGCTCGGCGATCGCCTGGGCGTTGCTGCAGTGGCGGTCCATCCGCACCGAGAGGGTCTTGATTCCGCGCACGGTGAGCCAGGCATCCATCGGGGCCGAGACGGGGCCGGCGGCGAACTGCAGGAACTGGGCCTTCTCGGCGAGCTCGTCGTCGTTGATGATCAGGGCGCCGCCGAGCACGTCGGAGTGGCCACCGAGGTACTTCGTGGTGGAGTGCACGACGACGTCGGCCCCCAGGGCCAGCGGCTGCTGCAGCGCGGGCGAGGCGAACGTGTTGTCCACGATCACGGTCACGCCGAAGCGGTGGCCGATCCGGGCCAGAGCGGCGATGTCGCAGACCTTCATCAGCGGGTTGCTGGGCGTCTCCACCCAGAGGATCTTCGTCTCGCCCGGGATGATGGCCTGTTCGACGGCGGCGAGGTCGCTCATCTCCACGGTGGAGTTGAGGATGCCCCAGGCACCGTGCACCCGGTTGATCAGCCGGTGCGTGCCGCCATAGACGTCGTTGCCGAGCACGATGTGGTCGCCCGGTGCGAGCAGCGCGCGCAGGATGGTGTCCTCCGCGGCGAGCCCGCTGGCGAAGGAGAGGCCGTGCTTTCCGCCCTCCAGCGCGGCCAGCAGGGTCTCAAGCACGGTGCGGGTCGGGTTGCCGCCGCGGCTGTACTCGTAGCCGCCGCGCAGGTGGCCGATACTCTCCTGCACATACGTGGACGTCTGGTAGATGGGCGGGATCACGGCGCCGGTCGTCGGGTCGAATTCCTGCCCCGCGTGGATGGCGATGGTGTCGAAGTTTCGTGTGCGAGCCATTGATTCGTCCTTAGTCATGCTGTTCAGGCGCTCAGGTAGGTGAGCAGGTCGTGGCGGGTGATGACGCCGAGGGGTTTGCCGCCGTCTGTGACGAGGAGCGCATCGTGGCCGGCGAAGGCGGCGCGCGCGGCCGCGACGGGCTCGTTCACCCCGATCAGCGGGAGGGAGTCGCCGACGAACTCGCCGACGCGGTCGGCCAGTTTCGCTTCGCCGGAGAAGACGAGTTCCATCAGCCGGCGTTCGTCGACCGCGCCGACGACCTCGCCCATCACCACCGGGGGCTTTTCGGTGAGCACCAGCACCTGGGAGACGCTGGCCTCGGTCATGACTCCGATGGCGTCGTGCACCGTGGCGCTGGGGTGCACGTAGACGAACGGCGGCAGGGCGCCGGTCTTGGACGAGAGCAGGTCGCCGACCGTGTGCCCGGCGGGCGCGTTGCTGAAACCGTAGCTGCGCATCCAGCCGTCATTGAAGATCTTGCCCAGGTAGCCGCGCCCGCCGTCGGGCAGCAGCACGACGATGGTGTTGTCGGCGCCGAGGGTTCTCGCCGCGCGCAGGGCTGCGACGACGGCCATGCCGCTCGAACCGCCGACCAGAATGCCCTCTTCGAGGGCGAGCCGGCGGGTCATCGCGAAGGAGTCGGCGTCGGAGACGGCGATCACCTCGTGCACGACCTCCGGGTCGTAGGCGCCCGGCCAGAAGTCCTCGCCCACGCCCTCGACCAGATACGGCCGGCCGGTGCCACCAGAGTACACCGAGCCCTCCGGATCGGCGCCGATGATGCGCACGCTCTCTCCCGAGACCTCGCGCAGGTACCGTCCGGTACCGGTGATGGTGCCGCCGGTGCCGACGCCCGCGACGAAGTGGGTGACCGTGCCATCGGTGTCGCGCCAAATCTCGGGCCCGGTCGTCTCGTAGTGGCTGAGCGGGCCGTTCGGGTTGAAGTACTGGTTGGGCTTGAAAGCCCCCGGGATCTCCCGGGCCAGCCGGTCGGACACGCTGTAATAGGAGTCAGGATGGTCGGGGGCGACGGATGTCGGGGTCACCACAATCTCCGCGCCGTAGGCCGTGAGCACGTTGCGCTTGTCCTCGCCTACCTTGTCCGGCAGCACGAACACGCACTTGTAGCCGCGTTGCTGGGCAACGAGAGCGAGGCCGACGCCCGTGTTGCCCGAGGTCGGCTCGACGATGGTGCCGCCGGGAAGCAGGTGGCCGTCCCGTTCGGCGGCATCGATGATGCGCACCGCGATGCGGTCCTTCGCGGAGCCGCCCGGGTTCAGGTACTCCAGCTTGACCAGCACGGTGGCGCTGACGTCAGCCGTCACCTTGTGCAGCCTGACCAAGGGGGTGTCACCGATGAGGTCGAGAACGGTGTCGGCAATTTTCATCGAGAGTCCTTCATCGAGGGTTCTTCGTCACGGATTCGAGCCGGGTCAACTCTATCGACGTGAGCGGAGTGGGTGCCGTGGGCGTCGGCGACGTGACCTGCTCCGAGTACAGCCGCGCGTAGACGCCATCGTCTTTGAGCAGTTCGGCGTGGGTGCCCCTCTCTACGATCCGGCCGGCGTCGACGACGAAGATGACGTCGGCGGACACGATGGTCGACAGCCGGTGCGCGATGGCGATGGTCGTACGCCCGCGGGAAGCGGTGTCCAGGGCCGCCTGAACGACGCGTTCGGAGATGGCGTCGAGGGCGCTGGTGGCCTCGTCGAGGATCAGCACCTCGGGGTCCTTGAGCAACACCCGCGCGATGGCGATGCGCTGCTTCTCGCCGCCGGAGAGCCGGTAGCCGCGCTCCCCCACCAGGGTGTCGTAGCCGGCGGGGAAGGATGCGATCGTGTCGTGGATACTCGCCGACCGGGCCGCGGCCTCGAGCTCGGCATCCGTCGCCTCCGGTTTCGCGTAACGGAGGTTCTCGGCGATGGTCGCGTGGAAGAGGTAGGTCTCCTGGCTGACGATGCCGATGTGGGAGACGAGGGACTGCTGCTGGAGGCCCTGCACCTCGACGCCGGAGAAGAGTACCCGCCCGGCCGAGGCCTCGTAGAAGCGCGGGATCAGATAGGACACGGTGGTCTTGCCTGCCCCGGACGGGCCGACGAAGGCCGCGAACTGGCCGGGCTCGATCGTGAAGGAGACGTCGTCCAGGGTGGGACGCGATTCCGCGCCGGCATCCGGGTAGGCGAAGGTGACCCCGTCGAAGGCGACCCGGCCGACGGCCTCGCCGCGGGCCGGCACCGGAGCGGCGTCGGGGGCGTCGCGGATCGCGGGCCGAAGGTCGAGGTACTGGAAGATGCGGGCGAACAGGGCGCTCGAGGTCTGCAGGTCGAGGGCGACGCGCATCAGGCCGAGCAGCGGGAACAGCAGCCGTGACTGCACGGTCGTGAAGGCCACGATCGTGCCCGCCGTGATGTCGGTCGTTCCGCTGCCCATCAGCAGACCGGCCACGAGGTAGACGATCGCCGGGATACTGGACAGAAAGATGCTCACCGTGGCGAAGAACCATTGGCCGCTCATCTGCTGGCTGATCTGCAACTTGACCTGGTTGGCGTTCTCGTCGGCATACCGATGGATCTCGGTCTTCTGACGGGTGAAGCTTTTCGAGAGCAGGATGCCGGACACGCTCAGCGTCTCCTGCGTGATCGCCGTCATATCCGAGAGCGACTCCTGCGTCCTGGACGCGATGCGGGCCCGCACCTGGCCGACCCGGCGCTGGGCAAAGACGAGCACGGGCATCAGGATGATGGCGACGATCGCCAGCTGCCAGCTCAGCAGGAGCATCGCGACGAGCGCCGCGATCACGGTCACGGCGTTGCCGAGAAGACTGGAGATGGTGTTGGTGAGCACGCTCGCGACGCCGCCGACATCGTTCTGCAGCCTGGATTGGATGACGCCCGTCTTCGTTCGCGTGAAGAAGCTCAGTTCCATCGCCTGCAAGTGGGTGAACAGGCGCACCCGGAGGGCGCCCATCACCGAGTTGCCGACCGTGGCGGTGAGCCAGGTCTGCCAGACGCCGAGCAACTGCGTCCCCAGGTAGATGGCGATCATCACCCCCACGAGCACGGCGAGACGCTGCACGTCCGGGCTGCCGCCGGGCGGGAAGAGCCCCTCGTCGAAGGCCCGCTGCACGAGCAGGGGCGGCACGACGGAGAGCGCCGCGCTGATGAATACGAGAACCACGGTGACCGTGAGCTTCGCGCGGTGCGGCGCGAACAGGCCGATGATCCGGCGAAGCAGATTCGGGATGCGCGGGGCCTCGGCGTTCTCGGCCCGCTGCGCCGCGACATCCGCGCCGCTGACCCGCCCCCGTCGACCGCCGCCGCCACCGTGCATTCCACTCATGAATTCACTCTAAACTCCCGCGCGGCACACAAATGTGCCCGTTCCGGACACCGGCGGCCCGGATGGGCTCCAGCGGCGGAACGGGCACAGTCGCTGATGCGGCTAGCCCTTCGTCGAACCGGCCAGCAGGCCGCGCACGAAGTAGCGCTGCAGGGAGAAGAACACGATCAGCGGAACCAGGATCGAGATGAACGCGCCGGCAGTGAGCAGGTGCCAGTCCTGGCCTCGGGTACCGGTGATCTCGGCCAGTAGCTTGGTCATCGGGGCCACCGCACCGTCCGCGAAGATCAGCGCCACGAGCAGGTCGTTCCAGACCCATAGGAACTGAAAGATGGCGAAGGATGCGATCGCCGGCATGGTCAGCGGCAGCACGATGCGGAAGAAGATCTGCCCGTGACCGGCGCCGTCGACCCGCGCCGCCTCGATGACGTCGGCGGGAATCTCCGACACGAAGTTGTGCAGCAGGTAGATGGCGAGCGGCAGGGCGAACATCGTGTGCGCGATCCACACCTGCGAGTAGCCGCCGGCGTCGCTGATCGAGGAGACCACCGGGAAGCCGAAGACCTCACCCAGCGAGAAGAACTGCAGGAGCGGCACGAGGGCCATCTGCAGCGGAACGATCTGCAGCGCGAAAACCGCGATGAACAGCACGTTCTTGCCGCGGAAGTCGATCCAGGCGAATGCGTAGGCCGCGAGGCTGGCGATGATCAGCGGCAGCAGTGTGGCCGGCAGGGTGATCGCGATCGAGTTGATGAACGCACCGGCCAGATTCAGCTGACTGTTGCCGGCCTGGAGCACATCGCTGTAGTTATCGATGGTCAGACCCCAGTTCGAGAAGAGCGTCCACCAGCCGGTGGTGCGTACCTCCTGCGCCGGGCGGAAGGAGGAGACGAAGAGCCCGAAGGTCGGAACGGTCCAGAGCACGGCGATCACGAGCGCCGCGATCGTGGCGCCTCGGCTGGTCAACCGCTTCTTGGTGCGCTTGGCCGCCGCGAACTCCTGACGGCGCTCGCCTCGGCGAGTTTGGCTCTTGGTGTTCTTGTCGACGGGGAGCTCAACCGGAAGAATCGCGCTCATCGGATTTCCCTCTGCTTCTGAATCTGGCGGGCGTTGTAGACGACGATCGGGAGCACGAGCAGGAACAGGATCACGGCGAAGGCGGCGGACCGGCCCTGCTCGAAGTTCTTGAACTGCGTGTACATCTCGTTCGCGATGACGCTGGTGTCGTTGGCGCCTGCGGTCATGGTCCGGACGATGTCGAAGACCTTGAGGGAGGCGATAGAGATCGTCGTCAACACGACGACGAGGGCGCCGCGGATGCCAGGCACCGTGACGTTGGTGAACTTCTGCCAGGCGTTGGTGCCGTCGAGTTCGGCGGCCTCCATCTGCTCGGCAGGCACGCCCTTGATGGCGGCGGAGAGCACGACCATGGCGAATCCGGTCTGCACCCAGATCAGCACGACGATCAGGAAGACCGTGTTCCAGGGTGCGTTGGCGAGGAAGTCGACGGGCTGGCCGCCGAACCACACCACAACCTGGTTGAGCAGGCCGATCTGGTTCTGGTCGGCCGGCCGGGCCGTGTAGACGAAGCGCCAGATGATGGACGCCCCGACGAAAGAGATGGCCATGGGCATGAAGACCATGATCTTGAAGTACTTCTCGCCGCGGCTCTTGTCGATGAAGACCGCGTAGGCCAGGCCGGCGATCGTAGACACGAGCGGAGTGATGAGCACCCAGACGATCGTGTTGAGCACCGTGCGGATGGCCTCCGGCTGGGTGAACACCCAGACGAAGTTGTCGAGGCCGATGAACTCGGTTCCGCGGGAGTTCATGAACGCCTGCACCGTGGTCTGGATGGTCGGGATGATGAGTCCGACGATGAGGAGCAAGATGGCCGGAGCGAGGAAGCCGAAGAGCTGGAAGAGGTAGCCGGCGCCGGAGCGTGAGCGGTAGTCGACGATGAAGAAGACTCCGCCGAGAACGGCGGCCGCGGCGATGGCCCACCAGTACGATCCCGCGGCGAGCAGGATGAGCAGCGGGGCGGCGACGCAGACGGCGAGACGGATGACGGTGTAGCCGGTGCCCTTGCGCGGGGCTATCTCGACGAAGAACAGGATCGCGGCCACCAGGGCGACGAACGCGAGGATGATGATGGGGACTTGGACCAGGGGCGGCAAGTCAGCCAGCCAGGCAAGGAACGCCGACATATGAAACCTCTCGAGTACGACTGCGGGCTCACAGTTTGCTGGTGGGGCGGAAAACTACCGCCACGGTACACCAGCAGGGGAGTGCGGGTCGCCCCTTTTCAGGAGGACGACCCGCACGGTTGTGGTGCTGTTAGATGAGCTGGTTCCGAATTGAACTAGCTGGAGGGCCAGCCGGCTTCGATGCTGGTGAGAACCTCGTCGGTCGGGGCTCCGTTGATCCAGTTGACCATTCCCTTCCAGAAGGTGCCGGCGCCCACGGAGCCGGGCATCAGGTCGGAGGCGTCAAAGCGGAAGGTGGTCTCCGGGTCCTGAAGGATCTTGATGGCTTCCTGCAGGATGGGGCTCTTCGCGTTGGCCGGGTCAAGACCCGAGTTGGCGCTGATGACTCCACCGAGGCTCACCCGGCTATTCGCCCAGTCGTCGCTGGAGAGGTACGTCTGAACGGCCTGGGTGTCGGCGTCATCCGCGAATGCGGCGACGATCTCGCCACCACCGGTCACGGCTTGGCTGCCGGCCTCTTCGGCCGGGGTGATGAAGGCCCAGACGTCACCGTCGGGACCGACCTCTCCGCCGGCATCCGTGATGAAGCCGTCGAAGAAGGATGCCTGGTGGTGCAGCGCGCAGGTTCCTGCGGCGAGCGGCGTGGCCACGTCACCGAACGGGGTGCTGTTGATCGAGCGGACATCACCGAACGTGGCGTTGACGTTGGCAGGGTTCAGCAGGATCTCTCCGACGGAGTCGAAGGCGGCCTTGATTGCGGGGTCCGTGAACGGGATCTCGTTGGCAACCCACTTGTCGTAGGTCTCCGCTCCGGCCTGACGCAGGACGAGGTCTTCGACCCAGTCCGTGCCCGGCCAGCCGGTGGCGTCGCCCGAGCCGAATCCGGCGCACCACGGGGCGCTGCCGGTCTTCTCCTGGATAGTCTTCGTCACGGCGAGGAGTTCGTCCCAGGTCTCGGGAACTTCGACACCCCACTCGGTGAACTTAGCCGGGGAGTACCAGATGAAGCCCTTGACGCTGGCCATCAGTGGCGCGCCGTAGAACGTGTCCCCGACGGTGCCGTAGGCCTTCCAGTCCTTGGACCAGAACTCGTCGACGTTGTCTTCGACGGCCTTCGGGGCAGGCTTGAGGAAGTCGCGGCTGGCAAGGTCTGCCATCAGTCCGGGCTGCGGGAAGATCGCGATGTCGGGAGCACTGCCACCCTGGGCGCGGATGGCGATCTGAGCTTCGAACTCCTTCGACGCCTCGTACTGGATGTCGATGTTGTTCTCTTCTTCCCAGGCAGCCCAGGACTTCTCGAGGAGCTTGGCCTCGGTGTCACCGATGGTGCCGTAGACGGAGACGACGCCGTCGCCTTCAGCTCCGGAGTCGGTGTTCGTGCTGCCGGGGCCACCGGAACAGCCGGCCAAGGTCAGACCGGCGATCGCCGCAATGGCGATGGGTGCTGTGATTCGGCGGTGGAATGACCGCATTTTTCCTCCTCGTTGAGTTTGATGAAGATGCGCCGGGGATATCCCCGGACAAACACCCAGGTGCTGCAGGAACAGCTTGTGTGCCGAAAACGATCAGATAAGGAACCGGTTCCACACCACAAGTTACGGTACGCCGGGCCGAATCGCAAGACCAGATTTGTCACGGAATGGCAAAGATCGCACTCCCGCCACGAAACCTTCGAAAGTTCGTTCCGCGGGACGTGTCGCATTCCGGCGGATATAGTGGAACCGGTTCCAGCGCGCCTGCCAGAGCTGTACAGTGTTGGAAACGGGTCCAAGGGCGGAGGCTGGAATGAGCGCAATTGCGGATGTCGCACGCCTCGCCGGCGTCGCGAAGGCCACAGCCTCCCGTGCCCTGAGCGGTCGTGGCTATGTGTCGGAGCAGACCCGGATCAAGGTCATCGCCGCAGCCAGGGAGATCGGTTACGTCGCTTCACCCAACGCGGCCAGCCTCGTCACCGGCCGAACCAAGAGCATCGGCGTGATCATCCCGTTCATCAGCCGCTGGTTTTTCTCCGAGGTTCTGGAAAGCATGGAACAGGCGCTGCTGGACGCGGGATACGACATGACCCTCTACAACCTGCCGGCACCCTCACCCGAACGGGAAAGGGTCTTCGAGTACTTCCTCGCGCGCAAACGCTTCGACGGAGTGATCTCGGTCGGTGTGGCGCTCAGCGATGAGGAGGTCACCCTGCTGCACCGTCTGGGCCGCCCGCTGGTCGGAATCGGCGGACCCATCCGCGGCGTGGACACGATCGCCATCGACGACGTTGCCGCGGCCCGGCTCGCCACCGAGCACCTGCTCAGCCTGGGGCACACGGACATCGTGCACATCGGCGGCAGCAAAGAAGACGAGATGGACTTCCAGGTGCACAGCAACCGGCTCACCGGTTTCTACGCCGCCATGAGCGCCGCCGGCCTGCCCACCGAACGCTCGGGCCTGTTCTACGCCTGCGAGTTCACGATGCCGGGCGGCTACGAGGTGGGCCTCGCCGTGTTCGGCGACCCGCGCACCCGCCCCACCGCGGTCTTCGCCGCGAGCGACGAGATCGCGATCGGTTTGATCGTCGCCGCCAGGGAACTGGGCATCCAGGTGCCGGCCGACCTGTCCGTGATCGGCATCGACGGACATCCGTATGCCGATATGTTCCGTCTGACCACCCTCGAGCAGCACCCGCGCACACAGGGCCGGCTCGCGGTGCAGGCCCTCCTGACGGAATTGGAGAACCCCGCTCAGCACGGCGACGAGGATCACCTGACCCGGCTGCCCACGAACCTGGTCATCCGCTCGAGCACCAGCGGCCCACGGCTCACCCACGGGGGCTGACACCGTGCGTCGGGCCTGACGGAACGGGCATAACGACAGAAGGCGCCGCATCCGATGGATGCGACGCCTTCTCTGTGTGGACGGCTTGCGCCGTCACGCCTCTACGAGAAGTAGAGAACCCCTCGCGGGGCCCCGACTACTTGAGGACGGCGGTGGCGCCGGCAGCTTCGAGAGCAGCCTTGCCCTTTTCAGCGGCTTCCTTGGAAACGCCTTCGAGGACGGCCTTCGGCGCGCCATCGACGACGGCCTTGGCCTCGCCGAGGCCCAGGCTGGTGAGCTCGCGCACAACCTTGATGACCTGGATCTTCTTGTCGCCGACAGCCTCGAGGATGACGTCGAAAGCGGACTGCTCTTCGACCTCTTCAACGGGGGCGGCGGGACCGGCAGCGCCGGCAGCGGCGACCGGTGCAGCGGCGGTGACCTCGAAGGTCTCCTCGAACGCCTTGACGAACTCGGAGAGTTCGATGAGGGTGAGGCCCTTGAACTGTTCGAGTAATTCCTCGGTGGAAAGCTTTGCCATGATTTTTCTCCCTATAGTTTCTTAGTTACTCACCGCGATGCCAGGCAGATGCCTAGTTCGCGGACTCCTGCTTCTCACGCAGCGCGTCGATGGTGCGAACAGCCTTCGACAGCGGTGCGTTGAACAGATATGCGGCTCCGAACAGCGAGGCCTTGAATGCGCCGGCCAGCTTGGCCAGCAGCACTTCGCGGGACTCGAGGTCGGCGAGCTTGCCTACCTCTGCGGCGGTGAGCGGGTTACCGTCGAAGTAACCACCCTTCACTACCAGGAGAGGGTTTGCCTTGGTGAAGGCACGCAGGGTCTTCGCAACGGCGACAGGGTCTCCGTGAACGAATGCGATTGCGGACGGACCGACAAGCTCGTCGTCAAACGACGTGATGCCGGCGTTGTTCGCCGCAATCTTGGTCAGCGTGTTCTTCACCACGGCGTACGTGGCGTCCGCACTGATGGAAACGCGCAGCGACTTGAGCTGCGCAACAGTGAGACCGCGGTACTCGGTGAGCAGAACGGCGGTCGAGCTCTGGAATTTCTCCGTAAGCTCGGCGACCGTTGCTTCCTTGTTCGCCATGGCGCTCCTCTTGGTTTCATGTGCCGGTAGCCCGGGGAGCAGACATGAAAAAAGCTCCGGCGCAGGCGCCGGAGCTGGGAACGCATTCCGGAAGAATGCAGTCTGACTTCGAATCCTGCGCGGGCCGTTCACGTGAATGAACCTTCGATTGCCAGTGCATTTCTACACGGCAATAACCGGCGGTCTTTGGCTTTCGCCCACGATACGGGACGGAGGAGGCCGGTGCAAATCGGCATCCGTTCACTGCATCCCCGAACCCGCCTCCCGCCTCCCGCTGCCCGCCTGCGACTCCTGAACCCGCCCTGAACCAATTCGACGGAGATTTTGGCTCTCCTGTCGTAACCGTGGGTTAATCCCGGCCGGGGAGTGCGGGTTTGTGGCCGCCGAGGC
>NZ_PJJU01000025.1:0-26592 GCF_002929635.1 Cryobacterium sp. M25 | reverse complement strand
GCGCGTGCGGTGTCGGCGGCGCCCGCGGCGGCGCCCGCGGCGGCGCCCGCGGCGGGGGCCGACAGTCTGGCCAGGGCGGTGAGCTCCGCCTGCCCGAGCGCGACCGCATCGAACCCGGCCCGGGAGACGTCCGCGACGCTCTCGATGTCCACCCCGACCGGGCCGAGGAAGGTCAGGGCGAACGCGACGCACCCTACGGCGCGACTGAGGCTGACGTGCAGCGGGTGGGTCCCCGCTCCGGCCCCGGGCGACACCGCCACCAGCGGCCGGCCGTGGTCCCGGCCGCCGCAGTGCGGACAGTTCCGCTCGATGCGCACGAGGCGCGGATCAACGCCGAGCGCCCAGGCAGCCGCGGCCGCCAGGAACCGACGGTCGTCGGCATCCGTGGACCCGCGGGGAGCGACGACGATGAAGACGTCTCCGGCTCGCTCAGGGTTCACGACCCCCAACCTACCTTCCCCGCCGGTGCCCGGTCAGAGCGCGTGCCCGGTCAGTGCGCGAGGCCGGTCAGAGCGAGTGCCCGGTCAGTGCGCGAGCCCGCTCAGCGGGCGGCCCGTCCGGTGCGACACTGGTAGCTGTTAGCTAAGGAGAGCGCGCGTGGCACTGATCGACAACGCTGTATATGTGAAGGGCCGCCGGGCCGCGAACCCGACGACGCTCGACGAGACCTATGAGGTGATGAAGGCCCACCAGGGCTTCGCCTGGATCGGGATGTACCGGCCCTCACCCGACGAGGTGCGCTCGGTCGCGGCCGAATTCAGCCTGCACCACCTCTCGGTCGAAGACGCGCTGAAGGGCCACCAGCGGGCGAAGCTGGAACGCTTCGACGACATCCTCTTCGTCGTGCTACGTCCGGCCCGCTACCTCGACCAGGAAGAACGCGTCGAGTTCGGCGAGCTGCACGTTTTCGTGGGCCCGGACTTCGTGGCCACCATCCGCCACGCCGAGTCGCCCGACCTCGCGCAGGTGCGCGAGCGCATGGAGAAGACGCCGGAGCTGCTGGCCCTCGGGCCGGAGGCCGTGCTCTACGCCATCCTCGACCAGATCGTCGACGAGTATGGGCCGGTCGTCGCCGGGTTGGAGAACGACATCGACGAGATCGAGGACCAGCTCTTCGATGGCGATCAGGCCGTCGCCCGGCGCATCTACGACCTCTCCCGGGAGGTGATCGAGTTCCAGCGTGCGACGCAGCCGCTCGTGGGCATGCTGGAGTCGTTGCAGAAGGGCTTCACCACCTACAACGTCCCCGCGGAGCTCAGCCACTACCTGCGTGACGTGCTCGACCACACCCTGCGGGTTGTCGAGCGCGGCGACGCGTTCCGCCAGCTCCTCGACAATGCCCTAACTGTGCACAGCACCCTTGTCACCCAGCGCCAGAACGAGGAGACCCGGCGGTTGTCCGAGACCAGCCTCGTCCAGAGCGAAGAGGTCAAGAAGATCTCGAGCTGGGCGGCCATCCTCTTCGCGCCCACGCTCGTGGGCACCATCTACGGCATGAACTTCACCCACATGCCCGAGCTCACCTGGGTGTTCGGCTACCCGTTCGCACTCGCCCTCATGCTCGTGATGGGCGTCGGCCTCTACGGCGTCTTCAAGAAGAACGGATGGCTATAGCCGGCGCCGGCTGGGCAGCACGCCAGGCATCGACCTCGGCAGTCAGGGCCGCCTTCTCCCCGTTCGTCAGGAACGACGCCTCGATCCCGTTCCGGGCGAGCAGGGCCAGCCGGTCCGGTCCCAGGCCGAACTCCGCATCGACCGCGGCCAGGTTGTCGTCGATGTAGCCGCCGAAGTAGGCCGGGTCGTCGGAGTTGATGCAGGCGAGCAGCCCGCGGTCGAGCATCCGCACGATGGGGTGGTCGGCGAGGGTGTCGATCACGCGCAGTCGCACATTCGAGAACGGGCAGACCGTGAGCGGGATGCGGTCCCGCACAAGCCGGTCAAGCAGCACCTCGTCTTCCAGGCTGCGGATGCCGTGGTCGACGCGTTCCACCCCGAGCAGGTCGAGGGCCTGCCAGACGAAGTCGGGCGGTCCTTCCTCGCCCGCATGCGCCACCAGGCGCAAACCGTTCTCGCGGGCCAGAGCGAAGACCTCGGTGAAGAGCTCCGGGGGATAGCCGACCTCGGCCGAGTCCAGCCCGATGCCGTCGATCGGCACCCCACCGGCGAGAATCTCTCGCAGGATCTGCAGGGCCTCGGCGGGTGGACGGTCCCGGAGGAACGTCACGATCAGCTTCGTGCTGATGCTCCACTCGTCGACCGACCGGTCCAGGGCGTCGCGCACCCCCGCCAGGGCGGTGACCAGCGGGACGCCCCGGCTCGTGTGCGCCTGCGGGTCGAAGAAGAGCTCCGCGTGCCGCACCCCGGCCGTGCGGGCGCGGGCCAGGTAGGCGCGGGTCAGGTCGGTGAAGTCGATCCGTTCACGCAGCACGTCCAGGGCCCGGTAGTAGAGGTTCAGGAACGACTGCAGGTCGGCGAAGTCGTACTGGGCGCGCAGCTCCGCCAACGACGCCCACGGCAGAGTCACCGCGTTCCGTGCGGCCAGCTCGAAGAGCAGCTCCGGTTCGAGGGTTCCCTCGATGTGCAGGTGGAGTTCGACGAGGGGGAGTTTCATTGCACCATTCTCGCCGAGGCGAGCCGAATCGCTGACGGCCGCACGCGCATCCGGAGGCCCCGTTTTGAGACAATTCGGGGCTGAATCCGCGCAATTCCGGGCCGCCTGCCGGGGAATCGGAGGGATTTGGCTTATGGTGTCGAGTGTGTGGCGCCTCGATAAGAAACTAGATGACGACGACATCCTGACGGAGATTCAGGATGCTCCGCCCACCGACCCGCACGATTCTGCGGCTCCGCACGCGGTCAGCTTGGGCGATCCGTCCCTCACCGTGGGCAATGTGGCCGACCCGGTCTGGCAGCGCTGGCGCGACGAACTCGCCGAAGTGGGCGGGCGTTCCCCGCTGCTGCACTTCAGCGACGGACCCCGCACGCGGATCGAACTGAGCGCCACCCATCCGGGCGGTCTGCCCCAGTTCATCACCGGCAAGACGGCTCTGCTCTCCAACCTGATCCGCGACGAGCTGGCCCTGCGCAACGCGCGGCTGGCGGCCGGCGAGATCACCCAGAAGGGCATCGAACTGCGCTCCATGCGCGGCATCGAATCGGTGCACCTGGCCATCGGCCTTGCCGAGTGGCGCCACAACGATGTGGACTACAGCGCTCCCGTGCTGCTGCGCCCCCTCGCCATCCGCCGCTACGGCCGCGATTTCGAACTCAAGCTCAAGGGCCAGCCGTTCCTCAACCCGGAACTGGCCCGCGCGCTGAAGGACCAGTTCGAGATCGTTCTGGATGCGGATGCGTTCGTGGCGTTGGCCGTCACCAACGGCGCCTTCAAACCGCAGCCCGTGATCGACCGGTTGCGCGGCCTCACCTCGCACCTGCCCTGGTTCAACGTGGTACCGCGCCTCGTGGCCTCCGTGTTCGCCGACGTCGGCCGCGCTCTCGCCGCCGATGCGGCCAACCTGGACCATCCGCTGCTCGACGCGATCGGTGGCAACGCCAGCGCCCGGCGCGCCATCGAGACCGCGTACAACCCGGTCGTCCCGCTCGGCCAGGATTCCCGGCCACCGGCCACCGACATCCTTCTGCTTGACGCGGACTCCGAGCAGGAGAACGTCGTCGCACAGATCGCGGCCGGCAACTCGCTCGTCGTGAAAACCCTTCCCGGCACCGGCGGCACGCAGACGATTGTGAACGCGATCGGCTCGCTTATCGCTCAGCACAAGCGCGTGCTCGTCGTCAGCGCCCGCCGCTCCAGCCTCGACGGTATCGCGCACCGCTTGGTGCAGGTCGGGCTGCCCGGGGTCGCCGTGACCCCCCGCACCCTGCGCCGGGACCTGATCCAGGCGATCACCCGCAACGAGAAGGCCACCCAGCCCATGGTCGGCGACGTCGACGACGCGCTCGTGCGCCTGCGCAAGGTGCTACTCGACTACCGGTCGGCGCTCACTCGCCGCGACCCGGCGCTCGGGGTGTCCGTTCTCGACGCCCTCGGTGAGCTGGCACGCCTCGCGCAGCTGCCCTCACCTCCCTCGACCACGGCCAGGCTCGACCGACGCGCGCTCGAACGCCTGGCGCGGGGTCGGCCGGCCGCCGCCGCCACCCTGATCAAGGCGGCTGCACTCGGTGAATTCCGCTACGGACCGGGCGACTCGCCCTGGTACGGAGCCTCCTTCTCCTCCACCGCGGACGCCTCGGCGGCGCACCAGCTGGCCAAACGGGTCAACCAGATCGAACTCCCGCGCCTGCTCGAGCGTGCCGCCGGACTCGTCGGCCAGACCCGACTGCGACCGTTCGAGACCATCGCCGAGCTCGGCGTCTACCTGCGGCTGCTGCTCGACATCCGGGAGACGCTCGACAAGTTCCAGCCGGCCGTCTTCGACCGGTCCCTGACCGAACTGATCTCCGCGACCGCGTCCCGCCGGGAGTCGCCCGAGATGACCGGCGCGAACCGTCGCCGTCTGCGCAAGCTCGCTGTGGAATACCTGCGCCCCGGCGTGCACGTGAGCGACATGAACGAGAGCCTGCGCCGCATCCAGCAGCAGCGCACCCTGTGGCAGCGCTTCGTAGTCGCCGGCGTCACCCCCGAGGTGCCTGTGGGTATCTCGGATGTGCACGTGGCCTACCAGCGCGTCTCGGAAGACCTCGCGAGCCTCGACATTCCGCTCGGAGCGGCCGGAACCACGCGTCAGCTGTCGAACCGCCCGGTGAAGGAGCTCATCTACACGATCTCCGGCCTGGCCGCCGAGAGCGAGGTACTGGCGAACCTACATGAGCGCACCGCGCTGCTCGCTACCCTGCGCGAACACAATCTCGACCCGCTGATGACCGACCTGGCCCAGCGCCACGTGTCCGAGAGAGACGTCGCCGACGAGCTCGAACTCGCCTGGTGGCAGTCCGTGCTCGAGACCATGCTCAGCGGCGACAAGGCCCTCCTGAACGCCAACACGCAGGTTCTCGACCGGCTCGAGGCCGACTTCCGCCTGGTCGACGAGGCGCACGCCTCGACCACCGGGCAGCTCCTCGCCTGGCTGCTCGCCGAGACCTGGAAGATCGGCGTCGTCGACTGGCCCGAGGAGGCCGACAACCTCAGGCGCCTGTTGCGCGCCGACCGGGCCACCCCCACCCGCCTGCACAAGGCCGCCCCGCACCTGGGCCGCGTGCTCGCCCCGGTCTGGCTGGCCTCGCCCTACGAGGTGGCGGCACTCGCCGACCAGATGAGCTTCGACACCGTCCTGCTCGTCGACGCCGGCGCCACCACTCTGGCCGAGAACGTCGGCGCCATCCGTCGCGGCCGGCAGATCGTCGCGTTCGGCGACCCGGTCACGCAGACACCGTCGTCGTTCGAGACCGGCATCACGGCCGCCGCCGACGACCGCGTCGAGCAGGAGACCAACGTCGACGCCCTGCACGCCGACTCGGCCCTGGCCCGCCTCGGCGAGCTGCTGCCGACCCTCACCCTGACCCGCAGCTACCGCGCTGGCGGCGAAGACCTCGCGGAACTCGTCAACCACCGTTTCTACGGCGGGCGCATCGACTCCCTGCCCTGGGCGGGCAGCTACCTCGGGCACGGCAGCCTCACCATCAACTACGTGGCCGGCGGGCACGGCATGCCCGACGCCGACTCCGGGGCCGTGGAAAGCGTCGACGCCGAGGTGGCCAAGGTCGTCGAACTCGTCATGGACCACGCCGTCAAGCGCCCGAAGGAATCACTCATGGTCATCACGGCCAGCGCGCGGCACTCCGTGCGTGTGCACCAGGCAGTGCTGTCCGCCTTCTCCAAGCGTACCGACCTCTCCGACTTCATCCTGAAAGACCGGGCCGAGCCATTCACTGTGCTCACCCTCGAGCAGGCCGTGGCGCAGAGCCGCGACCGGGTGATCTTCTCCATCGGCTACGGCCGCACCCCGCACGGCCGTCTCCTGACGAACTTCGGTTCGCTCGGTGAACCGGGCGGTGAGCGGCTGCTGGCCATCGGCATGACCCGGGCCCGCCGGGCCATGGACATCGTTTCCTGCTTCCGCCCCTCCGACATCGACGAGGATCGCCAGCGCCACGGCATCCTCGCGCTCTCCCAGGTGCTCAGCGAGACCGAGGCGCGCCGCAACGAGGCCCAGGTTCCCGACGCAAGCGAGGCGATGCTGGTCGACCTTGCCCGCCGCCTGGAACGCCTTGGCCTCACCGTGTCGCTCGGCCACCGCGGCAAGCTGGCCCTCGCCGGCTCGCACGCGGGCCGTGCCGTCGTCGTCGAAACGGATGCCGTCGTCGGCCGGTCGAGCTTGCGCGAGTCTCTGAGGCTTCGCCCCGAAGTGCTGCGCCGCCTCGGCTGGCACTACCTGCGGGTGCACAGCTTCGAACTCTTCAGCAACCCGGACGCGGTGGCCGCCCGCGTGGCGGCACTCGTCGGACTGTCGGTGCCGCCGGCGGCTGCCGAATCCTCCGCGCATGGCTCGGCCGCGCATGGTACGACGGCGCCTGGTTCGACGGGGCCTGGTTCGTCCGGGCGTGGTTCGACGGGGCCTGGTTCGTCCGGTCCGGTGCGCCGACCTGGTGCCTGAGCGCGGCGTACCCGAGCGGGATGGTCTCGACAAGTTCGACCACCGGGATAAGGTCGGCCACCGGGACGCATCCGTCGTTCCCCGGCAGTCCGTCGTCAAATCGGCCGGCACGTCCCGGCGTGCTCGGCTGACGCCCGCGCCCGACACCGACCCCGATCCGCACCCACCGGTTCTGCGCGAGGAGGGCGGCATCGTGCCCGCCGATCCCGCCGGACATGGCACCCGCGGCGTCAACGACGAACGGCTCCGTCAGGACCGCCCGCCGCACTGGTAGCCGAAGGGACGGAGTTGGTGACTGCCGTGGATGAGTGAGGCCGCATCGTCGTGGGCGATGGGCCAGCCGAGCCCGTGTGTGTGTGGCTAACTCAGGACATCCGCCGGCCGCATTCACCAGCCGCCGCGGAGCAGTGCGGAACCGGCGCGGATGCCCGACCCGGCCGGACGGATCTCCTGAGTTGGCCACAACCCCTGCCTGCTGTGCAGCAGCGCTTGTGCCGTTCGGTATCCACCACGCGCTCCGCCCGCGGCCCGAACGAATTCGACGGAGATTCTGCCCGTATCGTCCGGAAACAGGCCGAAATCCCGCTCAAACGTCAGAATCTCCGTCGAATTGGTTCGACCCCGGACACGGCCTTCCGCCTGTACTGAGCAGCGTCAACGGGGGCCGGTCAGAATTGGCTTGCCGGGAGCGGTAACCAATCGATGAGGCCTCACTCATCTAGAGCGTGTGCTTCGGACCCTGGTCGAGTGTCGCGCCGGCGGCCAGCAGGTCGCGGATCTCGGTCAGGAGGTCGAGTTCCGTTGTGGGGGCGGCGGCATCGGCGGTGGAGGGAATTCCGACTGCACGGCGACGCTCCTGCGTGTGCTTGAGGTGGTTGAGCGGCATCACGAAGACGAAATAGACGACGGCCGCGACCAGCAGGAAGTTGATGGCCGCGGCGAGCACGAGACCGAACGACAGGCCGCCCCCGCCGGGAAGGCCGATGACCATCGCCTCCGCCAGGCTCTCCGAGTCGAAGATCGCCGCGATCAGCGGGTTGAAGATGCCCGTGACGATCGCGCTGACCACCCCGGTGAACGCCGCGCCGATGACCACGGCGACAGCAAGCTCGATGACGTTGCCGCGCATGATGAATTCTTTGAAGCCCTGGATCATGGTGAAACTCCGGTGAGGTCTCGGCGCCGGGACAGGCGAGTGGTGTGCTGAGGTGCTGAGGCGGTGAGGTGCTGGGGGCTAGGAGGCCTTCGCGGCGGACGCGGGCGTGTTGCTGGTGCTGGTGCTTGCGACTTTCGTCGGGCCGGAGCTGTCTTTCGCGGGGGCCGCGGACTTCTCGCTGGAGGAGCCGGAACCGGTTCCGGAGCCGGAATCGCCCGACTTCGCGTCTGAGCTCTTGTCTGACTTTTTGTCCGGGGTCTTCGACGAGCGCTCGAGCGAGCGCTTCGCATCCGACCGGGCGTCGTTGCTGTAGAAGCCGGAACCGCTGAAGGTCACGCCGATGGACGAGAAGACCTTGCGCAGCTTGCCGCCACAGGTCGGGCACGTGGTGAGCGAGTTGTCGGTGAATGCTTGCTGGATGTCGAACGCGGTGTCGCACTCGGTGCAGCGGTAGGAATAGGTAGGCACTGGAACTCCGATGGGGGACCGGCCTGTGGGCCGGAATCTCCGATTATGAAATGGCTTTCGTTGAACAGGAAGTAGGGGGAGGGCCGATCAGAACGCGATGATGCGCGTGGGGGTGACCAGGCCGTCGACCGGCTGGTCGTGAACCTCGCGGGGCACCTCGTCGACGAATTCGTTGTCGAAGACGACGGCATACACCGGCGGGCACTTCTCCATCGAGCCTAGGGTCTTGTCGTAGTAGCCGCGACCCCAGCCCATGCGCAGGCCGGTCGCATCGACGGCGGCGGCCGGCACGATGATGAGGTCAACGTCGTTGATCGCGATCGGGCCCAGCAGGCTGCCGCCTGCCTCGGGGGCGCCCGAGAGACCCTCGAATTCGGTCTGGTCCTCGCCGACGGTCCAGTCGAGGAGTCCGTCATCGCGGGACACCGGAAACAGCACCCGGATGCCCTGGGCCTCCGCCCAGTTCACGAACGGGCGGGTGTCCGGTTCGTTGCGGGAGGACAGGTAGCAGGAGATGGACCGGGCCGACAGATCCAGAGTGATGCTCTGCAGATTCTGAGTGAATCCGGCCGTCGCGGCCTCCCGCTCGACCGAGGTCAGGTTCTGGCGGCGCTCCCGCAGCTCGGCGCGAAGCGCGCGCTTTCGATGACCGATATCGGAATCCATATATCTCATCCTAGATGCCGATATCGTAGGGACCATGGGGACACCAATTACCAAAGCCGTCATTCCTGCTGCAGGACTGGGCACTCGTTTTCTTCCGGCCACCAAGGCCATGCCGAAGGAGATGCTGCCGGTCGTCGACAAACCGGCGATCCAGTACGTGGTGGAGGAGGCCGTGGCCGCGGGCCTGACCGACGTGCTGATGGTCACCGGGCGCAACAAGAACGCGCTGGAAAACCACTTCGACCGCATGACCGAACTCGAGGCGATCCTGAAGAAAAAGGGCGACCACAGCCGACTGGAGAAGGTCAACCACGCCACCGACCTGGCCGACATCCACTACGTACGCCAGGGTGACCCGCTGGGCCTCGGCCACGCGGTGCTGCGGGCCAAGATGCATGTTGGCAACGAACCGTTCGCGGTGCTGCTCGGTGACGACATCATCGACGCGCGCGACCCGCTGTTGTCGAAGATGCTCGCCGAGCAGAGCACGCGCAATACCAGCATCATTGCCCTGATGGAGGTGGAGCCCTCACAGATCCACCTTTACGGAGCGGCCGCGGTCGAGGCCACCGACGATCCCGACGTGGTGCGGGTCACCGGGCTGGTCGAGAAGCCCAGCACCGAGGATGCCCCGTCGAACCTGGCCATCATCGGCCGCTACGTGCTACGCCCCGAGGTCTTCGAGGTGCTCGAGCGCACCCAGCCGGGCAAGGGTAACGAGATCCAGCTCACCGACGCGCTGCAGGAGATGGCGCTGAACCCGGTCACCAGCGGCGGCGTGTACGGGGTCATTTTCCGTGGCCGCCGCTACGACACCGGCGACCGCCTCGACTACATCAAGGCCATTGTGCAGCTTGCCGTCGACCGCGAGGACCTCGGACCGGACCTGCGGCCCTGGCTGCACGAGTTCGTCGCCACTCTCGACTAAAACACGCGCGGTAGATTAAGGAAACACCATTTCGGCATTGAGTAGACGGGCACACTGTGGCGATCGCAATACCGACGCTTCATGAGGGTCCCGTCACACTGCGACCGATCCGATTGCGCGACGACCGCAACCTCGACCGTTCCCTGATGGAGAACCGGGGCTGGCTGCGCACCTGGGAGGCCACCAGCCCCTATGCGCCGATGTCCTTCGACACCCGCGCCAGCATCCGCAGCCTGCTTGCGCACTCTCGTGCCGGCAGCGGGCTGCCGTTCCTGGTCGAATACCAGGGCGAGCTGGCCGGCCAGCTCAACGTGTCGTCGATCACCTGGGGCTCCCTGTCGTCGGCCACCATCGGCTATTGGGTGGGCGAGGAATTCGCGGGGAAGGCGATCACGCCCACAGCCGTAGCCCTGGCCACCGACTACTGCTTCGGCCAGCTCGGGCTGCACCGCATGGAGATCTGCATCCGACCCGAGAACGTGCCCTCGCTGCGGGTCGTGGAGAAACTCGGCTTCCGCTACGAGGGTCTGCGTCGCCGGTACATCCACATTAACGGCGACTGGCGCGACCATTTTTGCTTCGGGCTGGTGGCCGAAGAGGTGCGCCAGGGCGTGCTGCACCGCTGGCAGTTCGGCCAGGCGCCGGCCGACGCCGCCCGGGTGACGGACGTCGATCGGGCCGCGGCCGCGCATCCGTTGACGGTGAGTGACCGATGAGTGCGGGAATTGCCCGTGACACACCCTCGATAATCATCACCGCATGGCTACGGCCCTCTTACCTTAGAGATTATGAGTAGCGAGATCCTGGGCGGGGGAGTGATGATTGCGGTCGCGGCTGCCCTGTGGGTGACCTATCTCATGCCGACCTGGGCGCGCCGACGCCAGTACCTCACCACCGAGCGCAACGCTGTTCGCTTGCAGCAGACCATGCGCATTCTGGCGGAGACGTCCGAGGTGCCCCAGCAGGTGCGGCTCGAAGCGAATGCCCGAACCGTCCTGACCCAACGCAAGCTGCTGGCCCAGGCCGAAGACGATGCCCGTGCCGAGGCGAAGGCGGTGACGGATGCCGCCGCGTCCGCCCGGCGCTCCGCCGCGGCCCTGGCCGCCACAAACCGCGCCGCTGCCGCTCGAGAGGTCGCTGCCCAGGCTTCCGCCGTGCGTGCCGGCGCCGTGGGCGCCGGGGTCGTGGCCGGATCGCCGGGTCGCGCTCGCGCTCTGCGTCTGCGCCGGGTGCGAGCGCTGACCTCCCTGATCCTGCTCGGGGGCATCCTCTTCTTCGTCTCCGGGGTTCTCGCGGTGGCAGCGGGCGGAGCCTGGACCGCAGTCCTCGCCGGCCTGGCTACGGTCGCGCTCGCTGTCGGGGCGCTGTCGCGCCTCGCCCGCACATCTCGCCGCGCCCACCAGCACGCTGCCGCCGCGAATGGCTCAGAGGTCAGCTACCCCTCCGCCCGCGTCGGGCAGGCCTTCGAGTCCGTGCACCTCGAGGAGACGCCGGTCGTCGCTCCGAGCTGGACGCCGCTGCCGCTGCCTCGGCCGATGCACCTGTCGCGCGGATCCGTCGCCCAGGCGGCGATGGCATCCGTGGATGCCGCCGCCGAGCTGCGGAAGGTAGCCGCAGAGGCGGAACTCGCCCGCCGGGCCGCGGCCCTCGAGGTGGCCGTCACCCCGCTCACGCGTGCGGCGCCCGGTCGCGAGAATACTCCGGCCGTGCCCGCAGCGAGCCGGTTCGCGTCGATGGGGGTCGTCGGAGACACCGCTCCCGGCATGAGCGACCTCGACGACGTGCTGCGCCGTCGCCGCGCCGTCGGCTGACCGAACCCGGGCCCATTCGGGCTCTAGCGGGCGGTTCGGCGAAACTCGGTCGCCGCGCGTGATATTCTGCATAAGCGGTTAGGGGCTATGGCGCAGTTGGTAGCGCGTCTCGTTCGCAATGAGAAGGTCAGGAGTTCGAATCTCCTTAGCTCCACCGAGATAGTGACAATCGTCAGTCGCAGGCCCCTGGGAAACCGGGGGCCTTCTTCTTTCTGTCTTCGTCTTCAGGCCGACGAGCCATTCCGTCGCCGAACTCGGAGATTTTCGGTTCATGCGGCGTGGTGCGCCGGGGTGAAAGGCGTGTCGCAAAAATCTCCGAAATGAGAGTTTCTGATCCAAGCCGAGTTCACGTGCCGACCTGCGCCGGCCTCAGCCGCCGAGCGCCGATCGGCCGACGAACGTCTCCATGGTGAGCACGGTCGTGCCCTCCACGTCGGTTGTGGACAGCGCCACGCGCACGGCACCGAGCTCGGCCAGGGAGGAAACGTGGGTGCCGCCGCAGGGGATGCGCACGTCGTGTGCCGGCAGCTCACAGACCCAGTACCGGCGGTCGGTCAGCAGTGGGCCGTCCCGGTCGATGCGCACGCTCGCGTCCGTAGCCACCCACCCGGCGAGAGAGGTGTTCAGCATCGATTCGATCTCGGCCAGTTGGTCGGCCAGTTCCTCGGTGACGAAGCCCTTGCGGCGCAGGGATTTGCCGAGCCGGTAGGTGTCCACGGATTCGTTCTCACCGATGAGGGACACGTCGATCGCGGTGCCGTCGAAGTCGGGGCTGCCGAGAGCGTCGGTGCGCACGTCCTTCTTCCACCGGTTTGCGAGAGCCAGGTTGAGGGCGAGGGAGGCGAGGTGGCACGCGGTGTGGCCCGCGGACATCCGTCGCCGGTAGCCGGTGTCGACGACGGCGTCGACCGGCTGCCCCTCGATCAGGGCGGCATGGGGCTGCACGATGTGGGCCACGACGAACGCCCAGCCGGGCGTTCCCTTCGGCACCGGGATGTCCCGGCCGAGATGCAGCGCCGACCCGTCCGTCGCTCCGACGACGCAGTCCAGCACCGGCAGCTCGATTCCCTGGGCGCGCAGCACGGCCCGGTCGGGACCCTGGTCGGGCCAACCCGCGTCGACCGGGTGCACGGGGGTGGTGTCGAGGAGCACGGCAAGCAGTCCGGTCGGGAGCGGCTCGACGTGCAGCACCGTCGCGGTGCTCTCGGTCTGCCCGGCCGGGTAGCTCACTTGGGTGTCCATGGCGGGAAGGGTCATCGGCAGGTCCTTTCGGAACATAAAAGGGTGTTGCCGCGGCTAGCGCGGCAACACCCTGAGTTTAATCGTGGAGCAGGCGCTAGGCCTTGCGCGCCTTCTCGGTCGTCTCGTTCGCCTTGGCGTGCTTGTCGGCACGCTTCTCCTTCAAGGACTTGCCGGCAACCTTTTTGGATGCGTCCTTCTTGGGTGATTTGTCAGCCATGTGTACTCCTTCGAACCGAGCCCCAGCGGCACCGTGACTTCGACCCTACGCGGGTTGCCGCGAAACGGCACCTTCCCGCTCGCACCGGCACCCGGGCCTGTGCAACTTGCGCGCCCGGCCGTAGGCTGAGACCGACGCGCCCCGCCAGGGAGGCAGACGTCTCCACCCGGAGAAAGGGATCCAAATATGAGCGACATGACCACCTACGAGGCCATTTTCTACGGACCCAACGTGATCGCCGCCGGCACGCCCCGGAAACTCGAGTACGTGAACGGCGAGTACCAGCAGGAGGTCGTGCTTGAGGAGACGGAAGACGGCTCAACCGTGCGCCGCAGTTTCCGGATCGGCCACGAAACCGAGGAACCGATCCCTTACCGCTTCGTTGAGGAGGAGACCGAAGACCCGCAGGGCGAAGCGGATATTCCCAACTAGCCGGAACCGCTTGATTCGTCCACCGGGTCAGATCCGGGTACCGGGGCCGCGGCCGAGCCGAACGGGCAAAGCCATCAGCGGCCCCACGAAGCGGCGCTGAAGCCTGCGCGCCGGACCCCAGACGAACTGCACCACGTACTGGGCGAGGATGGCGCCCGCCGCCAGCGCAGCGGCCACGGCACCGGCGGTCAGCATGCTGAGCAGGCCGTCGATGTTGCCGTCGGACAGCTGCAGCAGGCCGCGGAACAGGATCAGCCCCGGAACGAGGGGGACGAGCGCGGAAACGACGATCACCAGCGGGGGAGTGCGCACGATCCGGGCCGCGATCGCGGCCAGCAGACCGACACCCATGGCGCTGAGAGCCGACGACCAGACCAGGCCGAAGCCGGCGCTCGCCCCACCCAGATAGAGCAGCTCGGCGACGGCGCCGAGCAGGCAGACCACCCAGAACGCCCGCCACGGCACCTGCACGGCGAGGCCGAAACCGGCGACGATGACCATGGCGGCGGCGAGCATCACGGGCAAGTCGGCCAGAGTCGGCGTGAGGTTGGCATCGACGCGCAATTGGAACCCGAAGCGGGCCACCAGCAGTGACGCCCCGGCCACGCCGGTGACCAGGCCGCCCGTGATCAACAGGGCCTCCATCATCCGTGCCGTGCCGGTCAGGTAGAAGCCGGACAGTGTGTCGTGGACCGCGCCGAAGGTGGTGACGCCGGCCAGGAGCATGATGATGGTCGCGATGACGACCAGGGACGGATTCGCCGAGGTGTCGATGAGTGCGACGATCGCGGCGACAATCGGCCCGATCGCCCCGCCCACCACGTTTTGGTAGAAGACGGGAACCTGCCGGCGGTCGAGCGAGGTCGTGATCAGGTCGATGAAGAAGGTGGCGACGAAGGCGGCGACGCAGACAACCAGCCCGCCGCCGATGAGCACGGCGGCCCCGGCTCCGACGAGGCTCCAGCCCAGCCGGCGGTACAGGGCCGGTACCTGCGGCTTGGCGCTGACGATGGTGGCCAGGCGTTTGCGGGCATCGGCGACATCCGGCGGCGAGTCGAGGATCTCGGCGATCAGCTCGGAGGTGGCCGCGAGCTTGCTGTAGTTGAGCGAACGGTACTTGACGTTGCGGCTCCGGGTGATGGACTCGTGCGTGGCCGGGTCCTCGTGGGTGAGCGCGATGATCGTGTGCGTGACGTTGGCCTCGGTTCCCCTCAGCCCGTAGGCGCGGGTGATGGCTTCCATGGCGGCCGTGGCGTCTTCGGCTCCGGCGCCGGCCGCGAAGATGACCTCCGCGAGCCGCATGGTGAGGTCGAGGACCGAGCGGGTGTAGGCGGCGCTGTCGAAGACGTTGATCGCGCGGGTGACATCAGACATCGAGCGGACCCAGCCAGGCGGCAGCCACGGTGGCGTGCGCCGATTCGGCGTCGGACGGGTGGAAGAGCCCGGCAAGAACGTCGCGGTACAGTCGCCCGAGCTCGTTCCCGGCAAAGTACGACGAGCCGCCGCTGACCCGCAGCGCCTGGTCGACGACCAGGCGCGCGGTCTCGGTGGCGCGATACTTCAGACCCGACAGGAGCGGGAACCACCGCGGGCCGTGGTCGGCCTGAGTGGCGAGATCGTGGGCGAGGGCGTCGAGCTGGGGGTACAGGCCATCCATCATCATCGCGGCCTCCGCGACGCGCCAACGGATGTCCGGGTCCTGCGCCAGGGTTCGGCCGTCGTGCTTGAGCGACGTGCGCCGCTTCGCCGCCAGCACGGCCAGCTCGACCGCGCGCCGGCCGATGCCGGTGTACACGGCAGCCAGCAGGATCTCGAAATTGGCGAAGATCGCGAAGATCAGCGGGTCAGGGTTCGGCCCGGGATCCAGCCGCCGGAAGACCTGCTCCGGGCGGGCGGATGCGCCGGTGAGCACGGTGCTGCGGCTCTGGCTGGCTCGCATGCCCAGGGTGTCCCAATCATTCTTCTGACTGACGCCCGGGTCGCCCCGATCGATGAACGCCCAGACGATTTTCGGGCCGTCGACGGAGTCCCGGTCGATCCCCATGGTGCCGAGCCGGGTCCAGGCCGGGGAGAGCGTGGTGAAAATCTTGGTGCCGGTGAACCGGTAGCCGCCGTCTGGCTGCGGGGTGGCCGTCGTGATCGAATCGGAGAGCACGAGGTCGTTGCCCGGCTCGCTCACGCCGAAGCCGAAGATCTCGCCCGCGGCGGCGCCGTGCAGCACGCAATCGAGGCTGTCGTCGCCGCGCTGATGCAGGGTGAGAGCCACGCCCGTCCAGACGAGGTGCATGTTGACGGCGAGGGCCGTGGCCGGGGCGTGGGCGGCGAACCGGATCTGGTCATCGGCGACCTGCTGCACGCTGCGCCCGAGGCCACCATGGGAGACAGGCACGAGCGAGCGGAGGTAACCGCAGGCGATCAGGTCGGCCAGATCGTCGGCGGGGAACGTATTGTCCCGGTCATGCTTCGCGGCACGAGAACGGATGCGTTCGAGCAGCTCGTCACCGAGCGGGGAGAGTTCGGTAGACGTGTACACCAAATAAGTTTACGCAGGCGTGCGCCGCTTGCGTGCCAACCGGATCACCAGGTAGACGATTGCTGCGACCAGGCCGAGAGCGAGCAGCCAGGGCAGCGCGAAGCCGATGGCCACGATCGCGGTACTGAGGGCTGTCAGGAGGGCGTTCCAGCCGGCCGCGATGGCATCCCAGAAGTCGTCCGGGGTGCCGGGATCCACTGTGCCGGTCGAGTACAGGTCGAGCGTGATGGTCGAGAAATCAACCTGGTCGGACAGGTAGTCCCGCTGCGCCTGCAACCCCTCGAGCTCGCTCTGCCGCTCGGCCAGCGCGTTCTCGACGGCGATCAGGTCGGTCGTGTTCGTGGCGCTCGTCATCAGGGCAAGTAACCGGTCGACCGAGGTCTGCAGCGAGGTGATCCGGGCATCGAGGTCCTGGGTCTGCTGGGTGATGTCCGAGGCGTTGAGCGACACGAAGTTGACGGTGCCGAGCTGCTTCAGCTCCGCCAGCGTGCGGTCGAGCTCATCCGAGGGGATGCGCAGGGTGAGGTTCGCGCTCGCCGGCTGGTTGCCGGTGGCGGGGTTCTCGGTGCGGCTATCTATCCGACCGCCGGCCTGCTCGGTGATGGTGACGGCATCCTGCACGGATGCGATCGGGTCCTTCACGGTGATCGACACCATCCCGGTGGTGATCACGTCGCGCTTGCTGGAGGCGATCTCGCCCGTGCTGCCGTCCGGGAAGGTGCGCGAGTCGAGAGACTCGCCGGGTTCGGCGCCGGGTGTGACGGTCCCCGGATTGACGACGCCCGGTTCGGCGAGGCCCGGGGACGTGGCGGGGCCGCCGGAGTCGGTGGAAGCGCCGGGCACGGAGCATCCGGTCAGCAGCAGTGTACTCAGGAGTACCGCGGCGATCGCGGGTAAACGCTTCATGGCCCCACTGTACGACCGCTGTCGCCGGCTCTGGATCACAATCGAGTCTCGGCATGCGGCGCGCGCTTCGCGTGCATGCGCCGCCTACACCGGTCGCCGAATGGACGCCGTTCACGGCGATACTGGAACCATGACCTGGTGGGCGACCCTCTGCGAACGGCTCGGCTGGTCACGCCCGCCGCTGCTGCACATCGCAATCGATGAGGGAACCGGTCCGGTCGTGATCCTCGTGCACGGCATCGCCTCCTCCTCGGAAACGTTCCGGGAACTGGTGCCACTGCTTGTGCCCAGGCACCGGGTCATCGCCGTCGACATCCTGGGTTTCGGCGAATCGCCGATCCCCGAGGGGTGCGAGTATCGGCTCGAGGACCACGTCGAGGCCCTGGCCACCACGATCCGGTCGCTGAAGCTCCGCGAGCCGTTCATCCTGGTGGGCCACTCCCTCGGCAGCCTGATCGCGGCCCGGCTGGCGGCGATGCCCCGCACCCGCGCGTCCCGTCGAACCCAGGTGTCCCGGGTGGTGCTCGTGGGGCCGCCGGTCTATCTGTCGCCGACCGACATCGGTGACCGCTGGGTGCGGGCCCGGGTGAACGCCTACCTGCGCGCCTACGATTTCCTGCGGCTGAACAAGGAGTTCACTCTCGCGAACGCGGCCATCATCGCACGGCTGCTGCCGAAGGGCATCTTCGAGCTGACGGAGCGCGACTGGACCCCGTTCGTGAAATCGCTGGAGCACTGCATCGAATCGCAGACCGTGGTCAGCGACATCGCGGCCGTGCGAGTGCCGGTCGACGTGGTCTACGGTGTGCTGGACGCCTTCATCGCGGCCGGCTCTATGACGGTGATCGAACGGATGCGCCACGTCACCATGCACCGCGTCGAAGCGAACGACCATCTCATCCGGCCGCGGCTCGCCCGGGCACTGGCCCGGGTCATCGACGCGGACGACAGAGCCGGGGCCGGGGCCTTGTCCGCGGCTGCTGCCTCGTCGGTCACGGCTTCCGCTTTGGCTTCCGTGGCTAGGCTGGAGAAATGGACACACGAACCCTCGGAAAAACCGGCCGAATCGTCTCCGTGATCGGGCTGGGCACCTGGCAGCTGGGAGCGGACTGGGGTGACGTGTCGGAGGCCGACGCGACCGCGGTGCTCGCGGCATCCGTCGACGCCGGCGTCACCTTCTTCGACACCGCCGACGTCTACGGTGACGGCCGCAGCGAGCAGATCATCGGTCGATTCCTGGCCGGCAGCGACGCCGCCGCCGGCATCACCGTGGCCACCAAGATGGGCCGACGGGTCGACCAGCTGGCCGAGAACTATACGCTCGCCAACTTCCGGGCCTGGATCGACCGGTCCCGCACGAACCTCGGCATGGACACCCTGCACCTCGTGCAGCTGCACTGCCCGCCGAGCGACGTGATCGAATCCGACGAGGTCTACGACGCGCTCGACACACTCGTCGCCGAGGGAGCCATCGCCGGCTACGGGGTGAGCGTCGAGACCTGCGACCAGGCTCTCGCAGCCATCGAACGGCCCGGCCTGGCCAGCGTGCAGATCATCCTGAATGCGTTCAGGCTGAAGCCGCTCGAGGCCGTCGTGCCGGCCGCGCGCGCCGCCGGTGTGGGCATCATCGCCCGCGTTCCGTTGGCGAGCGGCCTGCTGACCGGAAAGTACACCCGGGAAACAACCTTCGCGGCGAACGACCACCGCAACTACAACCGCGACGGCAGCGCCTTCGACGTCGGCGAGACCTTCTCCGGTGTGGACTATGAGACCGGCCTGGCAGCCGCCGCGGAGTTCGGGGCGCTCGTGGGCTCCCTGACCGAGGAGCTCACGCCCGCGCAGGCCGCGTTGGCCTGGGTGGCCCAGATTGACGGCATCAGCTCGGTCATCCCCGGGGCCCGATCGGTGCAGCAGGCTCGCGGCAACGCCGCTGCCGGTTCGGTCGCCCCGCTCAGCCTCGGGCTCAACGAGGGCGTGCAGGATATCTACGACCGGATGCTGCGCGAGCAGATCCACCGCCGCTGGTAGCACCTGTCCGGTCGGGAGTGCCAGTTCCGCGGGTCGCTCTCGACCGGAACGGGGACTCTCGCGCGGACCTGTGGAGGCGGCATTGTCGCAAGGCACTGCGGCTCCGGCGAACCAATTCGACGGAGATTTTTGGGTTGAAGCCGGTTTCCGGCTTGTTTGGGCGGGTTTCGGTCGAAATCTCCGTCGAATTCGTCAGGGGTGCGGGAGAGGGGCGCGGGGCTCTGAGCGCGACCCGCGGGCACCGATCCGGGTCGAGCCGAGATTCAGTCCAGGTCGTCGGGATCTCTGCCGGTGCGCTGGCCGGCGTCGATGGCGGCGATGGCGGCATGGTCGCCGGCGTTGAGTGTGAAGTCGAAGACGTCGAAGTTTTCCCGGATGCGCACCGGTGTCACCGACTTCGGAATCACCACATTGCCCAGCTCGAGGTGCCAGCGGATGACCACCTGTGCGGCCGTCTTGCCGTGCCGGGCGCCGATGGCGTCGAGGGTCTCGTTGCCGATCGCGCGGCCGCGGGCCAACGGCGACCAGGCCTCGGTGAGGATGCCGTGCGCCGCGTCGTACTCGCGCACGGTGGACTGCTGCAGCCACGGGTGCAGCTCCACCTGGTTGAGGACCGGAACGACATCCGTTTCGGCCAGCAGACGGTCCAGGTGGTGCGGCTGGAAATTGGACACCCCGATCGACCGGGCGCGACCTGAGGCGCGCAGCGTCTCGAGGGCGCGCCAGGTGTCGACGAAGAGGTCCTGGCGGGGTGCGGGCCAGTGGATCAGAAAGAGGTCGACGTAGTCGAAGCCGAGTTTGCCGAGGCTCACGTCGAAGGCGCGCAGGGTCTTGTCGTAGCCGTGCTGGTCGTTCCAGACCTTCGTGGTGACGAACACGTCCTCACGGGGCAGGCCGGAGCGGGCGATACCCTGGCCGACGCCGGTCTCGTTGTCGTAGAGCGCCGCGGTGTCGATGTGGCGGTAACCGGCCTCCAGGGCGACCTGCACAGCGTCGGCCGCCGCGGCATCCGCGATCTTGTAAACGCCGAGCCCGAGCTGGGGGATACCGTGTCCGTCATGCAGGGGAAGTAACGGTGAGAGCGTCATCCCCCCATCTAACCTCGTCCTACTGCGCCGAGGCGTGAACCGACACGATTGAGGGGTGCGCGCGACGCTCAACCTCGCAATTGTGTCGGTTCACCGCGCGATGAGCGGAGGCGGCTAGGAGACCTGCACCTGGATCGGTGCGGTGTCGGGGAGCGGGCTCGCATCGCGGCCGCGCAGGTCGGGGTGCCAGCGCCGGCCGAGCGCGGGGATGATCGTGCCGAGCCCCGCGAAGCCGGCCGCGACCAGGATGGCCGCCGTGGCGCCGCTCTGGTCGATCATGAAACCGGCGATGGCGGAACCCAGGGCGGCGCCCATCAGCTGGCCGGTGCCCACCCAGCCGTAGGCCTCCGCGGTGTCACTGAACTTGACGCTCGCGGACACGATGCCGAACAGAACGGCGAAGGCCGGCGCGATTCCGATTCCCGCCAGCAGCAGGGTGGCGGCCAGCCACCAGAAGCTGAGCCCGAGGGTGGCGAGCCCGAGGCCGACGGTGACGATGAGCATCCGTGCGGCCAACGCCCAAGGGCCGATCGGGGCGTGGCCGAGGGCGAGCCCGCCGATCAGCGAGCCGAGAGCGAAGATGCCGAGCACCCAGCCCGAGTCCGCGCTGCCGTGCCCGAACGCGGCCACCACACCCGCCTCGACCGAGGCGCAGGCGGCTACCAGCATGAAGCCGACGATGGTGCTGAGCATGACCGCCGGGCGTTTAAGAACGACGCCGAGTTTGCGGCGGCTACGGGGGATGCGCACCCGGCTGACCTCGGGCAGCACCAGAAACCAGACGCCGCCGCCGATGAGGAAGATGGCGGCGAGCAGGATGCCGGCGACCGGGCTGACCTGGATGGCCACGAACGTGGCAATCACCGGGCCCAGCACCCAGATGATCTCCTGGGCCGACGCGTCGAGCGAGAACAGCGGCGTGAGCTGGCGGGAGTTGACGATCTTCGGGTAGATGGTGCGCACGGCCGGCTGAATCGGCGGTGTGGACAACCCGGCGATGAGCCCCACGGCCATCAGAACATAAATGGGCATGCTGACCAGAGCCATTGTCACGATGGAGGTCGCGCAGACGACGAGGGTGGCCGTGATCACCGGACGCATGCCCCAGCGGCCCATCAGTCGGCTGGTGAGCGGCCCGGCGACGGCCTGTCCGATGCTCATGGCGCCCAGCACGAGGCCGGCGGCGCCATAGGAGTCGAAGACCTGCTCGATGTGGATCAGGAACGCGAGCGACAGCATCCCAAAGGGGAACCGAGCTGTCAGTTGTGCGGCGATGACGCGAGCAACGCCCGGAGTCTTCAAAAGGGTCCAATAGCTGCTCACTTACTCAAGTCTACGTCCGCCGAGGTAGCGTGAGCGCGTGCGAATACTGATTACGGCCGACGAATTGGCAGCCATGCTTGAGTCCCGAAGCGACGTTCGGGTGCTGGACGTGCGCTGGAGGCTGGGTGGCCCGCCCGGGCCGGACGAATACCGGGCCGGCCACATCCCCGGCGCCGTGTACGTCGACCTGGAGACCGAGTTGGCCCGGCCCGGCGAACCGGCCGACGGGCGGCATCCGTTGCCCACCCGTGCGACGCTGCAGGCAGCCGCTCGCCGCTGGGGGCTTCGTGACGGCGATACGGTCGTGGTCTACGACGACCTGGGCGGGGTGTCGGCAGCCCGTGCCTGGTGGCTGCTGCGTCATGCCGGGGTGCGCGACGTGCTGCTTCTCGACGGGGCGCTCGCCGCCTGGCGCGCCGCCGGCCTGCCGCTCGCGGTCGGCGAGCTGGCCACAACAGAGCTGAGCGCGGAAACGGTCCGTCCGGGCACGATCACCCTCTCCGACGGGGTGCTGCCTGTGCTCGACACGGATGCCGCCGCCGCGCTCGCGCAGACCGGCGCGCTCCTCGACGCCCGCGCTGCGGAGCGCTACCGCGGGGACACGGAGCCGATCGATCCTCGGGCCGGCCACATCCCCGGCGCGATCAGCGCGCCCACGGCCGACAACCTCACCCTCGACGGGCGCTTCCTCCCGGCCGCCGATCTGCGCGCCCGGTTCGAGGCGCTCGGAGTCACAGCGGGCGGCAGGGTGGGCGTCTACTGCGGCTCCGGCGTCACCGCCGCGCACGAGGCGGCCGCTCTGGCCATCGCCGGGTTCTCACCGGCGCTCTACCCGGGCTCGTGGTCGCAGTGGTCCAACCTGCCGGGCCGCCCGGTCGCGACGGGCGACCCTCGGGCGTGAAATCCGCGCGAAACACGCTTCCGGTCATACTGAGACTCGGGGAAGCCTGTCCACGCTCAGTAGGGCTGGCCCAAAACGTTATCTGCGCACGGAATCCGCGTGAGCGTGCTGTTATATGCTCGCTTTTGTCGAATTCCGTTAACGGACCTCAAAGACGAACCAGACACATCCGACAACCACGAAAAAGGTTACGCAATGCGCGCTCAATACCTGCTCCCGGCTCTCGCCGCCGTCACGGCACTCCTGCTCACCGGCTGCGTTGACAACTCCACGGACACCACGGGCGGAGCAACGGCCGACTCCTCCGCCAGCGAGATCGCCGTGGACGACGCCGCCGCCGCGATGCTTCCCGCCGAGGTGGCCGACTCCGGCACGCTCGTCATCGGGACCGACCCGACCTACGCTCCCAACGAGTTCAAGAACGAAGCCGGTGAGCCGATCGGCTGGGGCATCGAGATCGCTGAGGCCGTCGCAGCCAAGCTCGGCTTGGAGCCGGAATTCCAGGTCGCGAAATTCGACAACATCATTCCGAGCGTGACCGGCGGCAAGGCCGATATCGGCGTGTCCTCCTTCACTGACAACGTCGAGCGGGAGAAGCAGGTCGACTTCGTCAACTATTTCGTCGCCGGCATCCAGTGGGCCTCGGCCGTCGGCAACGACGTCGACCCGGACAACGCCTGCGGGCTGAAGGTCGCCGTGCAGGCCACCACGTATGAGGACACCGACGAAGTGCCGGCCAAGAGTGACGCCTGCGTCGCGGCCGGCAAGCCGGCGATCGACAAGCTGAAGTACGACACCCAGGACCAGGCCACCAACGCGGTCGTGCTGGGCCAGGCCGACGCGCTCAGCGCCGACTCGCCCGTCACTCTCTACGCGATCGCCCAGACCGAGGGCAAGCTGCAGCCGGCCGGAGAGACCTTCGACGTGGCGCCCTATGGCATCGTGGTCGCCAAGGACTCCGAGCTGACCAAGGCCGTGCAGGCTGCGCTGCAGTCCATGGTCGATGACGGCACCTACGGTGACATCCTCGACGAGTGGGGCGTCGCGGATGGTGCGATCGAGACGATCACGATCAACGCCGCGTCGAACGGATAACGCATGAGCACCACGACTCCACCGAAGGCGGGCGGGGCAACCCGCCCGCCCGGGGAACCGGCCCCATCGGTGCCGATCAAGGCCATCAAGCTGCGGCATCCGTGGAGGATGGTGTTCGCCATTCTGCTTGTGGTGGTCTTCGTCTCCATCGTCGTCGACGCCGCGCTCCGGCCGGCCTACGACTGGCCCGCCGTCGGCAAGTACCTCTTCGACCGCCGCATCTCGCAGGCGGCCGTCGTGACCCTGCAGCTGACCGTGTACTCCATGGTCATCGCGATCGTCCTCGGGGTGATCCTGGCCGTCATGCGGCTCTCGCCCAACCCCGTGGTGAAGAGCCTGGCCTGGTTCTACCTGTGGATCTTCCGTGGCACCCCGGTTTACGTGCAGCTGACGATCTGGGGTCTGATCTCGCTGATCTACTCGAGCATCGACATCGGCATCCCGTTCATGGACCCGTGGGTGTCCTTCTCGACCAACGCGGCACTGAGCACGTTCACCATCGCCATCATCGGGCTGGCCCTGAACGAAGCGGCCTATATGGCTGAAATCGTGCGCGCCGGCCTCCTGGCCGTGGACAGCGGCCAGGAGGAGGCTGCGACGGCGCTCGGAATGAGCTGGTCGCAGACCATGACGCGGGTGATCCTGCCGCAATCGATGCGCGTGATCATCCCGCCGACGGGCAACGAGGTCATTTCGATGCTGAAGACCACGTCGCTCGTCACCGCCGTGCCGTTCAGCTTCGAGCTGTTCACCCGGTCGCGGGATATTTCCGCGGAGACGTTCAACCCGATCCCGCTTTTGATCGTGGCCTCGATCTGGTACCTGTTCTTCACGTCCATCCTGATGGTCGGCCAGTACTTCCTCGAAAAGCGCTTCGCCCGCGGCGTGGGCGACCGGCAGCCGGATCGCAAGGATGCCGTCGGCACCGGAACGGGAACCCTCACCGGGGTCGTCCCCGTCATCGGTTCCGGGCAGCCGTCGGTGATCGCACCGCCGCGCGAGAACGATCCACCAGCCCACCCCGGAGGCGTGAAATGACCGACGTGAACACGCAGGCCGGGGCATCCGTCACGATTCCTCCCATGGTTCTGGCCGAGCAGGTATCGAAGAGCTTCGGCTCGAACGAGGTGCTCAAGAGCATCTCCCTCGAGGTGAAGCGTGGCGAGGTGATGTGCCTGGTCGGGCCCAGTGGGTCGGGCAAGTCCACGTTCCTGCGCTGCATCAACCACCTCGAGGTGCTCTCCGCCGGTCGGCTCAGCGTCGACGGCGAGCTGATCGGCTACCGGGAGACCAACGGCAAGCTCTACGAGATGGCACCCAAGGAAGCGTCCCGTCAGCGACGGGACATCGGCATGGTGTTCCAGCGGTTCAACCTGTTTCCGCACATGACGGCGCTACAGAACGTGATGGAGGCGCCGATCCGGGTGAAGGGGCTGTCGAAGGCCCAGGTGGAGCGGAGCGCTCTCGATTTGCTGGCCAGGGTGGGTCTGGCCGAACGCGCCGACTACTACCCGGCGCACCTGTCGGGTGGGCAGCAGCAGCGGGTGGCGATCGCCCGCGCACTCGCGATGGAACCCAAGCTCATGCTCTTCGACGAGCCGACCAGTGCGCTCGACCCTGAGCTCGTCGGCGAGGTGCTCGACGTGATGAAGGGTCTGGCCAAATCGGGCATGACCATGATCGTGGTCACCCACGAGATGGGCTTTGCCAAGGAGGTCGCCGACTCGCTCGTCTTCATGGACGGCGGTGTGGTCGTCGAAGCGGGCGACCCGGACGAGATCCTGACGAACCCGCAGCACCGCCGCACGCAGGCGTTCCTGTCGAAGGTGCTCTAGAAATAGTGCTCTAGAAATGTTGCTCTAGAAATGTTGCTCTAGGAAAACCGCAGCGACCGTCGCCGTTTGTGCCGAGAGTACCCGCCGTTGCGGCGACTCTCGGCACAAACGGCGATTCTCGTTCGGGCCGAGCAGTGTGACGCCGAGCCTGCCCTACGCCGGGCGGCTCTGCGGTGCGGTAGCCGCGGTCATCGCGGAATCGTGCTCCACGACGTCGCCGAGTACCTCGTCGATCTGCCTCATGCTCTCGGCCGGGATCTTCACTCCCGCGGCCTCGACGTTCTCGCGCACCTGCTCGGGGCGGGAAGCTCCGACGAGGGCTGCCGAGACGTTGTCGTTCTGCAACACCCAGGCCACGGCCAGTTGCGCCATCGACAGGTTGAGGTCGGCGGCGATCGGCTCAAGGTTCTGCACCCGGGTGAGCACGTCGTCGTTCATGAAGCGGCTGATCATGTCGGCGCCGCCCTTGAGGTCGGTGGCGCGCGAGCCGGCCGGCGGGGCCTGTCCTGCCTTGTACTTGCCGGTGAGCACACCCTGGGCCACGGGGGACCAGACGATCTGACCGACGCCGAGCTCGCGCGAAGTCGGCACGACCTCGTCTTCGATGACGCGCCACAGCATCGAGTACTGCGGCTGGCTCGAGATCAGGCTGAAGCCCAACTCCTGGGAGAGGGCGTGGCCGGCTCGCAGCTGCGCGGCGGTCCACTCGCTGACGCCGATATAGAGCGCCTTGCCCTGCCGAACGATGTCGGCGAAGGCCTGCATCGTCTCCTCCAGTGGGGTCTCGGTGTCGAAGCGGTGGGCCTGGTAAAGGTCGACGTAATCGGTCCGCAGCCGGGTCAGAGAACCGTTGATCGACTCCATGATGTGCTTGCGGGACAGCCCGACGTCGTTGTGGCCGCGCGGGCCGGTCGGCCAATAGACCTTGGTGAAGATCTCGAGGCTTTCGCGGCGGTGGCCCTTGAGGGCGTCGCCGAGAACGGACTCCGCCTTCGTGTTGGCGTAGACGTCGGCGGTGTCGAAGCTGGTGATCCCCACGTCGAGCGCGGCATGCACGCACTGCGTGGCGATGTCGTTCTCGACCTGCGAACCGTGCGTGAGCCAGTTGCCGTAGGTGATTTCGGAGATTTTCAGGCCTGATGAACCGAGATAGCGGAATTCCATGCCTACAGCCTAAGCGGAGCGGTCCCACTGTCGCTGGGTGAAAAAGCGGACGCATGTCGAGCATGTCGAGCATGTCGAGCATGTCGAGCCTGTCGAGCATGTCGAGACCTGGGACCAGGGGCCAGGGACCCCCTATCCGTTCTTCCGTTCGACCGCGTCCGTCATCCGGGTGCGGGACTTGGTCACGT
>NZ_PJJU01000024.1:0-25014 GCF_002929635.1 Cryobacterium sp. M25 | reverse complement strand
CAGTCGGCGTCGGCGTCGGCGTCGGAGTCGGTGTCGTCGTTGGTGTCGGCGTCGGCGTCGGCGTCACCGGCACATCGGCCTGCGGCAGGAACGTGAAGGCGCCGGTGACCGGAACGACGCTGATCGTACGGTAGAAGGCGGCGGTCACTGTGACGCCAGAGTTCATCGTGCACGCGAGGCCCAGGCTGTAGTTGCCGCCGGCGTTCCTGGCCGCAGTCTGGGAGTTATTGATGAGCGAGATCGGCGCGAGGGTCGGGTTGAGCACGTTGCGTGTCGCTCCGTTGAACGCGAGGGGCGCGTACGCCTTCCAGGTGAGGACGGTGTTTTCGGTTCCGGGGGTGGCCAGGAAGGCGAAGATATTCGTTGAGTTCGCCGGGCAGGTGAACTCGCCGTTGATGTCGCCCTGAGTGGAGGAGCCGAAGAGGTCCTCCTTCCAGCCCCAGACGCGGCCGTCCGACACCTGGACGGCATCCGTGTCGTACATGTAGACGGGAGCGGCAGAACCATTCGTCTGCGTCGCGGCTGTCGCGGCAGTCGCCGCGGCCGTGGCTCCGGCGACCAGAGCGAGCGAAACGACGCCGGCGGCGACGAGACGCGACTTCTTGTTGATCTTCATTTATTTACAGTCCTGTTCTTGGGCGGAGGTCACTTGGAGATTCGAACGGCGGTGGTGGTCGAGGGTGCGAGAATGCCGAATTTTTTCTTCAACGAACCGGCTTTGGCGGCAAAAGTCGTCTGCGAGTTCGTCAGGCTGGCGCTCTTTGTCGGATCGAGCAGGTCGGCCAGAGTCGAGTCATACGCGGCATTCGTCGGGTCAACTCGTGCGTACTGCACAACGAGGTACGTGTCGCGTCCCCAACGAGAGTCGGCGTAGTAGGCGGCCACCGGGGCCATCGAGGTGCCGGTGCCTGTCACGGGGGTGGTGCCTGCGACCAGGGAACCCAGGACCGTGGTGTCCTTCTTCTTGGGGAAGCTCGCACCGGTGTTCATGGCGACCCAGCGGGACACCGACATAGGCGCGACAGTGTTGATGCCCAGGTCAGAGGCGTCGTGCTCCTGACCCACGGTGACGCAGGAGCCCAGGGTCGAATCCGTGACGCCGATCTTGGACATGAAGTCCTTGCGCGTTCCGGAACCGGCCTGCGGGATGACCGGTGTGACCTTCACTCCGCCGAGGGTGGTGACGCTGCAGGTGTAAAGACTCGTCATGGTCGCGGTGTCGATGGTACCGATGCCGGCTGCCGTCGAAGCGCTGTCATACGCGTAGGCGATCGCATCGCGACCGAAAGGCACCTGAATCAGGCTACCTGCCGGGTCGACCGTGCCTGATCCGGACGAACGGGCGATGTCGATCTGCCCCGTGATGACGACGCCCGCGGGCGCGCCGACGGTTCCGGAGGTGTACGGGGCGCCGTCAATGGAACGGAGAAGGGCCGTGCGCCCGTCGCTTGAGCCATTCGGGCGACCGAAACGCACACCGGAGGACTTCGTCGTGATGAACGGGGTGCCGGTCGCGTCGAACGAGCCGATGCTGTTTCCGTTGGCTGTCGAACGAACCGACGCTCCCGAAAGGCCCGAACCGTTGGCCAGGGCGCTGACGACGTCCTCGAGGGTGTCGGAGCCGACGATGGAGTAGCTGTTCGAGACGGGCTCGGCGTTAGCCGGGCTGACGATGACAAGGCCGGAGATGGCCACGCCGACAGTTGCGCAGAGTGCAAGAGCCTTCTTGGTGTTCACTGGGGTGCCTTTCGAGAGTGATGCAGGAGACGGACCCGGATGGGTCCCTCTTGTCTCAGCGCTACGGTCCGAAGCGGGGAACCCGCGCGAAGCGTCACGTTGGGCGCGCATCAGGATCGTCTCCGAACGCGCGAAATCAAGGGGACGCCGCAAGCGGCGACCAGGCCGGAGAGCAGCCCGGCCGGCACCGCCGCGCGTACCGGTCCCATGACCGGGTCCGCGGGCGTCGGTCTCGCCACCAGGGGGTCGACGACGGTGCCCGTCGCGGCCGGGTCGACCGCGGCGTCGGCCACCACCGGCGCGGCCTGAGCCTGGAACTCTGCCGGACCGTACGTCGACGGGGTCGGCACATAGGCCGGCCTGTCGACCGCAGGGGCAGTCTCGGGCACGGCCGTTGTGGCGACCGGGCTGCCGCCCTGTTCGATTGCGGTCGCGGCGGCGAGCGCCTGGTCCACCCAGCTCTTCGGGAGCGGGGTGTAGCCGCGCGGCAGCTGCCCGATCTCCGTCCCGGGTACCTGGCCTGCCACCACCGCGTACCGGATCAGGTTGGCGTAGATGGCCCGCTGGGCGGCATCCGTTTGCAGCGGATTCAACGCAGCATAGACCGGCATCGTCATTGGGTACGCTGTGGCGGCAGCCTTGGCGTTTGGGTTCGCCGGGTCGTATTCGAGCACCTCGGGGTTGGCGCTGGTCGGCACCATGGCGGCGGAGGCCGCGAGCATGGACTCCGTCGACGGCGCCACGAACGCGCCCGCGGAGTTCTGCAACGACGCCGTCACCGTTTGGTAGCGAGCGGCCGCGGCCGCGGTGGTGACGCCAAGCACGCGCTGGTTGCCCACCAGGCTTCGCACGCTCTTACCGAACTTCGGCGGGACGCTGGTGGGGTTCCAGTCGCCGAGCTCCTGCCCGTCGCCGCGCAGGGTGAGATACGCGCCGCTCTCGAAGTCGCTGGTGTAGGGGCGCCAGGTGACCAGGTTCACCGCCGTTGTTCCGGTGCCGGCAGCGGGCCGCTCCAGTGGATCAGCCTTCGGAAAATTCGTGCGGGGAAGCGTCATGGCCGTCCCCGACGGGTTGACAGCGGCATTGGTGGACGACCACGGGTTGACTTTCATGCCCCACGTGTCGGGCGTTCCGTTCAGGAATTCGACGGCGGCTGGGTCGGAGAGGACGTAACGCCACAGTTGCTGGGCCTCGTCGGATCTCCCCGCGGGGAGGAGCATGTCTCCCAGGGACGGCCCGGTCAGGTCCTGGTACTTCCACTCATCGTCGTTGACCGCCAGGAAATCGGGGTCGACCGTGAGGTTGCGCGCGTTCGCGCCAGGGTTCGCGGAGTCGGTGTAGCCGAAAAACTTGAGGGAGTCCGACGTGGCCGGCGCCCCGGAAGGCAGTGAGTCGAGATACGAATTAGTGAGGAGTTTGGCGACCAGGCGCGGGGTGAGGTTCAGTGACGTGAACGCCTCGGTATTCCTGGCTTTGTATTCCTGGGGAACTGCGCCAACCGGTTTCACCCGACGGTCGATGGAGAACGAAACCGCGACGCCGCTGAGGGCGATCGGTGCGTACGCGACGGGATCGGCCCCGTCGGTTTGCAGGGGGCGCGAGGTGAGAGCCAGCGGGCTGGGTGTCGTGAGGCTCGCCGCGGCAAGCGCGTCCTCCTCGTTGCCGATGCTGAGCGCGAACGAGGAACCCGTCGCACCGGTGCACAGTTTGGGTTGCCATGACCCGATCGCCGCGGCGACGAGTTCGCTTCCGGAGAGCTGCTTCTCGGCCGAGCCGATGGCGCAGCGCTGGCCGATGGGCTTGAAGTCCAGCTTGACGGCCACGCTGTGCTTCCAGGAGTCCCATAGCAGGCCGGACTTGGTGATGTAGGACTCCCCCGCGTCGCTTTTTCCGCGCGGGATGACCACGAGCCAGCAGGATTTTCCGGAGACAGTGCCGTCCGCGGCGGTCACGGGCGTGCCACAGCCCAGACCCGGGGACTGCATCGCGGTCTGCACCTCGAATTTGACGGAGCCGTCGCCACTGTCGCTCGACCCGGCCCAGGGCACCTCATTCGTCGTGTACTGGGTGTAAAACTCGTTGGTGGCCAGGTCAACGCCGGAGATGCCGTCGGGCAATGTGACCCCTGTTTCGGACGGCGGCCCGGTGGCCTTCTGCACGAGGCCCGTCAAGGGATCCATGACATGGTGCGTGAGCACGTTGGCCGAGTCGGCGAACACCGAAGAGATCGAACCCCCCGTGGATGCGCGGTAGGGAATCGCGGTGAATGCCGGAATTGTGAACCCGTTGGCCGGCGATGTGTACTGCGAGTCCTGCGGTGCCACCTGGTCCTGGCTGACCGCGGTGTCGCGCGTGGACGCGGCCTTGCCGGGGAAGCCGCCGTACTGGCAGGTCGTGCGATCCGGGCGGCTGGAATTCGCCGGGTCGTCTCCCCAGCACTGCGCGATCTGGAGGAAGTCCTGGCCTCCCGAGCTGCCATCGGGCCGCTCGGACTTCGTGCCTCCGCTCCAGTTGACGACGATGCCCTGGGAAACGAGGTCCTCGGTCTGGGACACGGTGACCTTGAGATCGGGGAAGGGGGCGGTGGCGACGTCCGGGTCGTAGCCCCTCGATGCGACCGTGACCGCGGTCGACGTGTCAGCGGATGCCGCAGAGGGGGCCAGGGAGCCGAGCGCGGCAACACCCACGCCGACCAGCAGACCGACGACGACTCCGCTGGCGCCGGCGCGGGCCCAGAGTGCGTTCTTTGGGGCGAACGTGAGGCGCTTCACTTGGTTCCTGCCTTAGCGACACGCGGTTTGAACCGACCGGCGAGCACCGGCGGCAGCACGGCGGCGGCCAGCAGGAGAAGGCCGGCGACGAGCATGATCGATTGCTGGGCGCCCCACCCGCTCTTCGCCAACGTGAACGGTGCGGCGATGGCCGTGCCGACCACGCCGGTTGCCGTGGCGCCGACCGTGGACACGAGGGCGCCGTTCTCGTCGTACACGGGCGCGGCCACCGGGCCTGATGCCGCCTCCTTTCCGCCGGGCGCTGCCGCCTCTGTTCCCCCGGGCCCTGCTGACGAAGCCGTTTCCCCGGCAGTTGTCGCGGCGGCTGAGCCGGCCGCGCCACCACCCGATCCGCTACCGGACACTGCGGTGTCGGCCAGCGCCCCGGCCGTGCCGGTGGTGCACTGGTTGGCCCCTATCTTGTCGCAGGCGGCCGGCTGGAGAGCCGTGGTGGCCAGCAGGTTGTTTGACGGGGAGTCACCTGGTTTGAATGTCGGGTTGTTGCATTTGTTGATGTCGACGCCGCTGACATCGGCGCCTGGCACTCGCTTGATCTGGTCGAAGCCAGCCAGCACGAGGTTCATCGGCAGAGGCGAGTAGCCCAGGGCTTCGGCCTGCTGCTGCCCCTCGCAGAGCATGTAATGAGCGAAGGTACCGAGGGTCAGGCCCTTCTTGGCGGTGAAGACGCCGCCGACTTCGGTCGGCACGATCATGTAGGAGTAGCTCGCGAGTGGGTAGGTGCGGGGGTCCGCGTTGTTGTACACGCCGTCCAGGATCTGGGTGAGGTAGGTAGGCCCGGGTGTGGTGTTGATGGATGCCTTCAGCAGTGCGACGGCCACGGAATTGGCCGTGGGTTCCGTGTAGTAACCCGCTGCGTTGAGCACCTTGGCGACGGGGAAACCGGAGTTCTTGGCGTAGGAGTACTCCACGTAGGTGATCGCACCCTCGCCGTAGTCCTGGCTCACGTAGCCGGCGACGCCTGAGGATCCGCTTTGCGCCTTGGCGTTGCCGTAGGTGGGGAACTGCGAGGTGAGGCCGCAGGGGGCAGACCGGCCGACCTTCGTGCAGAAGGAATTCCAGAGGGCCGGGTGCTGCTTGGACATCCAGAGTGTGAATTGCGCCGTGGAGCCGGAGCCGTCCGAGCGAACGACGGGCACGATGCCCTTGTCGGGCATGGCCAGCCCGGGGTTGTCGGTCGCGATGGCAGGGTCGTTCCACTTCGTGATGGCGCCGGTGAAGATCTTGGTGATGACCTCTCCGCTGAGCCGAAGGTTTGTGACTCGCTTGCCGCCGATTTTCAGGTTGTACATGAAGGAAGTGCCACCAGCCACGATGGGCATGTATGCGTAACCGCGGGCAGGCACCTCGGGTGCCGAACCGTCCTCCGGGGCGGTCTGGAACGGGATCTCGCTGACGGCGAAGTCCACGTTGCCCGCGACGAAGTCACGGCGCCCGGCCGACGAGCCGACTCCGGAGTAGTTCACCGTCATCGCGTAGTTATTGGCAACATTCTTGCGCCACTGGTCCAGGGCGTTCTGCGACCAGGTCGAGCCGGTGCCGGTGATTTGGTCGTAACTCGCTGCCTGGGCAGCTGGCGCCGTGGAGACGCTCAGCAGCACAACGACGAGCGCGAATAAGGCTCGGACTGTGCGAATCTGTCGGGTTTGCGGCGTCACGAGGACGTCTCCTTCGTGGTGAGGTCGGTAGGTGAACTCGTCGGCCGGAGCATTGAATTGGTTCCGGTGATCCCCGGACCGAGGTCACCCCGTACGCTCATCCGTTGCAGGTCTCGCTCCGATGCGGCGTCGACGCGCAGTTGCCGCCGACGGGACAACTGGCCGGGACCGGTACCGCCGATGAGTCGAGCAATGGCGAAGAGGGTGAGCACCAGGAGGATCAGGACGGCGGCCGTGCCGAAACCTCGGGCGATCATGGTGGGCTCAGGAGACTTGACGAAGTCGAAGACCTGCAGCGGGAGGGAGATCATCGGGCCGGCGAAGGGGTTCAGGTTGGTCACCGCGGTGACACCCGAGGTGAGCAACACAGGGCTGGTCTCGCCGATGCCGCGGGCTGTGCCCAGGATCACGGCCGTTGCCAGTCCGGGCCGGGCGGTCGGCAACACGACATACCAGATGGTGGCCCAGCGGGTGGAACCGAGGGCATAGGCGGCCTCTCGCAGGTTGCCGGCGACCAGGCGAAGCACGATATCCGAGGCCCGAATGACGATCGGGAGCATCATGACGGTGATCGCCATGGCCGCGGCGAAGCCTGACCGCTGGTGCGTGATCAGCACGATGATCGCCGAGTAGACGAACAGGCCGGCCACGATGGACGGCAGCGCGGTCATCGCATCCGAAATGGTGCGCACGAACCTCGCGAATCGGCCACCGACCTCGTTCAGGAACAGGGCGGTCGTGATGCCGAGCGGAATCGTGATCGCCAGCGCCATCGAAATCTGCATGAGCGTGCCCAGGATCGCGTGCACGATACCGCCCATGTCGAGGCCGTCGAGGGGTCCGGCCAATTCCATGCTCTGGGTGAAGAAGTTCAGATGAGGCAGGGCTTCCTGCCCGCGTATCAGAGTGAACGCCACGACGAAGACCAGGGCGCCGAAGAGCACCACACCGGCGCTTGATAGCAGCACCGCCATCACGCGGTCCTTGACCTCCTGCGCGTCGCTCGTGAAGCTTACGAGCAGGGCGTAGAAGCCAAGGAACGCCAGATACGCCACGAGCGCCCAGCCCACGCCGCCGGAAAGCGGAGTGATCCAGCCGAAGAGGAGCACCGCGACGGCGATTCCGGCTGCGGCGGCACCGAGAACGTTGAACCGGTCGTCGAGCCGGGCGCCGCGCACCCGGCGTCGCGGTCCGATCGGGGTGCCGTCGTAGGCCGGGATCGTCGTGGTGTGGGTGTCGTTCGTCGTGAGGGTGCTGGTCGCGGCGTGCGTGATGTTGGGTGCGTGCGTGATCGTCATCAGTCGCTCTCCGCCCCGGATCGAGACCGTGCCACGATCGACGAGGCCGTGAAGTTGATCACGAGGGTGATCAGGAACAGTACGAGTCCGGCTGCCATCAGCGCGGAGAGGCCGAATGAGCTGGATTCGCCGTAGCGGAGGGCGATGAGCGCGGAGACGGAGTTGGTGCCGGTCTTCAGCACCTCCCAGTTGATCGTGAAGATCGGCGAAATGATCATGTAGACGGCGATGGTTTCACCGAGAGCGCGGCCGAGGCCGAGCATGGTGCCGCCGATGATGCCGCCACGACCGAAGGGCAGCACGACCGCACGGATCATGCCCCAGCGCGTCGACCCGAGCGCGAAGGCGGCCTCGCGCTCGCCGATCGGCGCCTGGGAGAAGGCCTCGCGCATGACCGACGTCTGGGTCGGGACCACCATGAGGCCGACGACAATGCCGGCGATGAACGCCGAGGAGGTGAACGCGCTGGCCTCGGTGAGCGCTTGCCCACTGGCGTCCGCCACCCGGAACAGCGGGATCCAGCCGAAGTAGGTGGAGATCCAGGTGGCGACCGGGATCACGTTGGCCTGCAGGAAGAAGACGCCCCAGAGGCCGAAGACCACGCTCGGCACGGCGGCCATCAGGTCGACGAGCGTGACGAGCGTGGAGCGCATCCGGCCCTGGGCGACCTCGGAGATGAGTAGGGCCGTGCCGAGGGCGAGCGGCACGGCGACGCACATCGCGATCACCGCGATCGTGATGGTGCCGAACAAGACGGATGCGATGCCGAATTTCTGCGACTCCGGCGACCAGTCCTGCTCGACCAGAAAGCTGAACCCGGCGACGCCGAGGGCCTCCGAGGCACGCAACGAAAGGAACACGCCCACGGCGAGCATGATCGCCACGGTGATGCAGCCGGCGAAGAAGGCCACCGAACGGAACACCGAGTCCGAGACCGAGGGACGTGCTGTCAGTAAGCGGCGCGGGGACGAGTCCGGGTTCGCCGGGTCGACCGTTGGCGGCTCGATCGCAGGCGCGTCGAAGAGGGTCGAAAACGACATGGGTGTCCTTGCACATTCGGGTGTGGGGAGCGGAACGAACGTGGCGGTAGCACGTCCGAGACACATGTTTGGGGCGCTTGGTTAACACTGAGCGTCGATTTGTCCAGCTAGAGGTGGACGCGTAGTGGAGAGTTGAGCGCGCGGGATTGCACCCGGTGCAGGACCGGGGGCCCCGCAGAGGGCGCCCGCACGTGGGCGCGCAGAGGGCGCCCGCACGTGGGCGCGCATCACGGCGGCAGCCGAGTCACGGGAGAACGGCGGCCGCGCGGTGAGCGCGAAGTGGCGTGCGCCACCGAGCGGTACAGCTCGCTACGTTTATATACGGCGTCACCGCGCGCCCGCCAGCGCGGCGTAGGTATTCGCGGTCGCGGCAACGGTGTTCACATAGGAATCGACGTGGTTGTACGCGAACACGGCGGCGCGCCAGCGATCGGGCCGGGACAGCTCGCCGTAGTGGCAGAGGTAGCGGCCGGCGGCGAGGGCGGCATCGTCGATTTGTTGCGGGTCGTCGACGCCGTCCCCGTTGCCGTCGGCGCCCCATCGCTGCCAGGTCGCCGGAATGAATTGCAGGGGCCCGACCGCGCGGTCCCATTCGGTGCTGCCGTCCCAGACTCCGCGATCGGTGTCGCTCATCGCGGCGAAAGCGCTGCCATCGAGTGCGGGGCCGAAGATGCCCGGGCGGGCGGCGCCATCCGCGCCGAGTGCCGAACCGTCGTGGCTGCCGTGACCGGATTCGACGTTGCCGAGGGCGGCCAGGGTACTCCAACCGAGGTGGCAGCCCGGTTGTTCGGCCGCCAGGGCCAGGGACGCCCCTGCATAGCCGAGCAGGGCGCGCACTGGGATGCCAGCCGCTTGGGCGACGCGGACGGCCCAGGCAGGGTCGGCGAGCGCCGCATTGCCATCAATCGGAGGCGTAACCGTCGGCAGGGCAAGCGTGGCGGGCGCTGGTTCGGCCGCGGGCAGCGATCGGGCAACCTCTGGCGGCACGGTGGTGATGACCGCCGACGCGGCCGGTGCGAGACTCGCCCGCACGCCCTCGGGTGCCTGGAAACCGGGTACCAGCCAGCCGAAGACCAGCCAGCCGAGCACGGAGAGGCCGGCGACCGTGGCGATCATGGGGGTTCCGCGGTGCTTGCGCACGGTCACCAGGACAGGGCCCGTTCCTCGTCGGAGAGTACCCGGTTGCCGCGCTGCCCGGCCTCCGTGGCATGACGGGCGTCCGCACCGACGAGCGCGCTGTGGAAAGCCTCAATGGTTCCAGCCGAGGCCTCGCGGCTGGTCGACGCCCCGCCATACCAGCGCCCTGCAGTCATCACGACTACATCACCGACGCTGATCACCCACCCGTGTGTGCCGGCCTTGGGACCCGTGACAACCGTGGCGACCATCGAATCGCACTGGCCCTTGAGTTCGAGGACGTGGGCTCGCGCGCTGGAGAACGTTGCGTAGACGGAGGAGCTACGGCCGAGCTCGCGCCGGTTCGAGGCGAGCAGTCGCCAGATACCGGAGTGCCGCGGCGCTCCCGTGAGCAAGGGACCGGCGCGTTGCCCGTCACGCACGGCGACCGCCCTAACGGGAGTGCCGACATTCTGCACGCTCTCACGGAAAGCCACCCATCCGTGCAATCGGGGGTCGGCGGCGGATTCAAACGCCGAGAAGACGATGCTCGGGCTCGGCGACAAGATGACTCCCTGGGCAAGGATGATGCAGCGAAGGGGCCACTGTGACGTGTGAGCGGCTCGAATAGGCCGACCCCGCGTGTACTTTCCAGCCCACGAATGTCCGGTTCGGGAGCATCACCTGAACCGGAGGTGAACGAGGGATGGCCGGCGCGGTAAGAACGCGCGAAAGATGTCCCGCACTTGGGGGTCGTCTTACCGGCGGAATGCCTTCCGGGCCAGCCAGTTTCCGAGGAACTGCACCAGCTGCACGAGCACGATGATCAGCAGCACGGCCGCCCAGGTCACCACGGGATTGAACTGGCGGTAGCCGTAGAGCAGCGCGAAGTTTCCGAGGCCGCCGCCGCCGACGTAGCCGGCTACCGCCGACATGTCCACGAGCGCCACGAAGATGAAGGTGTAGCCGAGGATGAGCGGGCCGAGCGCCTCGGGCAGCAGCACCGTGAAGATGATCCGGATCGGCCCGGCCCCCACACTGCGGGCCGCCTCGATCACACCGGGCGTCACCGTGAGGAGGTTCTGCTCCACGATGCGCCCCATGGCGAAGGATGCCGCGAGCGAGATCGTGAAGATGATCGCCGCGTTGCCGATGCCGGTTCCCACCACGGCCCGGGCCAGCGGCTGGGCGGCGGCCAGGAAGATGATGAACGGGATCGGCCGCACGATGTTCACCAGCAGGTTCAGCACCACGAAGACCCCGCGGTTCTCGAGGATGCTGCCGGCGCGGGTCAGATACAGGCCGAGGCCCACGAGCAGGCCGCCGATCCCGCCGAAGAAGAGCGTGAGGCCGACGATGTAGAGGGTCTCCCCCGCGGCGATCCAGAGTTCGGGCAACAGGTCGATCAGGCTGTCCATCTCAGCGCACCTCGGTCACGGTCGTGAGGGTTCGCACCCGGTCGAGCGCGGCGTCGATGGCGGCGTCGGCCGCGGCATCCGTCGCCCCCGGCGTGGCCAGTGCCAGCGTCAGGTGTCCGAACGACCGGCCCTGGATCTCGTTGATGCCGCCGTAGACGACCTCGAAGGTGACGCCGGCGGAGACGAACTCGCTGAACACGCGGGCCTGATCGACGCTGCTGTCGCGGAACGCCAGCGTGACGAGGCGGCCCGGGTGACGCCGCCGCAGCACGGCGAGTTCCGACGAAGAAGGGAGACCCTTGACCACGGTCGAGACGAACCGGGCGGAGGCCGCCTGCTGCGGGTTCGAGAACACGTCGAACACGTCGCCGCGCTCGATCACCCGGCCCTGGTCCATCACGGCGACCTTCGTCGCCAAGGTCTGGATGACATCCATCTCGTGCGTGATCACGATAATGGTGACCCCGAATTCCTTATTCACCCGCCCGAGCAGGTCCAGAACCTCGGAGGTGGTCTCCGGGTCGAGGGCGCTGGTGGCCTCGTCGGCGAGCAGGATGCCCGGCTGGCTGGCTAAGGCCCGCGCGATGCCCACGCGCTGCTTCTGACCGCCGGAGAGCTGGTCGGGATAGGCGCCCGCCTTGTCGCCGAGCCCGACGAAGTCGAGCATCTCGGCAACCCGGGCCCGGCGCGTCTCCTTCGATTGGCCGGCCACCTCGAGCGGGTAGGCGACGTTCGCCGCGACGGAGCGTGACCCCAGAAGGTTGAACTGCTGGAAGATCATCCCGATACCCAGCCGCACCGGGCGCAGCTCCCGCTCGGGCAGGCGGGCGATGTCGGTGCCGTTGATCAGGATCTCGCCCGACGTCGACCGTTCGAGGGCGTTCACAAGCCGCACCAGGGTGCTCTTGCCTGCCCCCGAATAACCGATGATGCCGTAGACGTCCCCGGCGTCGATCGTGAGGCTGACCTTGTCGATGGCGACGACCTCGGCCCCGCCCCGGGTCGTGGGCAGGTACACCTTGCTCACGTCACGCAGTTCGACAACGGGGGTGGGGGCAGGCATGGGACGTCCTTACTGACTGGCGTGGCGCCGGACTGTGCGGCTGTGCTGGGCTGAGGTCGGGCGGCGCTACTTCTGGGCTGCGGTGTCCTTCTCGACCGTGGCGAGGGAGGCCTCGAGGTCGGCGACCGGGGTCTGGACCATCACCGCGGAACCGGCGGACACGTCGATCACGCCATCCTGAACGGCCTTCGTGGTCTGGTAGATCTCGACCAGCTTCTGGTAGGTGGCGTTGTCCTTGTCCTTTGCGCGGGCCGCGAAAACGTTCACGTACGGGAGCGCGTTGGGGTCGGCAGGGTCGTCCTGGGCGAGGGCATCCTCAACCTTCAAACCGGCCTTCTCGACGAAGTCGTTGTTGATGATCGCGGCGGCGACGTCGGGAAGCGACGTGGCGGTGAGCGAGGCCTCGAGCGCGGTCACGGTGACCTTGGACTTTTTCTTATCGATATCGTCGAGGGTCGAGTAGATGCTGCCACCGTCGGAGAGCGTAATCAGCTTCGCCGACTGCAGTACGAGCAACGCGCGAGCCAGGTTGCTGGCGTCGTTCGGCACCGCGACGGTGTCGCCTTTCTTGATTTTGCTGACGTCATCATACTGGGTCGAGTACAGGGCGAGCGGGTAGATCGCGGTGGCGCCGACCGGCGCGAGGTCTTCTTCGCTGGCCACGTTGTACTCGGCGAGGTAGACGATGTGCTGGAACTGGTTCAGGTCGAGCTCGCCGGCAGACAGGGCCGGGTTCGGCTGCCCGAACTCGGTGAAGTCGACGATGTCGACGGTGATGCCGGCATCCGCCGCGGCTTCCTCGTAGACGGCCCAGTATGGGTCGCTGGCGCCGACGACGCCGATCTTCACGGTCTCGTCGGCGGCCGCACCGGAGCAACCGGCGAGCAGGGCGACGAGCGGTACGACCGCGAGAGCGGCGAGCAGTTTCTTGTTCACGATGGGGTTCCCCTTGTTGGCTTCGGTGCCGTCTGGACGGCGGTGGGTGCCGACGCGATTTTGGGCACAGAGGGACCACGGGTCAAAGAGGAGTGGGAGTCTGTGCCGCTGCATCGCGAGGCACGTTCCAAGGCTAACGGGAGATGCTGCGCCGCGTGCGCGCCAACGTCACACGCGGTCACAGCATCTGCGACTTCAGCCCTCGATCAGCTCAGAGAGTTCGATCCAGCGGGTTTCGAAGCCGGCGATGGCGGACTCGAGCGTCTGCAGTTCGGTGCTGAGCACGCCGAGGCCGTCGAAGTCGGACTGGTCGTGCACGGCGAGGCTCTCGTGCAGGGCCGCGATCCGCGCGTTCTGCTTGGCGACCTTGCGATCGATGGAGGCGAGTTCCTTCTGCGCGTTGCGGAGGTCGGCGCCGCCGATGGCGAGCTTGCGCGACGCCTTCCCGCCGGAGGTGTTCGCCGCGTTCGCCTCGGCGGGCTTGTCAATGCCGCTCGTCTGCTTCTTGCGCATCTCGAGGTACTGGTCCACACCGCCGGGAAGGTGGCGGAAGCCGCCCTCGGTGACCGCGTACTGGTTGTCGGTGACGCGCTCGATCAGGTACCGGTCGTGCGAGACCACGAGGAGGGTGCCGGGGAAGGAGTCGAGCAGGTCTTCCATGGCCGCGAGCATGTCGGTGTCCAGGTCGTTGGTGGGCTCGTCGAGGATGAGCACATTGGGCTCGTCGAGCACGATCAGCAGCAGCTGCAGGCGGCGCTTCTGGCCACCGGAGAGATCCTTGACCTGGGTGGTCAGCTGGGCGCTCATGAAACCCATGCGCTCGAGCATCTGGCCGGGCGTGATTTCCTTGCCGCCGGCCATGTACGACGTCTTCTGACGGCCGATGACCTCGCTGACGCGGTCGTTCTGGATGTCGTCGAGTTCGAACAGCTGCTGGGTGAGCACGGCGACCTTGATGGTCTTGCCGCGCTTGACGGTGCCCGTGGTGGGCAGAAGTGTTCCGGCTACCAGGTTCAGGAGCGTGCTTTTGCCGGCGCCGTTGACGCCCATGATGCCGGTGCGCTCGCCCGGTGCGATGCGCCAGGTGATGTCGTTCAGCACGGTCTCCTCGCCGAACTTCACGCCGATGTCGATCAGGTCGACGACATCCTTGCCTAGGCGCTGCATGGCCATCGACTGCATCGACACGGTGTCGCGGGGCGGCGGCTCGTTCTCGATCAGCTCGTTCGCGGCGTCGATGCGGAACTTGGGCTTCGCGGTGCGGGCGGGGGCTCCGCGCCGCAGCCAGGCCAATTCCTTCTTCATCAGGTTCTGGCGTTTGGATTCGGAGGCCGCGCTCATCCGGTCGCGTTCGACGCGCTGCAGGATGTAGGCGGCGTAGCCACCCTCGAACGGTTCGATCAGGCGGTCGTGCACCTCCCAGGTCATGTTGCAGACCTCGTCGAGGAACCACCGGTCGTGGGTGACGACCACCAGGCCGCCGGAGTTCGTGGCCCAGCGGGTCTTCAGGTGACCGGCCAGCCAGGAGATGCCCTCCACGTCGAGGTGGTTGGTGGGCTCGTCGAGGAAGATGACGTCGTGGTCACCGATCAGCACGGAGGCCAGAGCCACCCGGCGGCGCTGGCCACCGGAGAGGTCGTCGACAAGGGCGTCCCAGGGGATGTCCCGCACGAGTCCCGCAATCACGTCGCGCACCTTGGCGTCGCCCGCCCAGACGTGCTCGTCGATGCCGCCGACGATGGTGTGGCCCACGGTCTGGCCCGAAGCGAGGTCGTCGGATTGGTCGAGCATGCCGATGGTGACGCCGCGCCGGCGCGTGACGCGGCCCGCGTCGGGTTCCATCCGGCCGGCGAGCAGGCGCATCAGGGTGGACTTGCCGTCGCCGTTGCGGCCGACGACGCCGATCCGGTCGCCTTCGTTGAGACCGGCGGTGACGCTGTCAAAAATGACGCGGGTGGGAAATTCAAGGTGCAGGGACTCGGCCCCGAGCAAATGTGCCATAGCTTTCGAGTTTAGCTGGCGCGGCTGAGAGGCCCGCGCGCCCCGGTTTCGCACCCGGTGGCCTGACTGTTGCCGAATCGGACATCTGTTGCCGGCACACCGGCAACAGATGTCCGACCGGGCCACAGTTGCGGCAAAACGGGGGGCTAGTCGTGGATGATCCGGGCCCCATGCACCGGCCCGGTGGCGCGCACCACGCGCAGCCGGGACGCGCTCAGGGCGACCTGCAGTTCGAGGGCGCTGTCGGCATCCGCGACCAGGAAGGCCACGGTCGGGCCGGAGCCGGAGAGCAGGCCGGCCAGGGCGCCGTTCGCCTCGCCCAACTCGAGCACCTTGCCCAGGCCGGGGGCCAGGTGCAGCGCGGGAGCCTGCAGGTCGTTGTGCAGCGCCTCGGCCAGCATCCGCGGGTCGCCGGCCCGAAGCGCCTGCAGCACGTTGGTGTCGACGGAGGGCTGGATCTGGGCAGGGAAGATGTCCTGGGCGTGGCGTTCGCGGTGGCGGTCGAGCTCGTTGTAGACGCCGGGGGTCGAGAGGCCGAAGTCGGCGAGGGCGAGCACCCAGTGGAACTGCCCCTTGGCCAGGGCTGGGCTGAGTTGGTCGCCGCGCCCGGTGCCGATGGCGGTGCCGCCGGTGAAGGCGAACGGGACGTCAGCGCCGAGGGTCGCGGCGATCTCGATGAGGTCGTCGCGGGTGGCGTCGGTTCCCCACAGGGTGTCGCAAGCGAGGAGGCTGGCCGCGGCATCCGCCGACCCGCCACCCATGCCGCCGGCGATGGGCACGTTCTTCTCGATCGAGAGGCGCACTCCCCCGCGATAGCCGGCCTTGCGGGCCAGGGCGCGCGCGGCCTTGATGGCGAGGTTGCTGCCGTCGACGGCGAGACCCGAGGCGTCTATGGGGCCGGTGAACACGACCGAGAAGTCGTCGGCCGGCCAAGCGCGCACGTCTTCGAACAGTGACACGGCCTGGTAGGCGGTGGCCACCTCGTGGTACTCGTCTTCGAGGACCGCACCGACCTTGAGGAAAACGTTGATCTTGCCGGGCGCCCGCGCATGCACCACGGGGGAAGGGGCCGGGTTGGTCATGTGACTAACCTAGCCCAGCCGCACAGTCGCGACTGCCCCGCGGCGGCACGCGTCAGTGTGCGGCGAGCTGGGCGCGGGCGATCGCCAGGAAGTCCTCGACCGTTAGCTGCTCGCCGCGCTCGGTAGGGTCGATTCCGGCGTGCGTCATGATCTCGGTGGCACTCGATGGGTCACCGAGAACGGAGGACAACGACTTGCGCAGCATTTTGCGGCGCTGCTGGAACGCGGCATCGACGAGGGCGAAGGTGGCGCGGCGCAATTCCTCGGATTCGAGCGGCCGGGCGCGCCGTTCGAAGGCGATCAGGATCGAATCGACGCCGGGAACCGGCCAGAACACCTGACGGCTGACCTTGCCGGCGGGGCGGAATGCCCCGTACCAGGCGGCCTTGACGCTCGGGCTGCCGTAGACCTTGCTGCCGGATGGCGCCGCGAGGCGCTCCCCCACCTCGGCCTGCACCATGACCACTCCGGCCCGGATGGAGGCGAAGTGCTCCAGCAGGTAGAGGAGCACCGGCACCGACACGTTGTACGGCAGGTTCGCCACGAGGCGGCTCGGGTCGCCGGGCAGTTCCGTGATCTTGAGCGCGTCGTTGCGGATGACGGTGAGCGGCGCGCCGGGATGCATCAGCTCGACCGTCAGCGGCAGCTGCTCGGCGAGCCGGTCATCGATCTCCACGGCCACGACGGTCGCGCCGGTCTCGAGCAGCCCCAGCGTGAGGGATCCCAGCCCGGGGCCCACCTCCAGCACGGTGTCGCCGGGTGAGACGGTTGCGACCCTGACGATGCGGCGCACGGTGTTGCCGTCGATGACGAAGTTCTGGCCGAGCTTCTTGGTGGGGTTGACGCCCAGCATCTCGGCCAGGTCGCGGATCTCGGCGGGGCCGAGGAGGGACCGTGCGCCGGGAGCGGCGGCTGGAGCAGCAGCGGGTGCTGCAGCGGGATCCGCGGGCTCGGCATCCGTTTCGAGAGCGGATGCCGGCTCCGGCACGGCGGCCGGCGCGGCGTGCCGGCCGCCGGTCACTTCGTCGCTGACGGGTCGGGTGCCGGCCTCGGGTTCGTCTCCGGGAGCGTAGCCGTGGCGGGGCGGGGTCATGCGAGGCCTCCGAACGGGCTCGTGTCGGGCTCTGGCTCGGTGACCGTCACCGGTTCGGCGTCCCACCGTCCGTAGACGAGTTCGGTGTTGGACGAAATCTGGGTGGCGAGAATGGTGGCCTCCGTTTCGAGGTGGTCGGCCATGGCGCGCAGGGTGTGCGGCAGCAGGTACGGCGCGTTCGGGCGGCCGCGGAAGGGTGCGGGGGTGAGGAACGGGGCATCCGTCTCGACCAGCAGCAGCCGGCGCGGCACCGCGGCCAGGGCCTCCCGCAGATTCTGGGCGTTCTTGAAGGTCACGGTTCCCGCGAACGAGAGGTACCAGCCGTTGTCGGCGAGGATGCGGGCCATCTCGATGTCGCCGGAGAAGCAGTGGAAGACGGTGCGATCGGGCGCGCCGACCCGCAGCAGGGTCTCGATCACCGCGGCGTGGGCGTCGCGGTCGTGGATCTGCAGCGCGAGGCCGTTCTGCTTGGCGATGTCGATGTGCGCCTCGAAGGAGCGGAGCTGGCTGGCGTGTCCTTCGGGGCCGGTGCGGAAGAAGTCCAGTCCGGTCTCCCCGATGGCGACCACGCGCGGGCGCGTCGCCAGCTCGGCGATCTCAGCCAAGGCGTCGTCGAGGGTGCCGGCGGCCTCGTAGACCGGGGCCTCGTTGGGGTGGATGGCGACGGCCGCGAGCATGCGCGGCTCCCGGGCGGCCATCGCGGCCGACCAGCGCGAGGTCTTCAGGTCGCCGCCGACCTGGATGACGCCGCGCACGCCGACGCTGGACGCGCGGTCGAGCTGCTCGGCCACGCTGAGCGACTGGTCGCCGTCGGCGATCTCCAAGTGGGTGTGGTTGTCGTAGACCGGCACGACGAGCGGGTCGGGCTGCGGCGGGTAGCTCAGGTCCCGGCCGGCACCTTTTTCGCGCTGGCGCACGGGGCCGGCTTCGGGCCCGGGCTCGTCAGCCAACCGTGGCCTCGATGCGTGGGAAAAGCGCCTCGAGCGGGGAGACCCGCGGGCCGCCGGTCCACTCCCAGGCCCGGTCGATGCGCTGGTCGGTGACCAGGCCGATGCCGCCGAGGGCGGTCCAGAGCTTCGCCGTGGCCTGCGGTACGACCGGCGAGAGCAGCACGGCGAGCGTGCCCAGTCCGCGCACGGCGGTGACCAGCACGGCTTCGAGTCGGTCCCGGTTGGCCGGGTCCTTCGCGAGCGACCACGGCTCCTGGGCGGTGATGTAGCCGTTGAGCTCGTCGACCAGTTCCCAAATCGCGGCGATGGCGTCGTGGATGGCGAGGTGTCCGATGGCCAGTGTGGCGGCATCCGTCACCCGCTTCTCGGTGCCGCGAATGAGCTCGTCGGCCTCGCTGAAGTCGCCGGCGACGGGGATCTCGCCGTCGCAATAGCGCACGACCATGGCGATCACGCGGGAGGCGAGGTTGCCGAAGCCGTTGGCCAGCTCGGACTGGTACCGGGCGGACAGGTCTTCCCAGGAGAAGGAGCCGTCCTGGCCGAAGCTGATCGCGCGCATGAAGTAATAGCGGAAGGCGTCGGAGCCGAACGTATCCGTGATCTGGCTTGGGGCGATGCCGGTGAGCTTGGACTTGCTCATCTTCTCGCCGCCCACGAGCAACCAGCCGTGGCCGAAGACCTGCCGAGGCACCTCGATGCCCGCGGCGAGGAGCATTGCAGGCCAGATGACGGCGTGGAAACGCAAAATATCTTTGCCCACGACGTGCGTCGCCGGCCAGAGGCGGTTGAACTTCTCGTCGTCGTGGCCGTAGCCGGCGGCGGTGATGTAGTTGAGCAGGGCGTCGAACCAGACGTAGACGACGTGGCTGTCGTCCCAGGGCACCTTGATGCCCCAGTCGAAACTGGAGCGGGAGATCGACAGGTCGCTGAGGCCCTGCTTGACGAAGGATATTACCTCGTTGCGCGCCGACGCGGGCTGTACGAAGTTCGGGTTCTCCTCGTACAGGGCGAGGAGCTGGTCGGCGAACGTGCTCATCCGAAAGAAGTAGTTTTTCTCGTGCAGCAGCTCGCAGGGGATGGAGTGGATGGCGCAGACCTGCTGCCCGGCGTACTCGCCGACCCCATCGATGAGGTCGCTCGGCTGCTTGTACTCCTCGCAGCCGACGCAGTAGAAGCCCTCGTACTCGCCGGTGTAGATGTGGCCGGAGTCGTAGAGGTGCTGCAGGAACTTCTGCGCGTTCACTTCGTGGCGCACATCAGTGGTGCGGATGAAGTCGTCGTTTCGGATGTCGACCGTCTTCAGCAGCGGCTTCCAGGCGGTTTCGACCAGACGGTCGGCCCACTCCTTCGGCGTGACGCCGTTGGCGGTCGCGGTGCGCAGGATCTTCTGCCCATGCTCGTCCGTTCCGGTGAGCAGCCAGGCATCCTCGCCGGACTGCCGGTGCCAGCGTGCGAGCACGTCGGCAGCCACCTCGGTATAGGCGTGCCCGATGTGGGGGACATCATTCACGTAGAAAATGGGCGTGGTGATGTAAAAAGATGAGCCGTCGGACATGCTCTCATCCTATTAGGAGCAGCGGATGACGCTGGCCGTGTTACCTTGTGCCACGATCGTCGTGGTGATCGTCGTGGTGCGGGTGGCCGAAGTCCGGCGGCAGCACCTCCTGCGCGGCCGGGCCCGGGTCCGGTTCGCGGCGGCCGATCACGGTGGCTCCGCGCAGCTTCGCCAGCTGGGCCGCGATGCCGCCCACTGCCCCGGCCGCGTCATGCACGCGGATGGTGCGCCTCGGACGCGGGGCGACGTCCTGTACCGCATCCCGCGCCCGTGCCTGCGCGTGCGAATTCGACGGAGATTTTCGGTAATCTGGCCCGATTCGGCCCGAATCGGGCCGCGGCGGGCAAAATATCCGTCGAATTGGTTCGGAGCAGGGAACGTCAGGGCAGAGGCAGAGCCTGGAAGTCCGTTCGGGCCGCGGCGGGCTTGCCCGTCTTGCGCTCCAGCGCCGCCTCGTAGAGGGCGCGCTTGCCGAGCCCGGTGGCGGCGGACACGTCGGCGGCGGCATCCTTGAGACGGATGCCCGACTCCACCAGCGCGAGCACCTCGACCACCCCGGTCTCCAGATCCAGCACGCGTGCCTCCGCCCCGGCGACCACGATGGCGATCTCGCCCTTGACCCCGCCGGCGGCCCACTCAGCCAGCTCGGTCGCGGTACCGCGCTTCACTTCCTCGTAGAACTTGGTCAGCTCACGGCAGACCACGACGCGGCGCCCGGCCCCGAGCACCGCAGCCAGATCGGTCAGGGAGGCCGCCAGCCGGTTGGGCGATTCGAAAAAAACCATTGTGCGCCGCTCCGCGGCCACCTCGCGGAGGGCCGAAACCCGGTCGCCGTGCTTGCGGGGCAGGAACCCCTCGAAGGTGAACCGGTCCGTCGGCAGCCCGGACACGGCGAGCGCGGCGAGCACGGCCGACGGCCCGGGCAACACCGACACGACGACGCCGGCCGCCACCGCGGCATCCACCAGGTGGAAACCCGGGTCGGATACCGTCGGCATCCCTGCGTCGCTGAGCACCAGGATGTCGGTGTCGCGGGCGAGTTCGACGAGTTCGGCCGCCTTGCCGCGCTCGTTGTGGTCGTGCAGGCTGATCAGCCGCGGGCGGTTCTCGATGCCCAGGGCCTTGAGCAGGTGCACGGTGACCCGAGTGTCCTCGGCGGCGATAATCGTCATCGTGCCGAGCGCCTCGATCAGACGCGTTGACGCGTCGCCCAGGTTTCCGATCGGGGTGGCAGCCAGGAGGATCATGATCCCAGTCTCGCAGCCACGGATCACTACGATGGTCACGTGTTCGTGACAAGCCGCGTTTTCTTCTGGGCCGGGCCGCTGGCGGTGACCCTGCTCGCGGCGGTGCTGCGACTCTGGAATCTCGGCGTGCCGCACGCGCTGGTGTTCGACGAAACCTTCTATGTGAAAGACGCCTGGACTCTCAACAACCTCGGCTATGAGTCAACCTGGCCCGAGGGGGCGGACGCCCTCTTCGCCGCCGGGCAGACCGATGTCTTCCTGTCCGACCCGTCGTTCGTGGTGCATCCGCCGCTCGGCAAGTGGCTGATCGCACTGGGTATGGCTGTCGTCGGCCCCGAACACAGCTGGGGCTGGCGGATCGCCACCGCCCTGATCGGTGTGCTGGCGGTCGTGCTGCTGATGTTGATCGCGAAGAAGCTGTTCGGGTCGACCGTGCTGGCCGTGATCGCCGGGTTCCTTTTCGCCATCGACGGCAACGCCATCGTGATGTCGCGCGTGGCCCTGCTGGACAACTCCGTGATGTTCTTCGCACTTCTCGGGTTTGGCGCTGTGCTGCTCGACCGGGACCGGCACGCCACCAGGCTGTCTGCCTGCCTGGTCCAGGCGCGTGAGGCCGGGCGGGAGCCGGGCTGGGGGCCGACCCTGTGGCGGCGGCCCTGGCTGCTCGCGGCCGGCCTTGCCTTCGGGCTCGCCTGCAGCGTCAAGTGGTCGGGCATCTACTTCCTCGCCGCCTTCGGCGTCTACCTTGTTTTCGTCGACGCCCTCGCCCGGCGCCGCGCCGGGCTCCCGTTCTGGTTCAGCGCCGCCGTGCTCAAGCAGGCGCCGGCGACCTTCCTGCTGATCGTGCCGGTGGCCGTCGTCACCTACCTGGCCTCCTGGACCGGCTGGTTCGTCACCCGGGGAGGCTACTACCGCGACTGGGCCACTACGCCGGAGGCCGCGTGGACCGGCGCCCTCGCCTGGATTCCCGACTCGGTGCAAAGCTTCTGGCACTACCAGGTGGCGGCTTACACCTATCACGTGGGGCTCTCCACGCCGCATCCGTATCAGGCGAACCCGTTGACCTGGCTGTTCATGAGCCGCCCGACAAGCATGTACTACCGCGGCTCCGCTCTGGGCGAGAACGGATGCGACGTCGCCACCTGCTCCGAGGCGATCACCGGCATTGCGAATCCGATGATCTGGTGGGCGGCCACGGCGGCGGCCTTCTACCTGGTGTATCGCCTGGCGCGCTACCGCGAGTGGCAGGTCGGCCTGATCCTGATGGGGCTGGTCGCCGGCTACCTGCCCTGGCTGATGTACCTGAACCGCACGGTCTTCCAGTTCTACACGATCGCGTTCGAGCCCTACCTGCTCCTCGGCCTCACTTTCGTGATCGGCGTCCTGCTCCCCCGGGCACGCTGGGTCGTGCTGGGCTTCTTGGTGGCGGCCGCGCTCCTCAGCGCGTATTTCTACCCACTCTGGACGGGCATCCAGACCCCGTTTACGTTCTGGCAACTGCACATCTGGCTTCCCAGCTGGCGCTGACTTTCACGTGCTTTTCCGGGAAACTGAAAGCCACTTATATGCCTCTGTGGGCATATACCGACTGGGAAAGCGGTGTGAAAGCACCCGTCTCCAAGGGGTCCGGCCCATAGGATATGGATATCTGTTTTACGAGTGTCTGCTCCATCACCGACTGAGAAGTCCGGATACAAACCAGAGGCCTCATGTCGGAAGCTGTTGTCGCACCCACGGTGCGCATTGTCAAGACCCGCCCGGGTGGTGATTCGAAAAACCCCACCACCGAGTATTCATCGCTGCTGCACACCGTGCGCAACCTTGGACTTCTGAAGCGCGCCACCGGTTTCTACTGGTTCGTCTTCTCCATGCTTGTGCTCGCCACCCTGGGAACCGGGACCGCGTTCGTGCTGCTCGGCGACAGCTGGTACCAGCTCATCGTCGCGGGCGTGCTCGGCATCATCCTCACCCAGTATGCGTTCCTCGCCCACGAGGCGTCGCACCGCCAAGTGTTCGAGGGCGGTCGCGCGAATGACCGCGCCGGGCGCATCCTCGCCAACCTGTTCGTCGGCATCAGCTACGCCTGGTGGATGAACAAGCACAGTCGTCACCACGCCAATCCGAACGTCATCGGCAAGGACCCGGACATCGCCCCCGACTTCATCGTCTTTCGGGAAGAGGACGCAGCGAAGGTCAGCTGGCTCGGCTCGTTCGTCACCCGCAAGCAGGGCTATCTCTTCTTCCCGCTCCTGATGGCCGAGGGGTTCAACCTGCACGTGCAGGGTTTCAAAACCGTCTTCGGCAAGAAGAAGGTCGACAAGCGCTGGCTCGAGATCAGTATGCTGACCACCCGCATCGTGCTCTACGTCGCCGCGATTTTCTACTTCCTCCCCGTCGGCATGGCGTTCGCGTTCATCGGCGTGCAGCTGGCCGTCTTCGGCGTCTACATGGGGGCGTCCTTCGCGCCGAACCACAAGGGCATGCCGCAGCTCCCCCACGAGAGCAAAGTGGACTTCCTCCGCCGCCAGGTGCTCACCTCCCGCAACATCCGCGGCGGCACGTTCATGGACACGTTCATGGGCGGGCTCAACTATCAGGTCGAGCACCACCTGTTCCCGAACATGGCCCGGCCGCACCTGCACAAGGCCCAGGAGATCACCAAGGAATACTGCAAGACGCACAACATCCTTTACACGGAGACGTCGCTCTTCGAGTCCTACGGCATCGTCATCGCTTACCTGAACAAGGTCGGGCTCGGCGCCCGCGACCCGTTCGACTGCCCGATGGTCGCCCGTTTCCACCACCGGTAGATCGGCTGCAGCACTCCGACGAGCCGTGAGCAAAGCCCCTGTCCCCGTGCGGGAGAGGGGCTTTTCTCACGGGTCGGCGACGGGTACCAGGCCCGCCGCGGGCAAAGATGTCCGTAAACTCGGTGCAATGTGGCTGCCCGGTGTGCTGGTCGCGGCCGCGGCCGCGCTGCTCGCCGGAATCGCCCACGCGGTCTTCCCTGCCCTGCCGCTGCTCACGCTCGCTGTCACCTTCGGAATCGTCGCCGGTAATCTCCCGGTCGCCCACCGTGCGTTGACGGGAGTCCTTTCCCCGGGCCTGAAGCTCGCGGCCACCCGGTTCATGCGCATCGGCATCGTGCTGCTCGGCCTGAAGCTGAGCCTGGTGGACATCCTGGGCCTGGGCTGGGTGACCATCATGACCACCGTCCTGATCGTGCTGCTCACCTTCGTCGGCACCTACTGGCTCGGGCGCACGGTTCGCCTGCCCGGCCGCCAGCCGATCCTGATCGCCACCGGCTTCTCCATCTGCGGGGCGTCCGCGATCGCCGCGATGAGCGGAGTGGTCAAGGCGAAGGATGTCGACACCGCCACCCCGATCGCCCTGGTCACCCTCTGCGGCACGCTGGCCATCGCGGTGCTGCCGGTGCTGTGGCATCCGCTCGGTCTGACCGATCTGCAGTTCGGGCACTGGGTTGGCGCCGGCGTGCACGACGTCGGCCAGGTCGTCGCGACCGCGCAGATCGCCGGGCCCGCCGCGCTGGCCGTGGCCGTCGTCGTGAAGCTCACCCGGGTGCTGCTACTCGCGCCGATCGTCGCCGTCATCGCCGTCGGCGAGCGCCGCCGCGAGACGCACGTCGCCACGGTGACGGATGCCCCCGTGTCCCGCCCGCCGCTCGTGCCCCTGTTCGTGGCCGGTTTCCTGGCCGCCGTTCTCGTGCGCACGTTCGCCCCGCTGCCGGACGCCGTGTTGGCCGGCGCGGACACCGTGCAGACCTACCTGCTCGCGGCCGCGCTCTTCGGGCTCGGCGCCGCCGTGAACCTCGGTTCCATCCTGCGCACCGGAGGCAGGGCCCTCCTCGTGGGTCTGACCTCCTGGACGTTGATCGCCACCCTCGCCCTCGCCGCCGTGCAGCTGCCCTGAGCCGGTGTCAGCGGCTCCGTCCCGAACGAATTCGACGGAGATTTTGGCTCCCCTGCTCTATCCGTGGGTGTTTCGGAGCGCCTTAACGGCCGCACGCCGCT
>NZ_PJJU01000023.1:0-24345 GCF_002929635.1 Cryobacterium sp. M25 | reverse complement strand
GAGCCGACGCCGCTGCCGCCGCCGAGCCGACGCCGCTGCCGCCGCCGAGCCGACGCCAACGCGGACGCAGTCGACCCGAACGAATTCGACGGAGATTTTGCTTAAAACAGCCCGAAATACTTTGCAAAAGCAGTTACAAACGAGATTCTCCGTCGAATTCGTTCGACGCTGTGAGCGATGCAACCGATCGATCCGGACTCACTCAGCCGGCCCCTCCCCAACCCGGCCGGCCGTCATCCCGGGACGGATGCCGGCGCGCGCGGTCGCGCCTGCCTCCGGAGTGATGGACTGATGCGGTGATCCGAGCCGATGTCCCGCTGACCCTCCCCACCCGCCCTGCCGCCCTGCCGCCGCTTGGCTTCCCGCTCATCGCAAGCGTGGCGCCGCTGGCCGCGGCCGGGGCGATCTGGCTGATCACGGGCTCAGCCTTCGTGCTGATCTTCGCGGTGCTCGGCCCGGTCATCGCCGTGGCCGGCATGCTCGACGCGCGGCGCACGGGCCGCCGCGCCCGGCGCACCAACGCCCTCGACCAGGAGCAGGCACTGGCGACACTGCGGGCCGAGGTGGCCCTGCGCCATGAGGAGCTGCTTCGCGCGCACTGGCGGCGCACGCCCTCGGCCAACAGCATCGTCGCCGCCCCGCACGCCGCCATCCGTTGGACCGGTTCGGGAGCAGACGTGAGCCTGGGCTCCGGTGCGGTGCCCAGCGGGCTACGCCTCGACGGCGGCGCCGCTCCCGACGAGCATCGCGACGTGCGCGACTGGGCTGCCGCGCTCACCGAGGCACCGATCGACGCCGATGCCGGCGGTGGTATCGGCATCGTCGGACCGCTGTCGCTCGGGCAGGCGCTGGCCCGCGGGCTGCTGGTGCAGCTGGCCTGCTCCCTGGCTCCAGACCAGGTCGGACTCACCGTGCCTGATCGCGGTTGGGAATGGGCGGTCGCCCTCCCGCACGACACCGGGCAGTCCTGCGCCCGCCGCCTCGTGATCTGCCAGGCGCCGTCGGGCGGGGCACCCTGGGCGGGGCACCCCCGGGGTCGGGGTTGGTCGTCGCCCTGGCCGGGACTCTCGCCGAATTGCCGTGGGGCTGCGCCACCATCGTGCGGGTGCAGGGTCCCGGCCGGGCTGAGGTGCTGCGCTCCAGCGTGCACGCCTGGGGAAGTGGCTTCCGGCCCGAGCTGATTACCGTCGAACAGGCGATCGTGGTCGCCCGCGTGCTAAGCGCCCGGGCCGCGGCGGCTGGATTGGTCCAGAATGCGCGGCGGGTCCCCGCATCCGTTGCCCTTGGTGAGCTCTCCGGCTTCCAGCCCGGGAATCGGGCACCGCATGGGCAGCCCCAATCGCCGAACCTCCGTTGCGTCATCGGGGTGGGAGAAGCGGGGGAGGTGTCGCTCGACCTGGTCGGGGCAGGGCCGCACGCGGTCGTCGGCGGCACGACCGGCAGCGGCAAAAGCGAACTGCTGGTGACCTGGGTGGCGGCGATGGCGGCGGCGGCCGGCCCCGACGAGGTGACGTTCCTGCTGGTCGATTTCAAGGGTGGGGCCGCGTTCGCCCCGCTCTGCGCCCTTCCACACTGCGTGGGTCTGATCACCGACCTGGACGTGCACCAGGCCGCCCGGGCGCTGGACAGCCTGGCCGCCGAGCTGCGGTACCGCGAACGCGTACTCGGGCGTGCCGGCGCGCGTGACATCGTGGACCTGCGGAGGCAGGATGCCGGCGGGGCGCTTCCGCGGCTCGTGATCGTGGTCGACGAATTCGCGACCATGCTCACCGCATTCCCCGACCTGCACGCTCTGTTCGTCGACATAGCCGCGCGGGGCCGGTCGCTGGGCGTGCACCTGATCCTCTGCACCCAGCGGCCCACCGGTGTGGTGCGTGACGCCCTGCTCGCCAACTGCACGCTGCGGGTGTCGCTGCGGGTGAACAACCGCGCCGACAGCGTGGCGGTGCTGGGCACGGATGCGGCCGCGGCCCTCGGCGCGGACCAAGCCGGCCGCTGCCTGATCGCCGCGGACTCCTCGGGGCCCGTGCTCTGCCAGGTGGCGACGACCTCGCCGCGCGAGATCCGCTCCCTCGCAGCCGCGGACGCCGATGCGCCGAACCCTCGGCGCCCCTGGCTCGACCTGCTACCTCAGACGGTAAGACGCGAGGACCTCCTCGCCCTCGTCGCGGGCGGAACGGCGGCCGACGAGAGTGCGTTCGGCGGCGCCGCGGTGGCGGCCGGGCACGACCGTGCCGTTCCCGACGCTCGTGCCGCGCCCGGCGGTCTGCTGGGCTTGCTCGACGAGCCGGAACTGCAGCGCTACCGGGTGGCCCGCTACGAGCCGATCGCCGAGGGCAGCCTGCTCGTGATCGGCGGTCCCCGCTCGGGCAAGTCAACGGCGCTGGCGTCGGTCGCGGCGGGGTTCGCGCCCGTTGGAGATGCCGTGTTGCTCGGAGCGGACGTCGAGGCGGTGTGGGACTGCCTCGTCAAGGCGCGCCAATGCCTCGACGCCGGCGAGAGTCCGGCTGCCCGGCTGCTGCTTCTCGACGACTTCGATAGCGTGCACGCCCGCTGGGACCAGGAGCACCGTCCGGCGGCCCTCGAACTGCTCGTCGGGCTGCTCCGCGACGGCGCGGAGGGCGGCCTGCGGATCGTCATCGCCGCGCAAAGGCTCACCGGATCGCTGCAGTCCCTGCCTGCCCTGTGCCAGAGACGGCTGGTGCTGCGCCTGCCCGATGTCGCCGAGCACGTCGCGGCCGGAGGAGTGGCTGCCCTGTTCGACGACCGCCTTCCGCCCGGCGGCGGGAGCTGGCAGGACCATCGCATCCAGCTCCTCGCGCCGGAGCAGAGCGGTGCAATCCCGGATGTCGCGGCGCAGCGGGACATCGAGCCACTCACGGATGCCGCCGCACTCCTGGGGCGGCCCGGGCAGACCCTTCTCGTCGTGTCGGACTCGCCGTCCTGCTCGGCCGCAGTGCTGGGAACGGTTCCCGGTGCGCGGGTCGTCGACCTCGCCGCGGTGTCCCACGGCGAGCTGGCGGAGGCCGCGCGAGCAGGCGCGTCGCTCCGGCTGAGTGAGTCACAATCAGGCACCGCCTTCGTCGGAGACGTGGACGCGTGGCAGGCGCAGTGGTCCCTGCTGGGTGCCCTGCGCCCGCACGCGGACCTGGTCTTCGACGGCTGCAGCCTGGCCGACTACCGGGCCATCAGCCGACGCCGGGACCTGCCTCCGCCGTTGGCACCCAACCGAGGTCGGGTGTGGGTACTGCGCCCGGACGGCGCCGTGCACCGGGCCACGCTGCGGGCCCAGGTCGTGTAGCCGCCGGCCGCGAAGTCCCGCAGCACAGTCCCACAGCACAGTTCAGCGGTGCCGGCCCCGCCGCCGTCCCGCCGTGGATCAGGCCAGCGCGTCCACCAGACCGCGGAGCGGCAGCGAGTGCGCACTCGCGACCGGGCCGCTGGTGATGAGGCCGCCGACCGTGGACAGGCCGAAAGCGAGCGCGGCATCCGTTCGGAGCGCGTCCTTCCAGCCTCGGTTCGCGATCAGCCGAACATAGGGAAGCGTGGCGTTGGTGAGCGCATAGGTGGAGGTGCTCGGCACGGCCCCGGGCATGTTCGCCACGCAGTAGAACAGGGACTGATGCACAGTGAACGTCGGATCGGCGTGCGTCGTCGGGTGGGAGTCGGCGAAGCAGCCGCCCTGATCCACAGCGATGTCCACGAGCACGCTGCCCGGCTTCATCCGGGCCACGAGCTCGTTGCTGACTAGCTTGGGGGCCCTGGCCCCGGGGATCAGGACCGATCCGATCACCAGGTCGGACAACACCAGCGCCCGGTCGATCTCGTAGCTGTTCGAGGCGATGGTCTGCACCCGCCCGTAGTACAGCGCGTCGATTTCGCGCAGGCGGAACAGGTTGGTGTCGAGCACGGTCACCTGGGCGCCGAGCCCGAGGGCGACCTGCATGGCTGCCGTGCCGGCCACGCCCCCGCCGAGCACGGTGACCCGAGCCGGATGCGTTCCGGGCACCCCGGGCACGAGCAGGCCCGGTCCGCCGTTGGGCTTGAGCATCGCATTGGCGCCGACGATGGGTGCCAGGCGGCCCGCAACCTCGCTCATCGGCGCGAGCAGCGGCAGCGCCCGCGTCGGCAGCTGCACGGTCTCGTAGGCGATCGAGGTGACACCGCCCTCCAGCAGCGCACGGGTCAGGGCGGGTTCCGCGGCCAGGTGCAGGTAGGTGAACAGCAGCAGATCGGGGCGAAAATAACCGTACTCGCTCGCCACGGGCTCCTTCACCTTGAGCAGCAGGTCGGCGGCGGCCCAGGTTGACGCGGCATCCGGCATGATCGTCGCGCCCGCCGCCGCATAGTTCTCGTCGCTGAGCCCGGAGCCGAGCCCGGCCCCCGTTTCGATCAACACCTCGTGCCCGTGCGCCACGAGGTCGTGTACGCCGGCCGGGGTGATCGCCACCCGGAACTCGTTGTTCTTGATTTCTGCCGGAACTGCGACCTTCATGGCGCTCCCTTGTCTAACGAATTCGACGGAGATTTTGATTCAAAAACCGTTTTTGGGGCCAAAAACGGCCCTCATGGTGAAAATCTCCGTCGAATTGGTTCAAACCCTCAGCGGTGGACCTCCGGGCGGTGGACCACTCTGGCCTGAGCGAAATCCTACCGCCGCCGAACAGCTCATTTCGATTGAGAGTGTCGCCATAGAGTGCTGATTTCGTGCGTGATCTGACCAAAAATTAACGATTCGGTCACTCTTGGGTGCGCAGGAGGCGCTCCTGTGCAAGTATCTAGCAACTCGCAATGAAAGCTGTGAGAGCTCATCCGCTGAGAAGTGCAAGGAGACCCGACCATGAAGCCCAGGCCGTTGCCCGCAGATCCCATGATCGCTCAGCTGGTCCGACAGGCCCGGGCGACCACGATGGGGCGCCGCGCTCTGCTCGCCGGAGCCGGTGGCGGGGCCGCAGCCCTGGCGCTCGCCGCATGCTCGACCGGAGGGGCCACGAAGCCCACCGCCGCCCCCGACGAGTCCGACAGCAGCAAGCTCGTGCGCTGGGACAACTGGGCGCTCTACATCGACGTCGATGACGCCGGCGACTACCCCACACTGGATGCGTTCACGGCCGAAACCGGTATCAAGGTCGAGTACACCGAGGCCGTCGACGACAACAACACCTACTACGGCAAGGTCAAGGACCAGCTCGCCCTCGGTCAGGACATCGGCGCCGACACCGTTTGCCTGACCGACTGGATGGTCGGCCGCTGGATCCGGTTCGGCTACACCCAGGAACTCGACCAGGCCAACATCCCCAACCTGAAAAACTTGCTCCCGTCCCTGAAAGACGTCGGGTTCGACCCCGGCCGCAAGATGAGCCTGCCGTGGCAGGGCGGGTTCGCCGGCATCTGCTGGAACAAGGAGAAACTTCCGAACGGCATCGCCTCGGTCGAGGACCTGTGGAGCTCCGACCTCAAGGGCCGGGTCGGCGTTCTGTCCGAGATGCGCGACACCATGGGACTGATCATGCTCGACATGGGTGTCGACATCGCGGGCGACTGGGGCGACGACGAGTTCTTCGCCGCGATCGACGTGCTGGAGAAACAGGTCGGCGACGGCCAGGTTCGCAACATCAAGGGCAATGCGTACAAGGAAGACCTCATCAACGAGGACACCCTCGCCGCCATCGTCTGGTCCGGCGACATCGTGCAGCTCAACGCCGAGAACGGGGACAAATGGGAGTTTGTGGTCCCCGACAAGGGCGGCACCCTCTGGAACGACAACTTTCTGGTGCCGATCGGCTCCACGCACAAGAAGAATGTCGAGAAACTCATCGACTACTACTACGACCCGGCCGTCGCCGCCGAGGTCGCCGCCTACGTGAACTACATCACCCCCGTTGCCGGCGCCAAGGAAGCCGCGATGGCAATCGACCCCGAGCTCGCGAACAACCAGCTGATCTTCCCGGACGACACGACCCTGGCCAAGGCTCGCGTCTTCCGCACCCTGACCGGCGCGGAGGAGCAAAAGTACGACGCCGCCTTCCAGGGCATCCTGCTGGGCTCGTAGGGATGGCCAACGGAGAGTTCGCCAGCGCGGGGGCCGACCTGGAGCTGGTGGGCATCCAGAAGAGGTTCCCGGGCTTCACCGCTATTGAGCATCTCGACCTGAAGATCCCCGCGGGGTCGTTCTTCGCGCTGCTCGGCCCGTCCGGCTGCGGCAAGACCACGACCCTGCGCTTGGTGGCCGGCCTCGAGGAACCGACGGCCGGGCGCATCCTGATCGGGGGCACGGATGTGACGAACCAGAAATCCTTCCAGCGTCCGGTCAACACGGTGTTCCAGAGTTATGCCCTCTTCCCGCACATGACGGTGTCGGAGAACGTCGCCTTCGGGCTGCGCCGCCGGCGGATCGACGACCCGGTCGCCAAGGCTCACGAGGCGCTCCGCCTGGTGGAACTGGACCACCTCGCCGCCCGCCGCCCGCAACAGCTCTCCGGCGGACAGCAGCAGCGCGTGGCCCTCGCCCGCGCGATCGTCAACCGGCCGGCCCTGCTGCTGCTCGACGAGCCCCTCGGCGCGCTCGACCTGAAGCTGCGGCGCCAGATGCAGCTCGAGCTGAAGACCATCCAGGAGGAGGTCGGCCTCACGTTTCTGCACGTCACCCACGACCAGGAGGAGGCCATGACCATGGCCGATACCGTCGCGGTCATGAACAAGGGCCGGATCGAGCAGATGGGCGCCCCCGAGGAACTCTACGAGCTGCCGCGCACGGCGTTCGTCGCTAACTTCCTCGGCCAGTCGAACCTGTTCACCGGCCCCGTGGTCGGTAGCACGAGCGAGGCCATCTCCGTGGCCGTGGCCGGCCAGAAAGTCGTGGTTCCGGCGGCGCGCGCGCACCGGCACACCGGCGAGGTCACCATCGGCGTCCGCCCGGAGAAGCTGACCCTGCACGTGACCGAACCCGTCGCCGACGTCGCCCGCAACCTGATGGGTCCCGGCCGGGTGATCGACGTCTCGTTCAGTGGGGTCAGCACCCAGTACCTGGTCGAGGTCGCCGGCGTCGGCACCCTCATCGTCTTCGCGCAGAACATGGCGTTCGGCCCCGTCGCCCATGAGGGGTCCGAGGTCTGGCTGGACTGGAACATCGAACACGGCTTCGGGCTCGAGGACGACGCCTCGGCGGAGCCCCGTTTCGAGGCGGACGACAGCACCCGGAGCATCGCGACCCAGAAACGCTCCTCCCTGCTCACGGAGCTTGAGGGAGCCTAGGGTGGCGTTCGCGGCATTCTCCACCAGCACCACCGCGCCCGAACCGGCGCCGCGCCGGAAGAGTCCGATCGCGCTGCTCCTGCTGTTGCCGGGCATCCTCTACCTGGTGCTGTTCTTTCTGGCCCCCCTCGTCTCGCTGCTGCTGACGTCGTTCCAGGCTCCCTCGGAATTCGGCGACGTCGGCCAGTACTCCTACGCCTTCCGCTGGGAGAACTACGTCGACGTGATCACGGCCTACTGGCCGCACATCATGCGCTCCTTCGGCTACGCGCTGATCGCCACGCTGCTCGCCCTGGTGTTCAGCTACCCGCTGGCGTACTTCATCGGCGTGAAGGCGCGGCCCTGGCCGTTGCTGCAGAGCCTCATGCTGGTGCTGGTGATCGCCCCGTTCTTCATCAGCTTCCTGCTGCGCACCCTGGCCTGGAAGCAGCTCCTGTCCGACGAGTCGTTCGTGATCACCTCGCTCAAGGCTCTGTCGTTGCTGGCACCGGATGCCCATTTCACGGGCACTGCTTTCGCCGTCATCTTCGGGCTCACCTACAACTTCATCCCGTTCATGACCCTGCCGCTCTACACGACGCTCGAACGGCTCGACCTGCGTTACCTCGAGGCCGGCAGCGACCTCTACGCGCATCCGTTCGACGTGTTCCGCAAGATCACGATCCCGCTGTCGATGCCCGGCATCGTGGCCGGAACCCTGCTGACCTTCATCCCGGCGGCCGGCGACTACATCAACGCGAGCCGGGACTTCCTCGGCGGACCGGACACCCAGATGATCGGTAACGTGATCGAGGCCAACTTCCTGGTGCTGCAGAATTATCCGGCGGCGGCCGCGCTGTCGATCATCCTGATGTCGGTGATCCTGGTGATCGTGAGCGTCTACGTCAAACGGTCGGGCACGGAGGAGCTGCTGTGAAAATCTCCCTGGGCAAGTGGTTGCTGCCGCTTTACACGGTGATGGCGCTGATCTTCCTGATGGTGCCGATCGTCTACACGTTCGTGTTCTCGTTCAACGACTCGCTCAAGTCCAACATCACCTGGCGCGGGTTCACCTTCGACAAGTGGCTGAACGTGTGCCAAGTTCAGAACGGCGCCGTCTGCGAGGCGTTCGGCAACAGCATCCTGATCGGCGTAGTGGCCACGGTGGCCGCGACCACGCTCGGCACCATGATCGCGATCGCCCTCGTGCGGTACCGGTTCCGGTTCCGGTCGCAGACGAGCCTGCTCCTGTTCCTGCCGATGGCCACGCCGGAAGTCGTGCTCGGCGCCGGCCTGGCCGCGCAGTTCCTGTCGCTCGGCGTGCCGAAGGACATGTCCACGATCATCCTGGCTCACACTATGTTCTGCATCAGCTTCGTGGTGGTGACGGTCAAGGCGCGTGTCGCGAGCCTCGACCCCGCGCTCGAGGAGGCCGGCCGGGACCTCTACGGCTCGGCAACCCAGGTGTTCGCGCGGATCACCTTTCCGCTCCTGCTGCCCGGCATCCTGGCGGCCGCGCTGCTCTCCTTCGCGCTGAGCTTCGATGACTTCATCATCACCAACTTCAACTCCGGCGCCGTCACCACGTTCCCCAAGTACATCTACGTGTCCGCCGCCCGGGGGATCCCGGCCGAGGCGAACGTGATCGCGTCGGCGGTGTTCATTTTCGCCCTGGTGATCGTGGTCACCGCCCAGGTATCCCGGGCGGCCAAGGAGAAGCGGCTGGCAAAACTGGGCTGACTCCCGGCCCGCGCCCTACACGTAGCTGGCGCGGATCTCCCCGACCGGGAGCCCGCCGCCCAGCACCATCAGGTGCAGCTCGGGCAGAATGGCCTCGACGTCGCTGTGTGCGATCGCACCGGAGTCCGCGAGCAGACGCAGGGCCACGATGGCGGTTGCCCGCAGGCTGCCGTCGAGAATCTTGAGGGCGACCGTCGTGCCGTTGGCGGCGGAGGCGACGCAGATGCCCTCCGCGCCGGTCTTCACGAACAGTCCGAGGCGGTCGATCACGACCGTGTCGGGCATGCCGGGTCCGGCGATGACCCAGCCGTTCTGCCGTATTGCCTCGCCGAGGAAGCCGGCCTCGCGGTAGATCGCGAACGGCGAGTTTGACTTGGACGTGGCGATGCGGGCGATGCCGCGTGCCAGAGCGGTGAGGGACAGCGCGTGAACCGGCGCGCCGCATCCGTCGATGCCCGACGCCGACGGCCGCTCGCCGGTGAAGCGCTCCACCACGTCGAGAATGCGCTTCTGCAACGGATGCGCCGGCTCCAAGTATCCAGACAGCGCCCAGCCGTTCTGCTGGCAGGCCACGAGCATCGCGGCGTGCTTGCCCGAGCAGTTCATGTAGATCGGGGCCTTGGCGGCCCCCAGTCGCACCAGGGCGTCGCGGGTGGGAGAGTCGTCCGGCCAGGCCGCCGGGCAGGCGAGCGCCGTCTCGGGGATGCCGGCGCGGGCGAGGAGCCCGCGCACGAGGTCGGCGTGGCGCTGCGTTCCGGTGTGGCTGGCGGTCGCGATGGCGGCGTCTTCCCCGCGCAGGGTGACCCCACTGGCCATCACGGCGATGGCCTGGAAGGGCTTCATCGACGACCGCGGGAAGATCGGGGTGGTCACATCGCCGAGGGCGCGCAAAACCGCGCCCTCGCTGGTGAGCACGACCGCGCTGCCGGCATGCCTCGATTCGATGAAGCCGCTGCGCTCGACCACGGCCAGTTCGACCGCATCGGGGACGAAGAACGTCTGCCCGGCGTGGATTGGCACCTCGAATGTCGTTGTCACGGTGTGTGCTTCGCGCCTAAAGCGCGGCGATGGCGTCGTCGATGACCGAGAGGGCATCGTTCAGGAGGGCATCACTCACGGCCAGGCTCGGGAGGAAGCGCAGCACGTTGCCGTAGGTTCCGGCGGTGAGCAGCAACACGCCGTGCTGGGCGGCGTAGGCGGCGATGGAGGACACGGCGGCGGCGTTCGGCGCCTTCTCCGTGTCACCGGTGCCCGGCTGCACGAGTTCGATGGCGATCATGGCGCCGCGACCGCGGATCTCGCCGATGATGTCGTACTTCTCCTTGAGAGAACCGAGGCCGGCGCGCAGGGTGTTCTCGATACGCACACCCTCGGCGAGCAGATCGCCTCGCTCAATCGACTCGAAGACCGCGATGGCCGCGGCGCAGGAGACCGGGTTACCGCCGAAGGTTCCGCCGAGGCCGCCGGGCTGCGAGGAATCCATGATCTCGGCGCGGCCGGTGACGGCGGCCAGCGGCATGCCGCCGGCGATGCCCTTGGCGGTGAGCACGAGGTCGGGGGTCCAGCCGAAGTGCTCGCTGGCGTAGTACTTGCCGGTGCGGGCCATGCCGCTCTGGATCTCGTCTGCGATCATGACGACGCCGTTCGCGGTGCACCAGGTCTGCAGGGCGTTGAAGTAGCCCTCGGCCGGAACCATGAAGCCACCCTCACCCTGGATGGGCTCGACGACCAGGCAAGCCAGGTCGGTGGGTCCGACGACCTTCTCGAGGTACGCGATCGTGCGCGCCGCGGCATCCGCGCCGCTCAGACCGTCGTGATACGGGTAGGAGCTGGGGGCGTGGTAGACATCGCTGGCGAGGGGGCCGTAGCCGGTGGCGTAGGGCATGGCCTTGTAGTTCATGGCCATGGTCAGCACCGTGCGACCGTGGTAGGCGTGGTCGAGCACGGCGACGGCGCGGCGGCCGGTGTGCTTGCGGGCGATCTTGACACCGTTCTCGACGGCCTCGGCGCCCGAGTTGATCAGCACCGACTTCTTCGGCCAGGAGCCGGGGGTGTGCTCGGCGAGAAGTTCGCAGACGCGCACATACTCCTCGTAGGGCGTGATGGTGAAGAGGGTGTGGATGAAGTCCTGGGTCTGTTCGACGGCGGCCGCGACCACGCTGGTCTCGGTGTGGCCGATCGTGGTCACGCCGATGCCGGCGCCCAGGTCGATGAACTGGTTGCCGTCGACGTCGACGAGGATGGCGCCGTTCGCCTTGGCGATGTAGACGGGCAAAGCGGATGCGACGCCGCCGGAGACGACGGCGAGCCTGCGCTGCTGGAGTTCTTTCGAGCGCGGACCCGGGATCGCGGTCACGATCTTGCGTTCCTGCGGCACGGTGTAAACCGGTGCGGCGGGGGTGGACGGGGAGGTCGAAGGCGTCAGCGTGTCAGTCATGATCTGACCAGTTTACCGATCGATGCGACGGGAGGCGCGGCGAATTGCTGCGACAATCGGTTCCCTGGCCGCATTACGGCCCGTTGTCGGCCGCGAATCGGCCCGCAGAGCCGCGCAAATCGAAGGAGGCGCCGTGATCGGTGCACACCACCACTACGCCGTGAACATCGCCTGGACAGGCAACCGAGGCACCGGCACGAGCAGCTACCGGGACTACGGCCGGGATCACCTGATCACCGCGCCCGGCAAGGAGCCGATCAGCGCATCGGCCGATCCGACCTTCCACGGGGACGCCGACCGTTGGAACCCGGAGGAACTGCTGCTGGCCGCCCTCAGCGAATGCCACCTGATGAGCTACCTGCACGTCGCCGTGAAGCACGGCGTGCAGGTCGTCGACTACACCGACGACGCGACCGGGTCGATGGCCCAGACGACGGATGGTGGCGGCCACTTCACCGAGGTGACCCTGCGACCGCGCGTCACGGTTGCCGACCCCGGCCAGGTCGAACTCGCGCAGTCCCTGCACGCGGAGGCCGCCGGCCTCTGTTTCATCGGCGCATCCGTGAACTTCCCCGTCGTTCACCAGCCGCAGACGGTGGCGCTCGCCGACACTGAGGTGTGACGCCGACCCGGTCACCGCAACGTGCGGTCGGTGGCCGTGCTCCCTGCGGCGGCGGCGATCAGACGGCTTCCGCCGCACGCTCACCGCCACCTACCCGGGGTTCTATCGGTGCTACAGGCCGGACAAGGCGGCGAGGGTTTCCTCGATCACGGAGGCGGCATCGTCGATCAGCGCCTCGGAGATGACGACCGACGGCATGATGCGCAGCACCGAGTCCCAGCTGCCGGCATCCAGCACGATGACGCCGTTGGTGGTCGCGTGCTTGATGATCGCGGTGAGAGCCTCGGGGTACGGTGTGGTCGTGCCCGGGTGAACGAGCTCCACCCCGAACATCGCACCCTTGCCGCGCACGTCGCCCACGACCGAGAACCGCTTCGGCCAGTCGCCGATGCGCGCCCAGAGGGCCTTCTCGACGCGACGCGCCTCGCCGAGGAGGTCGTCCCGCTCGATCAGGTCGAAGACGGCGAGGGCGGCCGCGGTCGAGACCGGATTGCCGCCGAAGGTTCCGCCGATGCCGCCGGGCTGCACAGAGTCCATGATTTCGGCGCGGCCGGTGACGGCGGCGAGCGGGAATCCGCCGGCGATGCCCTTGGCGGTGGTGACGAGGTCCGGCACCACGTTGTGGTGCTCGATGCCGTACCAGGCGCCGGTGCGGGCGATGCCGGCCTGGATCTCGTCGGAGACGAAGACGATGCCGTGCTCGGTGCAGAATTCGCTCAGGCGCTTGAAGAATCCGGGAGCGGGGATGACGATGCCGCCGTCGCCCTGGATCGGCTCGATGAAGAAGGCCGCGATCTCGGTGGCGCCGATGTGGGTGTTGATGTAGTCGATGGTCTTCTCGGCGGCTTCTTCGCCGGTCAGGCCGTCACGGTAGGGGTAGCTGGTCGGCACGCTGTAGATCTCGCCGGGGAACGGTCCCATTCCGGCACGCTCGGGCCAGGGGCGGTAAGTCATCGCCATGGTCAGGTTGGTGCGACCGTGGAACGCGTGGTCGAGCGCAACGATGGCGCGCCGGCCGGTGAACTTGCGGGCGATCTTCACGGCGTTCTCGACGGCTTCCGCGCCGGTGTTCACCAGGATGGAGCGCTTCTCGAAGTCGCCGGGGGTGATCTCGGCGAGCTTCTCCGCGACGGCCACGTAGTTCTCGTACGGGGTGACGGTGAACAGGGTGTGGGTGAGCTTGGCGGCCTGCGCCGCGGCGGCCGCGGCCACCTCGTCGTTCGCGTGACCGATGGTGGTCACGCCGATGCCGCAGCCAAGGTCGATGATCTGGTTGCCGTCGACGTCGACGAGGATCGCTCCCGCTCCGTGATCCATATAAATGTTCGCCAGCGTGCCCGCACCGCGGGAAACCGCGCGCAGGCGGCGTTCCTGCAATTCGACCGACTTGGGGCCGGGAAGGGCGGTGACGAGCTTGCGCTCCTGGGGTACCGAATACGTGTCAGACATGACTCCAGCTTAGGTCGCGCCCGTTTCCGCGGTGTTTCCGGGCGGCGGATGCTCGGCTCGGCCGGCCCGAAAACGGCTAGACGCGTTCGCGCGGGAAGACCCGGTCGGCGATCTTTTGCAGGGTGCCCGAGGGCGGCGACTCGTTGTACCGGCCGGCCAATTCCTGACGGGACAGGGCGTGGATCGCGGCCATGATCTCGTCGGTCGCGCCGCGCCGTGCCTTGCCGGACTCAGCGGAACCGTGGCGGCTCAGGTCGAGGGGCTCGCCGAAGGTGACCGTGACCTTGCGGATGCGCGGGAATTTCGCTCCCACCGGCTGGATCTCCTGTGTGCCGATCAGCCCGACCGGAACCACGACAGCCCCCGTGGTGAGGGCGAGCCATGCCACGCCCGTGCGGCCCTTGTACAGGCGGCCGTCGAGGGAACGGGTTCCCTCCGGGTAGATCGCGAACGCGCTGTCGGATTCGAGGATGTTGCGGCCCGCGTCGAGAGCGTCCTGGGCGGCCTGCCCCGCGCCGCGTTCGACCCCGACCGCTCCGATCGAGGTGAAGAAGGTGCGCGAGACGAAACCCGTGAACCCGGTGCCGGTGAAGTAGGTGGACTTGGCCAGGAACTGCACGCGCCGAGGTGCGACCAGCGGAATCACGATGCTGTCGATGAACGACAGGTGGTTGCTGGCCAGGATGACGCGGCCGCTGCGCGGGATGTTATCCCGGCCGGTGATGGTGGGGCGGAAGACCAGCCGGGCGATCGGCGCCATGATGCCGTAACCGAGAAAGTAGACGAATCCGGGGCGCTTCGTGCGCTCCGATTCCTCCGCCGACAGGTCGACGGGAGTTGCATCCTGGGAATCTTCTTTGGAACCGGTCATCCTTGGACCCTACCGCCACGGCCCGCCCCGCCACGAAAGGCGGCGGCGCCACCTAAAATTGCAGGATGCGCAGACGAGTTGTAATTCTCGGGTCGACCGGCTCGATCGGAACCCAGGCCCTCGATGTGATCAAGGCCAACCCCACCCGGTTCGAGGTGGTCGGGCTCTCCGCCGGCAACAACAGGACGATGCTCGAGGCGCAGGCCGCCGAGTTCGAGGTCGAGCACACGGCGCTCGGCGCGGACGAGGCCGAAGAGCTCGTGCGCGACGTCGAGGCCGACGTGGTGCTCAACGGCATCACGGGCTCGGTGGGCCTCGGGCCGACTCTCGCCGCCCTGCGAGCCGGTCGCACGCTGGCCCTGGCCAACAAGGAATCGCTCATCGTCGGCGGCGACCTGGTGAAGTCGCTGGCGGCGCCGGGACAGATCGTGCCCGTCGACTCCGAGCACTCCGCCATCGCGCAGGCGCTCCGCTCGGGAACGGCCGGCGAGGTGCGACGCCTGGTGCTGACGGCATCCGGGGGCCCGTTCCGTGGCCGACGACGCGGGCAGCTCGCCGACGTCACGCCGGCCGAGGCGCTCGCGCACCCTACCTGGGAGATGGGGCTCGTCGTCACGACCAACTCGTCCACCCTCGTCAACAAGGGCCTCGAGGTGATCGAAGCGCACCTGCTCTTCGACGTGGAATACGAGCGCATCGATGTGGTCGTGCACCCGCAGTCCGTCGTGCACTCCATGGTGGAATTCATCGACGGATCGACGATCGCCCAGGCGTCCCCGCCGGATATGCGTCTGCCGATCTCGCTCGGGCTGGACTGGCCGAACCGCGTCGCGGCGGTCGGCACCCCGATCGACTGGACCATCCCGCAGAACTGGACCTTCGAGCCCCTCGACACGACGGCTTTCCCGGCCGTCGACCTGGCCAAGCAGGTCGGGCGCGCGGGCGGCACCTACCCCGCGGTGTTCAACGCGGCGAACGAGCAGGCCGTGGCGGCTTTCCACGCCGGCACCATCGGGTTTCTGGACATCGTCGACACCATCCAGCGTGTCGTCGAACGGCACGAGCAGGACGGCCCGCTCACACGCGAGTCGCTCGCCGGCGCCGAGGCGTGGGCCCGCGCCGCGGCGGACAAGCTCCTCGCCCGCTGAGAAAGCCGGCCATGCGGCTCAGGCCGTGTCGCCTGAGCTGCGGTAACTGTCCGCGGTGGCGGCGAGGGCATCCGGCCACGGGGTCTTGCCGACGCCGAGCTCGCGCTCGGTTTCGGCGGAATCGATGATGTACGGCACCCTGAGCTGATAGCTCGAGGCCCAGATCTCGTGCATCATCGGGTTCAGCGCGCCGAGCGATTTGAGCAGCCACTGCGGGTAGCCCGCCACCGTGCCGTGCGTGCCGTAGCGGCGGTTAAGCTGGGCGGCGATGTCGTCACGGGTGATGGCCGTGCTCGGCACATGCCAGAGCCGGCCCCAGTCGCCCCGGTAGTCGGCGGCGGCCACGAGAGTTGTCACGATGTCGGGCAGGTAGCTCCAGCTGTGCACGCGCCCGGGCCGGCCCACGACCCGGGCGGTCTTCGATTCCAGGATGGCTCTGAAGAACCGGTCGTCGAGATGCGCAGTGCCGACGACGCCCGGCCCGAAATAATCGCTCGCCCGCACCTCGACGGCCCGAATCTCGCCGCGGTCGTGCGCGTCCCTCGCCCGGTGCCAGAGCTCCTTGCGCACGAGCCCCTTCGTCTCGGTGGTCGTTTCCGGCGAATGCTCGGTCATCGGCCCGGTCGGAGACCCGTACGGGTAGAGATTGCCCATCATCACCAGGCGGGCGCCGCTGACGGATGCCGCCGTCAGCGCCGCGTCGATGACCGGCGGCCACTGGGTGGGCCAGTCGGTGTACCGCGGGTTGATGCACAGAAAGATCGTCGACATGCCGGTTGCCGCCCGGGCGAAGGTCTGGGCGTCGCTCGCGTTCAGCACGACAGATTCTACCCCGGGTGCCGCCGCGCCGGAGCGTGTTCCGACGGTCACCTGGTCTCCTCGAATCATCAGACGCTCGGCGAGCGGTCGCCCGACCATGCCGGCGCCGACGATCAGTTGCTGGGGCATGTATCCTCCTGAGGTGAGGCCGACGCTAGTCCTCGTCGTCGCAGCCGTCGTCGTTCTTCTTGCATTTACCGTCGTCCTTGTCGTTGCCGTTGTCAACGGACGTCGGGCTCGGGGCTGGAACCGGGGCCACGGTCGGCTCCGGCTTGCTCGCCTCGATCGCGGCGGTCAGGTCCGCGGACACCAGGTTGAGGGCTGACTGGATGTCGGCAGCACGGGCGGCGCTCACCCCGTCCGCCGCGGCCGCGGTCAGCAGGTCGGCCTGGACGGCCTCGAGCGAGGCCTGGGCGGCCTCGAAGTCGCCGGCCGCGGCGGCCGCTGTGACGTTCCGCACACCGGCCTGCAACTCGGTGGCGGTGCTCTGCTGCAGGTCGGGAGGCGTGCTCCCGCACCCGGTCAGGGTGGACGCGACGAGCGTGACCGCGGCCAGCGCGAGTGTTAGGCGGGCCCGAGGCATCATGGCGTCACGCTTTCCTGGAGTCGCTTCAGATTGGTGCCGAGGGAGCCGTCGACGGCCGGGTAGGTAGCGGCGGGCGTGGCCGGTTCAGCCACCCGCGGGGTGAAGACCACCACGGCGAGAACAATGAGCGCGGCCAGGACTCCGAGCGAGGCGAGCACTCGGGGCCGGCGCCACGCGGGAGCGATGGTGGTGCCACGGGCGCTACCCGGGGACCGTTCCGCCGCGCGGCCCGGTGAGCGGGCCGGAGCGCCGGCCGGCGTCAGAAACTCGGTGGGGGCATCCGCGCCGGGTTTCGGGGCAGCGATGACCTTCGTGACGGCCAGAACCGCAGTCGGCTCGAGGGTCGCGGCCCTAAGAACCGCGGTGGGCTCGAGGGTTTCGGTGGCGCCCAGGACGGCAGTGGGCTCCAACAGCTCGTTAGCGCCCAGATCGGCGGTGGGTTCCAGAAGCTCGGTGGCCCCCGGAGCCCCCATTGCCACGGTGACTGCGGTGACATCGGCGACGTTCTCCCGGCTGACCAGGCGTCGCAGCTGCACGGCTGCGTCGCCCGCGCTGAGTCGGTCGGCCGGCTCGCGGATGGTCATGCCGCCCAGAACAGCGGCCCAGCGCTGGCCGAGATGGGCCGGGATGTGCGGCTGCCGCTGCAGCCTGGCCATTGCCGATTCGATCGCCGTTCCGGTGAAGGCGCGCTCGCCGGTGAGGCATTCGAGCAGCACGAGTCCGAGCGAGTAGACGTCGCTGGGCGGGCCGATGGTGCTGCCGAGTGCCTGTTCGGGGCTGAGGTAGCCGGCCGTGCCGAGCAGAGACCCGGTCGCCGTGAGGCGGGTCGCGTCGAAGAGACGGGCAATGCCGAAGTCGGCGAGTTTGGCATGCATGGCGCGGCCGGGGAAGCCCGACGGTGCGAGCAGCACGTTCGCGGGCTTGATGTCGCGGTGGATGATGCCCTGCGCGTGCACGTAGTGCAGCGCCTCCGCCAAGTCGGCGCCCATGGCTGCCACCTCGTCGGGGTGCAGGGTCCCGTCGGCGATCTTGCTGCGCAGGTCCGTGCCGTCCACGAGCTCCATCACGATGTAAGTGCGCGAGACTCCGTCGATCACGGCCGTGCCGGCGTCGAACAGGGTGACCAGGGCGAAGTGGTTGAGGCTCGCGAGCACCGTGACCTCGCCGCTCTGGCGCTCGGGCCCGGCGTCGTCGGCCGTGTCGAGACGGAACAGCTTCACGGCGACCGTACGCCCCAGAAAGAGGTCGGTGGCCCGGTAAACGGATGCCATCCCGCCCGTTCCGAGCAGAGCGTCGATACGAAAACGGTCGGCCAGGCTGATGCCGATGGGACCGACGGCGTGTGGCTTGGACAGAGGGAACCTCCTCGTGGATCCGTAAAGTCAAGCAAACCACACCTTGCAGGGGGAACAGCCAGCGCCCTCGCAGGGTGGAGTGGGTAATCTACGACTGTGGAAACCGTGCTGCTGTATATTCTGGGCGTTCTGATCGTCGTGGTCGGCCTTGCCCTGTCCATCGGCCTGCACGAGATCGGGCACCTGCTTCCCGCCAAGCTCTTCGGCGTCAAGGTCACCCAGTACATGATCGGTTTCGGGCCCACCCTATGGTCCCGTCGCAAGGGCGAGACCGAGTACGGCGTGAAGGCCATCCCGCTCGGCGGCTACATCGCCATGATCGGAATGTTCCCGCCCGCCAAAAAGGGCGGCAGAGTGCAGGCATCCAGCACTGGCTTCTTCAACCAGCTGGTGCAGGAGGGCGAACCGGAGAAGAAGCCCAGCGCCATGGCCACCATGGTCGACGACGCCCGCCAGTCCAGCGCCGACACCATCGGTGAGGGCGAGGAGCACCGCGCGTTCTACCGCCTGCCCGTCTTCAAGCGTGTCATCATCATGCTCGGCGGGCCCACGATGAATCTCCTCATCGCGGTCGTGCTCTTCGCCGTGCTCCTGATGGGCTTCGGAACGGCCCAGGCCAGCACCAGCGTCGGCAGCGTGTCCGAGTGCGTGCTGCCGGCCACGAGCACCCGGCAGACCTGCGAACCGACCGACGAGAAGGCGCCCGGCGCCGCGGCCGGCCTGCAGCCGGGCGACCGCCTGGTCAGCATGAACGGCACCCCGATCGACAGCTGGGACCAGTCCACCGAGATCATTCGCGAGTCGCCGGGCATCCCGCTTGCCACCGTCGTCGAACGCAACGGCACCCAGCAGACCCTGACCATCACCCCGAAACTCACCGAACGCTACGTGAGCGATGCCGACGGCGAGATCGAAGAGGATGCCGCCGGCGAGCCGAGGACCCAGGAGGTCGGCTTCGTCGGAATCGGCCCGGCTGGCGAGCTCGTGCCGCAGCCGGCGACCGCCGTGCTGCCCGCGGTGGGCGAGAACATCGGCGCGGTCGTGCACATGATCGCGAACCTGCCGCAGCGCATGATCGATATCGCCAACGCGGCCTTCGGACCGGGGGAGCGCGACGCCAACGGCCCGATCAGTGTGGTCGGGGTCGGCCGCGTCGCCGGCGAGATCGCCAGCATCGACGCCATCCCGGTGAACAGCAAGATCGCGAGCATGCTGGGGCTCCTGGCCTCGCTCAACGTGGCCCTGTTCGTGTTCAACCTGGTGCCGCTGATGCCGCTCGACGGCGGACACGTCGCCGGCGCGCTCTGGGAAGGGTTGCGGCGTCAGATCGCCAAGCTGTTCAGACGCCCCGACCCGGGCCCCGTCGACACGGCGAAACTGATGCCGCTCACCTTCGCCGTCGTGGTGGTGCTCGGCGCCATGAGCCTGCTACTGATCTACGCGGACATCGTCAAACCGATCAACATCTTCGGCTGACCCGCGGCGCGTCCCGGCGCAGCTCCCCGCGGCTCTGCCCGGCGAGATTCGCCGAGATTCGCCGAAAATGCCGAGAGTCGCCGTTCCGCCAGGTCAACTGGGCAAAAACGGCGACTCTCGGCGTCTGCGAGCGGCGTCCGGTACGGGCGTTAGCGCGAGAGCAGCAGCGCCTCACCCTGGCCGCCGCCGCCGCAGAGGGCGACGGCGGCCTTACCGGTGCCGCGCCGGGCCAGCTCAAGCGCCGCGTGCAGCGCGAGGCGGCCGCCCGAGGCCCCGATCGGATGCCCGAGGGCGATCGCGCCGCCGTGGATGTTGACCTGCTCGGGGGAGAGGCCGAGCTCCCGGGTCGATTCGAGCGACACCGCGGCGAAGGCCTCATTGATCTCGACCAGATCGAGCTCGTCGGCCGCCCAGCCCTGGCGCTCCAACGCGCGTTGGATCGCGTTCGCCGGCTGTGAGTGCAGCGAGTTGTCGGGTCCGGCGACCTGGCCGGAGGACTCCACCACCGCCAGCCAGCTGAGCTCATTGTCGTCGGCGAAGCGGCGGCTGCACAGCACGAGGGCGCTGGCACCGTCGCTCAGCGGCGACGAGTTGCCGGCCGTGACGGTGCCGTCCTCGGTGAAGGCCGGGCGCAGCCGACCCAGCGTCTGCGTGGTGCTGTCGCCGCGCACACCCTCGTCCGTGGCGACCAGGAGCGGCTCGCCCTTCCGCTGCGGAACGCTGATCGGGGTGATCTCGTCGTCGAAGACGCCGTTCTCGACGGCGGCGGCGGCGCGCTGGTGCGAGGCGGCCGCGATGGCATCCTGGTCCGCCCGAAGCAGGCCGAGCCGCCCGTTGACATGCTCGGTGGAAAGGCCCATAGAGAGGCCGTCGAAAGCATCCGTCAGCCCGTCGCTGGCGGCGTGGTCAAGCATGGTGACGCTGCCGTAGGCCCAGCCCGTGCGCGAGCCGGGCAGCAGGTGCGGGGCGTTCGACATCGATTCCTGGCCGCCGGCCACGACGACATCCGCTTCACCGAGACGGATGATCCGGGCCGCGTCGATCACGGCGGCCAACCCCGAGAGGCACACCTTGTTCAGAGTCATCGCCGGAACGTTCCACGGGATGCCGGCGCCGATCGCGCTCTGCCGGGCCGGGTTCTGGCCGGAGCCGGCCTGCAGGACCTGGCCCATCAGCACGAACTGCACCTGGTCGGGTGTCACGCCGGCGCGGGCGAGCGCCCCGGTGATGGCAGCGGTTCCCAGCTGCACGGCGGTGAGGCCTGAGAGCTGCCCGTTCACCCGACCCTGCGGTGTGCGCGAGCCCGCGAGGATGACGACGTCGCTGCTGTTCACGGCACTGTGGTTCATAGCGGATCTCCTTCAGAAGACCGATCGGGCCAAGGGCCGATCGGGTAGGTGTGGCGATGCGTTCCGGCGGTGGCCCCGACCGTCGGGAGTCATCCTGCATCCGTTCAGATTTCGCCCGGTCTCGCCGCGTAAGCTGTCGCCGTGGCTGCAATCAACCTGGGAATGCCCAAAGTACCTGAAGTACTCGCTCCGCGTCGCAAGACGCGTCAGATCAAGGTCGGCAAGGTACTCGTCGGCGGTGACGCGCGCGTGAGCGTGCAGTCGATGACGACGACGCCGACCACGAACATCAACGCGACCCTGCAGCAGATTGCCGAGCTGACGGCATCCGGCTGCGACATCGTGCGCGTCGCCGTGCCCAGCCGCGACGACGCCGAGGTGCTGCCGATCATCGCGATGAAGAGCCAGATCCCGGTCATCGCCGACATCCACTTCCAGCCGAGCTACGTGTTCGCCGCGATCGACGCCGGCTGTGCCGCCGTGCGCGTCAACCCGGGAAACATCCGCAAGTTCGACGACCAGGTCGGCAAGATCGCCGCCGCGGCCAAAGCAGCCGGCGTCTCGCTCCGCATCGGCGTCAACGCCGGCTCGCTCGAGCCGAGCCTCATGCAGAAGTACGGCAAGGCCACCCCGGAGGCGCTCGTCGAGAGCGCCGTCTGGGAAGCCAGCCTGTTCGAGGAACACGACTTCCACGACTTCAAGATCTCCGTCAAGCACAACGACCCGGTGATCATGGTCAAGGCCTACCGGCTGCTCGCCGAACGCGGCGATTGGCCCCTGCACCTCGGCGTCACCGAGGCCGGACCGTCGTTCCAGGGCACCATCAAGAGCGCCACGGCGTTCGGTATCCTGCTCGGCGAAGGCATCGGTGACACCATCCGGGTGTCGCTGAGCGCGCCCCCGGCCGAGGAGATCAAGGTGGGCCTGCAGATCCTGCAGTCGCTGAACCTGCGCGAGCGCAAGCTCGAGATCGTGTCCTGCCCGAGTTGCGGTCGCGCCCAGGTCGACGTGTACAAGCTCGCCAACGACGTCACCGACGGCCTCGAGGGCATGACCGTGCCGCTCCGGGTTGCCGTGATGGGTTGTGTGGTTAACGGACCGGGCGAGGCCCGCGACGCCGACCTCGGCGTGGCGTCGGGTAACGGCAAGGGCCAGATCTTCGTGCGCGGCGAGGTCATCAAGACCGTGCCGGAGTCGGAGATTGTCGCGACCCTGATCGAGGAGGCCAACCGGATGGCCGCCGAGATGCCGCCGAGCGAAGACTCCCTCGGCGCCCCCGTCGTGACGGTCGGCTCCAACTAGTCGAGATCCAACGAGTCCAGCGAGTCCCATTCGCTGGGTCGCGTCGCGTCGCGTCCGGAAGATCAGATCTCAGGCGCCGCGTGCATGACGTTCATCACAGGTGGAGCACCGTTCCAGCGTTGAACCAATTCGACGGAGATTTTCACGTAATCGGGCGATGTCAAGCTGAATGGAGTCACTGGGGTTAGTTTGTGGCGGTTTCGTCGAGGAGATGATTGATCCCGACGATGCCGGCTGGTGCGGGTGTTGTTGGTCGTGTGCGGAATCGTTCCGGGTGCTTCTGGTGGTAGTCCTGCAGGGCATGGTTACGGATGCCGTGGGCGTGCCGCCAGGAGCCGTCGTGGACTTGCTGGGGTGAGAACAAGGCGATGCCGGAGTGTCTGTGGGTCGTGTTGTACCAGGGCACGTAGTCGGCCAGGTGGTTGCGGGCGTCCTCGAGACTCTCGAATGTTCCGGGGTAGTTGGGCCGGTATTTCATCGTGCGGAACTCGGACTCGGAGAATGGGTTGTCGTTGGAAACGTAGGGCCGGTTGTGGGTTTTGGTGACGTTGTGCTCTGCGAGGAGCTCGGCTAAAGCGCCCGATCGCATCGCGGGGCCGGAGTCCGCGTGCACGAATCGTGGGATGCCGTGTTCGCGGAACGCGGTCTGGAACATCTCCACGGCGAGGTGGTCACTCTCGCGTTCCTCGACCCGCCAGCCGACGACCTTGCGGGAGTAGATGTCGATGATCGAGTAGGCCTTGAACGCTTTCCCACGCCACGGAGAGCGCAGATCGGTGATGTCCCAACTCCATACCTGTCCGGGTCCGGTCGCGGTAAGCACCGGTTTTTCGCGCGGCGTGCGGGACCCGCGTCCCGTGGGCACCAGGGGGCGGGCGCTCTGGTCTTCGATGTCGGCTGCGATACGCCACCATGACCGACGGCCGGCGAGCATCACCCCCGCATCCCAGGTGGACGCGAACGTGTGATCGACCGAATGCCCGACTGCCCACCCTGCGGTGATCTTCTTAGCGATCGTCGTCCGATCGGTCGTGGGGATGCGTGAGAGGTACGCGCGATCTTTCTGCTCGACCGGCTCGGGCATCCGTGGCCGGGGCGTGCTCCGGTACTGCCAGGTTGAGCGCGCGACACCGGCGATAGCCAATGCGCGACGTTGCGAGCCCGTGGTGCGCGTCAGCTCAGCCACGAGCTCGTTCTCAAGCGTCAGGAATCGGACGGATCGGGCGTCGTCGGGGTGTCTGCGGGCTCTTCCTCGCTCATCGCGTGCAAGAGCCCGATAGCTTTTCCCAGCGCCCTGTTGGTGTCCTCCAACTCGCGCACCCGCGCGCTCAACTTGGCCAGCTCAGCCTCGTGTGCCGCTTGCTCGGCGGCACGCATTTTCTCCAGCGCTGTGCGCTTACCCGGTGGGACAGTCATATGACTACCTTCTCGCGGAATCAGCCCACGATCGAGGTCACCCACGTAGACCGCATCGCGCCAACGCCTCATCGTGCGCTTCGAGACATCCCGCTCCGCCAACCAGGCGCCTTTACGCCCATGCGCCACCCGGTGGTACTCATGAACGAACTCGCGGATCTCCTCCGTTGTGAACCCCGGGCTTATCGACATTGCCTTGCCTCCTACTGCTTGTGAAGTGACTCACAAGCAGCTTGACGCAGAGGGAATGGGGACTTTTCGCGGGCTCTAGGGCCGATTCCGGCAGAACCTCCGTCGAATTCGTTCGGGAGAGGGAAGCTGCCGGGGCTCTGATGGGAAGGACTCGTCGGCCGGAACGTGCGGTCATTCGGCGTCGCGGTGCGTCGCTGGGCCAGCCGCGCACACTCGTCATGGGCATCCGTTGTCACGTAAACGCGGAGATTTTTGAGACACGCCGGTTTTGGCGCTGGGGTGACCCGGTCTTTTCGGACGGGGTCCTTGGTTTCATTTTAGGCGGCGAGTGTGAGTTTGATGAGGCGTTC
>NZ_PJJU01000015.1:0-9679 GCF_002929635.1 Cryobacterium sp. M25 | reverse complement strand
TGCTCAGCCTCGGCGGCCACAAACCCGCACTCCCCGGCCGGGATTAACCCACGGTTACGACAGGAGAGCCGAGATTTTGCCCGAATCGCACCCAATCAGGCCGAAAATGCGCTTTCAGAGCAGAATCTCCGTCGAATTGGTTCGACGCCGAACAGCGAGGTGGCGCTCAGCGGCGGGAGAGCCAGCCCCCGGCCGCGGCGTTCGGCGCCCGGTTCAGGGCGAACCGCGGCGGAGCGGCTGCGGTGCCCGTGGTCAGGTCGGCGAGGATTCGCCCGACCGTCGGCGTGAACTTGAAGCCGTGGCCGCTAAAGCCGGCCCCCACGATCACGGGGCCCACCCGGTCGAGCACGAAGTCCTCGTCGGCCGTGGTCGTGTAGGTGCAACTGACCGGGTCGAGCGTGTCGGGGTCGGCGCCGGGCAGCCATTCGCGCACATAGCGCGCCAGGGCAGCCAGCTGAACGGGCTCGGGCTGGAAGCTGCGCGCATCCGGGTCGGTGCTGGGACCCACGCCGTGCCAGCCGGCCTTGATCCCCTGGCCGGGCGTGTACATGCCGTAGACCGGCGAGTACCAGTATCCGTAGCGCGGGTCGGACCAGGCGGGCGCATGGTTGAAGCCGGGCCACTCGGTCTCGGCGTGTGCGACGGCGGCCGGGGAGGCGTCGCGCAAGGCGAAGTGCGCCGGCTGCTCCTGCGTCACCGTGAGGCGCGGCATCGGGATCACCCCGGCCAGCAGGGCGCTGGTCCACGCGCCGACCGTGACGACGGCCCGGCGGGCGATGATCGTGCCGGCCTCGTGGGTCACCCGCACCCGGTCGTCGCCCTGCACCTCCAGGCGCTGCACGCGGATGCCGTGCCGCACGTCGGCCCCGGCGGTCTGCAAGGCGGCCTGCAGGGCGGTCACCGCGGCATCCGCGTTCACCCGGCCGGCGTCGGGGGCGAACAGCACCCGACCGTCGAAGCGGATGCCCGGCCAGCGTTCGGCTGCGGCCTCCGGGGCGAGGAACTCGGCGCCCAGGCCCACCCGGGCCAGCATTGCCGCCACTCGGTCGAACGACGGATTCGCCCCGTGATTGACGACGCCGACCTGACGCAGGAGTGTGCTCTGCGTCTCGGCTTCCAGCTCGCGCCAGAGCGACAGCGCCTCGGCAAGCGTCGCCACGTAGGTAGGTTCGGCGTAGGCGGTGTTGAAATTGCGGGAGGCGCCGTGCGAGGCGCCGTTGAGGTGCCCGGGCATGAACCGCTCCAGCACGGTGACCGGCCGGCCCCGACGCGCCAGCTGCCAGGCCGTCGCCGACCCCATTGCCCCGCCGCCGATGACGACCGTCTCCACGCGCTCTTCCATGCCCTTATCCTGCCCGACCGGGCAGCACTGGCGCGCACGGGTTCTGCCGGGTCGGGCGCCACCCGTTTCGTACTGTTACGCGTCCACCCTGAGCCGCCCGCCGATCATCGCTAACGTAAGGCCATGGCAGATCGCGAGTACGGTTTCACGACCCGGGCAATCCACGCAGGTAACATCCCCGACGCCGTCACCGGCGCTCGGGCCCTGCCGATCTACCAGACCAGCGCGTTCGTTTTCGATGACACCGAGGATGCCGCCGCCCGCTTCGCCCTGCAGAAGTACGGCAACGTCTACTCGCGCCTGTCGAACCCGACCGTGGCGGCCTTCGAGGAGCGCGTGGCCAGCCTCGAGGGCGGGCTCGGCGCCGTCGCCACCGCCAGCGGCCTCTCCGCGCAGTACATCACCTTCGCCAGCCTCGCGGGCTCGGGCGACCACATCGTCTCCAGCGCGAACCTCTATGGCGGCTCGATCACCCAGCTCGACGTGACGCTGCGGCGCTTCGGCATCGAGACGACGTTCGTGCGCAGCGCGAACTCGGCCGACTACGCCGCCGCGATCACCGAGAAGACCAAGTTGATCTTCGCCGAGACCGTGGCCAACCCGTCCGGGGAGGTCGCCGACATCGAGGGGCTCGCCGCCGTCGCCCACGCGGCCGGGATCCCCCTGGTGATCGACTCGACCATCGCCACGCCCTACCTGACCCGGCCGATCGAGTGGGGCGCCGACATCGTGATCCACTCCGCCACCAAGTTCCTCGGTGGTCACGGCACCACGCTCGGCGGCGTCGTCGTCGAGAGCGGACGCTTCGACTGGCACAGTGACAAATTCCCGCTGTTCAGCGAACCGGTGCCCAGCTACGGCGGCCTCGAGTGGGCCGGCAACTTCGGCGAGTACGCCTTCCTCACCCGGCTGCGGGCCGAGCAGCTGCGCGACATCGGCCCGGCCCTCTCCCCGCACTCCGCGTTTCTGCTCGCCCAGGGCGTCGAGACGCTGCCGTTCCGCATGCAGGCGCACGTGGACAACGCGCGCGCGGTGGCCGAGTGGCTCGACGCCGATCCCCGGATCGAGTACGTCAACTGGGCCGGGCTGCCGGCCCACCCGCACTACGACCGCGGCCTCAAATACCTGCCGAAGGGCCCCGGATCGGTCTTCAGCTTCGGCGTCACGGGCGGCCGCGACGCCGGGCGCACCTTCATCGAATCGGTCGACCTGGCCAGCCACCTCGCCAACATCGGCGACGCCAAGACCCTGGTCATCCACCCGGCCTCCACCACCCATGCGCAGCTGAACGAGACCCAGCTCGTCGACGCCGGCGTGTTACCCGGCCTGGTCCGCATCAGCGTGGGCATCGAAGACGTCGAGGACATCATCTACGACCTCGACCAGGCCCTTGGCCGGATTGCGGGGACCAAATGAGCGAGCACCACGTGAACATCGACGCCACCCCCGACGCCACCCCCGACAGCGACGCCGCAACGGTCACGGATGCCGCCGCGCACGACACCGTGCACCTCGCCAATGGGCTCAGCTGCTCGGTTCCCACCGGTTCCCCCCTCGCGAAGCTGCTGAAATCCCAGCGCACCTGGGTGGGTCCCGACGCCAAGGCCCGGCTGAAGATCCTGCGGGCGGCGAAGTCCATCGCCATCGTCGGCGCGTCGCCGAATCCGGCCCGCTCCAGTTATTTCGTGGGTACCTACCTGCAGCAGTCGAGCGACTACCGGGTCTACTTCGTCAACCCGAACGCGAAGACCATCCTCGGCGAGACGGCGTACCCCAGCCTCGCGTCGCTGCCCGAGGTACCCGATATCGTCGACGTGTTCCGTCGCGCCAGCGACATCCCGGCCGTGATCGACGAGGTGCTCGCAATCGGGGCGCCCACCGTCTGGGTGCAGCTGGGCATTTGGAACCAGGAGGCCGCCGAATACGGCGAATCGAAGGGACTCACCGTGGTGATGGACCGCTGCATCAAGATCGAGCACGCCCGGTTCCACGGCGGGCTGCACCTCCTCGGGTTCGACACCGGCCAGATCACGGCGCGCAAAACCATCCGCTGATCCGTCCCCGGGGCGCAACCCCGGCACGGTTACGATGGTCGGATGACTGCGTATGTGTCGGCACTCGACCTCTTCTCCATCGGCATCGGCCCCTCCAGCTCCCACACGGTGGGCCCGATGCGGGCGGCGCTCACCTTCGCCGACCACCTACGCGATGCCGGTCTGCTCGCCGACGTGGCCCGAATCGGCTGCTCGCTCTACGGCTCGCTCGGCTCGACCGGACTCGGCCACGGCACGCCCGACGCAGTCCTGGCCGGCCTCTCCGGGCTCCGCCCCGAGACCTGCGACCCGGATGACGTGCGCTTCGCCTGGTCCGGCCTGGCCGACGACGCCGTGCTGATGCTCGGCGGCAGCCATGCCATCCCCGTGCGAAAGGATGACGTGGCCTTCGAGGCGCGCACCCGGCTGCCCGGCCACCCCAACGCGCTGACCCTCACGGCCTGGGGACACGACGCCGTCCCCCTGCTCGAGGAGACCTGGTACTCGATCGGCGGCGGCTTCATCCGGCGCGACGGCGACCCGATCGGCCCAAGCAGGGCCGTGCCACAGCCGCGGCAGTACTCCTCCAGCGCCGAACTCCTCGCCCTCTGCGACCTCTACGCCGTCGCAATCTGCGACATCGCCCGCGCCAACGAGGAGACGATCCACGGGGCCGAGGCGCTCGACGTCGGCCTCGACGCGATTTGGAACGCCATGAGCGACTGCGTGGAGTCAGGGCTCGAGGCCACCGGCACCCTCCCCGGCGGCCTTCAGGTCAAGCGCCGCGCGGCGGCCGTGCGCATGCAGCTAGAGGAATATGACCGGCTGCCGTTGCGTGAACGCGATACCTCGACCGAATGGCTGCATGCATTCGCCCTCGCCGTCAACGAGGAGAACGCCTCCGGCGGCCGCGTGGTCACCGCCCCCACCAACGGCGCGGCCGGCATCATCCCCGCGGTCGGCCACTACTACCTGCGCTTCGTGCCCGGGGCGGATGCCGCGGGAATCCGTCGCTATCTGCTCACCGCCGTCGCCATCGGTTCGCTCGTAAAGGCCAACGCCTCCATCTCCGGGGCGGAGGGCGGCTGCCAGGCCGAGGTCGGCTCCGCTTGCGCCATGGCGTCCGGCGCACTCTGCGCCGTTCTCGGCGGCACGCCGCGGCAGGTGGAGAACGCGGCCGAGATCGCGATGGAGCACCACCTGGGCCTCACCTGCGACCCCGTCGGCGGGCTCGTGCAGGTGCCGTGCATCGAGCGCAACGCCATCGCCGCGTCGACCGCCGTGTCGGCGGCCCGGCTGGCCCTGCACGGCGACGGCACGCACCTCGTCTCCCTCGACGCCGTGATCGAAACCATGCGCCAGACCGGCCTGGACATGTCGACCAAGTACAAGGAGACCAGTGAGGGTGGCCTCGCCGTCAACGTGATCGAGTGCTGACATCGCCACTTGCGCCCTAAACTGGACGCATCCGCTCGGGGGCACGAACGGAACTTTCTTCGAGGGGGACATCCGATGAATTCTGCGCGGCCGACAACCACACGTGTCCGGGCGCGGGTCGCTCTGGCCGCCATGCTGCTGCTCCCGCTCGGCCTCGCCGGGTGCGCCGGCGCCCCGGCTCCGGTGGTCACCGCGACGGTTACCCTCACGCCGACGCCCACTGCGACTCCCACGCCCACCCCCACGCCGACCCCCGAGCCCGATGCCCCGGTTGTGCCGAATCCGACTATCACGCCCAACGCCGAGGCCGTGCCCGTGGAGCCGCTGCCCGAGGGCCCGGCCGTCGACCTTGGCGCCAGTACGGGGGCCACCGGCGCCCCGGTCACCGATGGTACGGGCGCCCCGACCAGCTACTCCGTGTTGGAGGGCGACGACTTCTTCGCCATCGCGCAGCGGTTCGACCTACCGGTGCAGCAGCTGTTGCGCATGAATCCGTCGGTGTCGGGTCTCGGTGAGAATATCTACATCCGGGATGTGATCAACCTCGACTGGACCACCACCGGGTAGCGCGCTCAGGGGTACATTCCCAGCTTCTCGATAAGGCTCCGGTAGCCGGCTCGTCAAGGTGGTGACACGCCTCGAACGTCGGGGCGGCACGGCAGTGGGGTTCCCACGATTCTCCGGGCCGAGACCGACGCGGAAGCGGACGCTCCGGATGGCACCGCCATCCACGCGGGAGAGCATTCTCGCGGGACGGTCGGGGCGGCCCTGCAACAACTCCGTTGCGAACGAATTCGGCGGAGATTGTGGCCGGATCGCACCCGGTCACGCCGAAAACGCACTTTTACAGCAGGATCTCCGTCGAATTGGTTCGACACCGGGTACGGCCCTCCCTAAGCGATGGACAGCGTCCACGCGGTAGAGTCGGCCCCGTCCTTCCGGGTGCGCCGCAACGGCGGGGCCGGGACGCACGTGCCTTAGTGCGTCAGCAGGTTGATGCGCTCGATCAGGGTGATCGTGCGCAGCGACTCCCGCGGGTCGACCGGGATCGGAGCCCCACGCAGGATCGCGTCGGCCAGACCGGTGTAGAACGCCGCATAGTTGCCGCGCTCGGTCGGCACCCGGGTCAGCGCGCCGTCCCGTCCGAGTACGCCCCAGGCGGACTCCGGGTCGACGCCGAAACCCGGGTCGGTCGGTCGGGCACCCGCCTCGAGGGCGGTCTCCTGGCCGTCGAGGCCCCACTTGGTGTAGCCCGCCTCGGAGCCGAGGACGTGGAAGCGCGGGCCGACCTGGGCGGCGATCCCGTTCATCCACAGGTGCGAGCGCACCCCCGACCCGTGGTGCAGCGCCACGAAGGTGTCGTCGTCGGCGACCCCACCCGGGCGTCGAATGAGGGTCTCCGCGTAGACGTCGTCGACCGGGCCGAACAGTTGCAGGGCCTGGTCGATCAGGTGGGCGCCGAGGTCGAAGAGCACCCCGCCGCCCTGTTGGATGGTCGCGCCGACCTTCCACGATTTGGTCTGCTCCGGCTTCCACCATTCGAACCGGGACTCGAACCGGCGCACATCGCCCAGCGCCCCCGCTGCGATTACGCCGCGCAGGGTGAGGAAGTCGCCGTCCCAGCGCCGGTTCTGGAACACGGTGAGCGGCAGGCCGAGGCTCACGGCCTTCTCGATCAGGCCGCGGCCTTCCCGGGTTGTCACCGCGAAGGGCTTGTCGACGACCACGGCGAGCCCGGCGTCGAGGGCGGCGTGGGCGAGTTCGACGTGCGTGCCCGACGGTGAGCCGATCACGACCAGGTCCAGGTCGTCCGCGGCGGCGAACAGGTCCTCGGCGGTCGACATCAGGCGCACCCCCGGGTGACGCTCACCGGCCTGCTCGCGCCGCACGGGGTCGCGGGTGACGATCAGGTCGAGCGAGAACTCGGGGTTCGCGCCGAGGAGCGGGCTGTGGAACACGCGTCCGGACGTGCCGAACCCGATCAGTCCGGTGCGGATTGGGGCGACGGATGCTGGCGACTGCGTCATGCTCCCACGGTACTCCCGGTGCGGCTTCCTCCCGGCCCGCTACAGCCGGTCGACGCCGGTGACGCGCAGGACGGCGGCGCCCAGCTCGTCGGAGTCGGCCAGGTCGACGGTGGCACTGATGCCCCAGTCGTGGTCCCCCGCCGGGTCGTCGAATATCTGCCGCACGGTCCAGACGGATGCGCCCTCGTCGAAGATGATCAGGTCTGCGCTGCGCGCATTCGCCCCGGTCAGCAGCTCGTCGTGCTCGGCGAAGTAGCCGTCCATGGCATCGACCCAGGCATCCGTGTGGAAACCGTGTTCCCGGTCAAGCTCGCCCAGGGCGTCATAGTTCTCGAGCGCGGCCAGCTGCACCCGGCGGAAGAGCTCGTTGCGCACCAGGATGCGGAACGCGCGCGCATTGGTGGTCAGGCGGCGGGGCGCGGGCGGCAGCACCGACTGCGCAGCATCCGAGTGCACGGCGAGGTCCGGGTGGATGAGTTCCTCCCACTCGTCGAGCAGGCTCGAGTCGACCTGGCGCACCAGCTCGCCCAGCCACTCGATCAGGTCGAGCAGGTCTTCCGTCTTGGCGTCGTCGGGGATGGTTTGTCGGGCGGCCCGGTACGCATCCGAGAGATAGCGGAGAACGACGCCCTCGCTGCGGGCGAGCTTGTAGAAGGCCACGAACTCACCGAAGGACATGGCCCGCTCGTACATGTCCCGCACGACCGTCTTCGGGCTGAGCTCGAAGTCGGCGATCCACGGCTGGGATTCCTTGTAGGTGGTGAAGGTGACGTGCAGCAACTCCTCGAGCGGCTTCGGCCAGGTGATCTCCTCGAGCAGCGCCATCCGCTCGTCGTATTCGATGCCCTCGCGTTTCATGGCGTTCACGGCCTCGCCGCGGGCCGCGAACTGCTGGCCCATCAGCACCGGGCGCGGGTTGTCGAGGGTGGCCTCGACGATGGAGATCATGTCGAGGGCGTAGTGGCCGCTGCCGGGGCCGGCCACATCGGGGTCGGCGTCGAGCAGGTCGAACGCGGCGAGCGCGAACGGCGACAGTGGCTGGTTGAGGGCGAAGTTGGGCTGCAGGTCGACGGTGAGACGGATGTCCCCGGCCGCGCTTTGCTCCACGATCCCTGCCGCGCGCAGGGTCTTGTAGATCCCGAGGGCACGCCGGGCGTGCGCGAGCTGGCGATTCCAGGGTTCGTGGTTGTCGAAGATCAGGTCGTGGACGTGGGTGAACGCGTCACCGCCGCGCCCGATGACATTGATCAGCATCGCCGCGGTCATCTGCATGCTCGAGTGCATCGTTTCCGGCTCGGCCGCCACGAGCCGCTGGAACGAGGGCTCACCCCAGGACACGAAACCCTCGGGCGCCTTCTTGCGGATGATCTTGCGCTTCTTCTTGGGGTCGTCGCCGGCCTTCTCGATGGCCTTGAGGTTGTCGGTTTCGTGGTCGGGCGCCTGGATGACGACGGTGCCGGCCGTGTCGTAGCCGGCCCGGCCCGCGCGGCCCGCGATCTGGTGGAATTCGCGGGCGTTGAGCTGGCGCATCTTGACGCCGTCGTACTTGGTGAGTGCGGTGAAGAGCACGGTGCGGATCGGCACGTTGATGCCCACGCCGAGGGTATCGGTGCCGCAGATGACGCGGAGCAGGCCGCGCTGGGCGAGCTGCTCCACCAGGCGGCGGTACTTGGGCAGCATGCCGGCGTGGTGCACGCCAATGCCCATCCGGATCAGCCGGGACAGGGTCTTGCCGAAGCTCGTGGTGAAGCGGAACTCGCCGATCAGCTCCGCGATCGCCTCCTTCTGTTCCTTGGTGGCGACCTTGACGCTGCTGAGGGCCTGAGCCCGTTCGAGCGCGGCCGCCTGGGCGAAGTGCACGATGTAGATCGGAGCCTGCCCGGTTTTCAGTAGCTCCTCCACCGTTTCGTGCACGGGCGTGGTCTGGTAGTAGTAGTGCAGCGGAACCGGGCGCTCCACGCCCGTGACGACCGCGGTGGTCCGACGGGTGCGGCGCGAGAGGTCGTTGGCGATGAACGTGACGTCGCCGAGGGTCGCCGACATGAGGATGAACTGCACCCCGGGCAGGAGCAGCAGCGGCACCTGCCAGGCCCAGCCGCGGTCGGGGTCGCCGTAGAAGTGGAACTCGTCCATCACGACCTGGTCCACAGGAGTGTCCTCACCGTTTCTCAGGGCGAGGTTGGCCAGGATCTCCGCCGTGCAGCAGATGATCGGGGCGTCGGAGTTGACCGAGGAATCCCCCGTCATCATGCCCACGTTCTCGGCGCCGAAGATCTCCACCAGCGCGAAGAACTTTTCGCTGACGAGGGCCTTGATCGGCGCCGTGTAGAAGGTGCGCTTGCCGGCCGAGAGCGCGGCGAAGTGCGCACCGACGGCGACCAGGGACTTACCGGTGCCGGTCGGGGTGCTGAGGATCAGGTTCGCCCCGGAGACGATCTCGATCAGGGCCTCTTCCTGCGCGGGATACAGGGACAGACCCTGCTCCCCCGCCCACGTTTCGAAGGCCTCGAACAGCACATCCGGATCGGTGACATGCGGGAGGGCGGTGAGAGTTGCCATGATCCTTCGATCCTGCCCTATTCCACTGGGCATCCGCTCCGCGCCCGGCGGCCGGGTCGGAACCGAGCATTGTCTCTCCTCCGGCTGAGCGTGAACACAGGGACGATATGCCCGATCAACGCGGCCGTCACGGGCCGTTGCGGAGGACTCACAGGCCGCAAATCTAAGCTGGCGACATGGCCAGCCGCGACGTTTCCTCGTCCTCACTTCCGACGCCGCCGACGCCTCCCGCGCCCGGGCCGCCGGCCCGATCGGCCTCGGCACGGCTCGGGCGGCCCGCG
>NZ_PJJU01000014.1:0-8741 GCF_002929635.1 Cryobacterium sp. M25 | reverse complement strand
GCGCCCGCCGCGCCCGCCGCGCTGGTCGCGCCGGTCGCGCCGGTCGCGTGCGCGGCGGGCGGGTCGGCCGTGAGGCGGGCATCCGCCAGGGCACGCTCGATCACGGTGAGGTCGATGCCCTCCGCGATCACGGAGTGGCGTTCCGGATGCTGCCGGATATCGATCCCCACAAGGTCGCGCATGTCACGCCGCAGCTCGGGCCTCGGGAAGAGAACGGTGTGCGCGGCATCCGCGGCCAGCCGCTGCACGAGCCGGGCCCGGAACCAGAAGTGCTCGGTCTCGTCGACCGTGCCGAAGTTCGCCCGGGTGAGCACCCCGGAACTGTCGAGGGAATGGATGACGCTGTGCGGGTCGGGGGCCACCGTGAACACGATCGGAATGTCGAGCTCGCGGGCGACGGTGGAGGCGGCCAGCGTGCCGATGTCGGCCATTCGCAGGTGGATCGCGTCGACGGTGCCGGCGGCGCGCAGAATGCGACGGATGCCGCGCTGCGTCGCAATCCGCCGCGGCCAGGCATCGACCGAGGCGACGGGTTCGCCCAGGAAGGGCACGGTCGCGAAGGCGTGCTCCGCGAGGGAAGACCCGACCTCGGACAGAGAGGTGAGCGCGCCGGCGAAGCTGCCGCGGGAGAGGGTGAGCACCCGTTCCACGGAGCCGCCGCGCGCACTGCCACCGCCGCCGCTGCCGCCGGAGACGAGCGCGTCGCCCAGGCGCACGAGCAGCGTGGCGATGCCGCCGTTGTCGCCGGCCCCCACCTGGCTGAGTTCGCGGTCGATGTCGGCGTGCAGGAAGAGTTGGGCCACCGTCAGCCCCCGGCTCCACGGCGGGCGCGGGTAGGCCGGCACAGTCAGGTCGATCAGGGCGAGCCGGGCCACGTCGGCAAGCACGCCGCTGCCCTGCGACAGGTCGCTCATGATCCGGATGTTGGCCTCGTTCGGACCGAGGTCGCCGATGGCCGCGATCGCCGCCGCACGCACCGCGTTCGGCTCGGAGCCGTCGACTGCGACCCGGCGCAGCAGACGTTCGGGGATGCGCCCGGCGATGAGACCCATCGTTTCGACCAGGCGGGCGCGGGCGCCGCACTCATGCACGCCGATCAGGGTGCCCTCGAGGGCGAGCGCCACATGCACCGGCACCGACGAGCTCCACTGCTCCAGCGTGCGCTGGGCGATCATGCCGGAGAAGCCGCCGTCGACCACCATGCTCAGCAGTCCGGAGATCGCCTCGAACCGGGGCAGCCGGGCGCCGAACGCCCAGGCCGCGTGTTCGCGGATGAAGAGGGAGTCGTGGGTGAGCAGCGACACGAGAACGTCATCAGCGGACTCGTCGAACACCTGGCCGAGCGAGTGGATGGCCGCGATCGCGGTCAGCTGGTCACCAGGGTCGGTCGCCGCCTGCGCGAGCAGGCGCACGGCGCGGATGCCGCCGTCCCGGCTCGCTGCGATGGTCAGGTCGTCGGCGCAGCGGATACCGTCCAGGATCGACCGGGTCTGCCGCATCGTGTCCAGCGTCGTGTGAGTTCCCACGGTGCCCCCTCTGTCTCCTGCTTCAAGCAGTCCGATTCGAACATACACGTGGCCGATGTCGGAACGCCCTGTGGAATGGAGCAAAATGGTCACATGACACGACGCGCTCCGATCGAAGACATCAACGAAGACAATCTGGTCGTCACGAAGCCGAAGAAGTCCGCGGCCGGAGTGGAAGCGGTTCTGGTGGCGCTCGATCGCGGGTTCGCGCAGGCCGGCGTTCCCCGCACGGCGAAGGCGCTGCTGCGCCTCAACCAGCGCGACGGCACCGACTGCCCGGGCTGCGCGTGGCCGGAGTCGCAGGGCCACCGCAAGACCGCGGAGTTCTGTGAGAACGGCGCCAAGGCCGTCGCTGAGGAGAGCACCCTGCGCACCGTGACGCCGGCGTTCTGGGCCGAGCACTCGATCGAGGAGCTCGCCACGAAGACCGAGTACTGGCTCGGCAACCAGGGCCGCATCACGCATCCGGTGGTCATCCGTCCCGGCGACACGCACTACTCCCAGATCTCCTGGAACGAAGCCTTCGAGCTCATCGGCGAGCGGATCCGAGCCACCGTTCCCGACCGTACGGTCTTCTACACCTCGGGACGCACCGCCAACGAGGCGGCGTTCCTCTACCAGCTGTTCGCCCGCTCGATCGGCACGAACAACCTGCCCGACTGCTCGAACATGTGCCACGAGTCCTCCGGAAGCGCCATGAACGCCACCATCGGCATCGGCAAGGGCACCGTTTCGCTCGAAGACATCCACCATGCCGAGCTGATCCTCGTCGTCGGCCAGAACCCGGGCACCAACCACCCGCGGATGCTGTCGGCCCTCAAGGAGTGCAAGGACAACGGCGGCCGGGTCGTCGCCGTCAACCCGCTGCCCGAGGCCGGGTTGTTCAATTTCAAGGATCCCCAGTCGGTCTCCGGCCTGATCGGCGACGGCACAGCACTCGCCGACGAGTACCTGCAGATCAAGGTCGGCGGCGACCTGGCCCTGTTCCAGGCCCTCGGCCACCTGCTGCTCGAAGCGGAGGAGCGCGTTCCCGGCTCCGTCGTCGACGCGGAGTTCGTCGCGGCGAACACCCAGGGCCTCGACGAGTACCGCGCCGCCCGCACGACCATCGACTGGGCCGAGACGGAGAAGGCCACCGGGCTCACCGCGGTGGAGATCTCCACCGTCGCGCAGATGATGATCGACTCCACGGCCACGATCATCTGCTGGGCGCTCGGACTCACTCAGCAGCCGCACTCGGTCAACACACTCAAGGAGATCATCAACCTGCTCCTGCTGCAGGGGAACTTCGGCAAGCCGGGCGCCGGCGCCTGCCCGGTTCGCGGCCACTCCAACGTGCAGGGCGACCGCACCATGGGCGTCTGGGAGAAGCCCAAGGAACCGATGCTCGCCGCGCTGGACAAGGAATTCGGCATCGAGTCCCCTCGCAAGCACGGCCTCGACTCGGTGGACACCGTCGCGGCCTTCGAGAACGACGACGTCGACGTGTTCGTGTCGATGGGCGGCAACTTCGCCCTCGCCTGCTCCGACACAGTGGCCCTCGAGGCGGCAATGCAGCGCGTGGGCCTGACCGTGCACGTGTCGACCAAGCCCAACCGGTCGCACATCATGCACGGCACGACCTCGCTGATCCTGCCGACGCTGGGGCGCACCGACACGGACGACAAGCACCCGGGTGGTCGCCAGGTGCTCTCGGTCGAGGACTCCATGTCGGTCGTGCGCACCACGCAGGGGCGTCTGGACCCGGTCTCCGAGCACTTGCTCGCCGAGCCCGTCATCGTCGCCCGGATGGCCAGCGCCACCCTCGGCGACGACCACGTGATCGACTGGAAGGCGATGGCCGACGACTACGACGTCATCCGTGACCGCATCTCGCGGGTTCTCCCGGGCTTCACCGATTTCAACGCGCGCCTCAAGACGAAGAACGGTTTCGTACTGCCCAACCCGCCCCGCGACACCCGCAGCTTCGCCACCGACATCGGCCGGGCCCGGTTCACGGTCAGCCCGCTCGAATACCTCACCCCGCCAGCCGGCCACCTGATCCTGCAGACCATGCGCAGCCACGACCAGTACAACACCACGTTCTACGGGCTGGATGACCGCTACCGCGGCATCTCCGGCGGCCGCCGGGTCATCCTGATCCACCAGGACGACGCCACCGAGCTGGGCTTTGCGGACCGCGACATGGTCGACGTGATCAGCACTTTCCAGGGCGAGGAGCGGCGCGCCAACGAGTTCCGCCTGGTGGTCTACCCCACCCCGCGGGGCTGCGCGGCCGCGTATTTCCCCGAGGCGAACGCCCTGATGCACCGCGAGCTCGTGGCCCGGGAGTCGAACACCCCCGGTTACAAGGCCATGTCCGTGCGATTCATCGCACACGAGGCAGCGAATTCAGCACCGCTGACGTGAGCCGGGGCGTGAACACGGGCGCTGGGGCACAGCGCGTCACCCACTGGTGGCCGCTGCTCTCCGGGCTGGTCACCGTCGCGCTGGCGGTGGGTCTGGGCCTGGTCATCTCCCGGAACGGCAAGCCGTTCGCTCTGGACACGGAGTGGATGATCGCGGTGTCCGGCAATCGGGCACCGGTGTGGGATTCCCTCGCCCTCGTGATGAACAGCCTGGGCGGCGGTCTCACCGGCTCCGTCGTCGTACCCGGTCTGCTCATCGGCCTGCTCCTGTTCTTCAAGCGCCCGTGGGCCGCGGGCTTCGCCCTCGCGGTAACCGTGGTCTCCGGTGCCGCCGTACACCTCCTCAAGTGGCTGTTCGGCCGGGCCCGCCCGGTCGAGCTCGACGATCTGTTGGTCAGCGTTGATTTCGGGTCGTTCCCCTCCGGCCATGTCGCCAATGCGGCGACGCTGGCGATAATCCTGGCGCTGCTCTTCCGGTTCTGGTGGGTGTGGCTGGCCGGGGCGCTGTACACGGCGCTGATGATGCTCAGCCGCATCTACCTGGGCGCTCACTGGCTGACCGATACCGTCGGGGCGGCACTGCTCGGCATCGGGATCGCGGTGGCGGTCTGGGCTCCCCTGGCCGTGACACTCGATCGCGAACGCCGACGCAGCCGCGCGTCGCATCCGTGGCGCACGTTCCACGACCGGTACGTCGTCGAGACGTGGGAACGCAATGCCCGGTCCCGCCGCATGCTCCAAGTCACCGCGATCGCCTGCCTGGGTTTCGGCGCCGTCGTCTTCACGCTCACGCTGCTGAGTGTGCTGAGCGGCGGCGGCATCACCGCGATCGACCTCCCCGTGCAGGAGTGGCTGCTGGAAGCCCGGTCCCCCGTTCTGACGACCGTGATGGTGGTGCTGGCGGTCGTATTCGGGCCGGTCGCGCTGCCCCTGATCGTGCTGGTCGTGTGCGTCGGCTGGGGTCTTCTCACCCGGCACGCCTGGCGCCCGCTGCTGCTCGCCGGTGCCATGGCAACCGGCGTGGGGCTGGCCCAGGTCATCGGACGCACGGTCGGCCGCGAGCGGCCGCCGATCGACCTGATGCTGTACGGCACGGACCTCACGTTCTCGTTCCCCTCCGGCCACGTGCTGGGTGCATCCGACTTCCTGCTGGTGACCGCCTACCTTCTGCTCTCGCGCCGTTGCAGCATGCGGGCCACCGCCCTCGGCCTCAGCATCGCCGTGGTCGGCATCGTGCTGGCGGCCCTCAGCCGCCTGTACCTCGGCTACCACTGGACCACGGATGCCCTGGCCTCCGTTTCGATCTCCCTGGTGGTGGTGGGCTGCGTGATCACGGTCGACACCTGGCGCACCGGGCGGGTGGTCGAACCCGCGGAGCGCGGCTAGCCGGGGACGCTCTGCGGCGTCCGCTCGCCGCTCGTGATGCGTTCCGCCCCGGCGTAGATCACCATGGAGTCGCCGCGCAAAAACCCGACCACCGTCATGCCTACCTCGTCCGCGAACTCGGCGGCCAGCGACGACGGCGCCGACACGGCGGCGAGCACCGGAATCCCGGCCATCAGCGCCTTCTGCGCCAGTTCGAAGCTCGCCCGGCTCGACACCATCAGCACCGTGCCGGTGAGCGGAAGCAGGTCTTCCTTCAGCGCCCAGCCGATGACCTTGTCGACCGCGTTGTGGCGGCCGACGTCTTCGCGCAGCACCAGCATCCGCCCGGTGGTCCCGTCGAAGAGGGCGGCCGCATGGATGCCGCCGGTCTTCTCGAAAACGTCCTGGGCGGCGCGCAAGACCTCGGGAAAGCTCGTCAGGAGCTCTGCGTCGACCTGAAGCGGGTCAGCCGTCACCGGGAACGCCGACTTCGTGCGCACGGCGTCGATGCTGGCCTTGCCGCAGAGCCCGCAGGAACTGGTCGTCAGGAACGATCGCTCCAGGCTCGGGTCGGGCGGTGTGACCCCGGGCGCGAGCGACACGTCGAGCACGTTGTAGGTGTTCACGCCCTCGACGGTGGCGCCGGCGCAGTACCGGGCCGTGGAAAAGTGCTCGCCCCGGGTGATGACGCCCTCCGACACCAGGAACCCGGCGGCGAGGTCGAAATCGTTGCCGGGGGTTCGCATGGTGACGGCGAGGGAGCGGCCGTTCACGCGGATCTCGAGTGGCTCTTCGACCGCCAGCACGTCTTCTCGGCTGGTGGGATTCTCGCCCGCCGTCAGTCGCACGACCTTGCGCCTGGCCGTGATCCTGCTCATCTGGATTCACCCACCGATGTACGACATTTCGATTCTCTTCTTGCCGGATGCGCGCAGCCGGCCGGTCTCGGCGCTGCGCAGCTCCGAGTAGCGGTCCGTGCGCTCGCGCCAGATCTGCTTCAGCACCTCAGCCAGCTGCTCATCGGTGCAACCGCCGCGCATCAGGGCACGCAGGTCGTGCCCCTCGGTCGCGAACAGGCAGGTGAACAGCTTGCCGTCGGTGGAGACCCGCGCCCGCGAGCAGGAATGGCAGAACGACTGGGTGACACTGGAGATCACGCCGATCTCCCCCTCGCCGTCGCGGTAGCGCCACCGGCGGCTGGTCTCACCGGTGCTGTTGGGGGCCGCCTCCTCAAGAGGCAGTTCAGCGTTGATGCGGGCCACGACCTCGGCCGAGGGCACCACGTCACCCATCTCCCAGCCGTTGCTCGAGCCCACGTCCATGAACTCGATGAACCGGAGGATGTACGGGGTGCTTTTGAAGTGGCGCGCCATGGCAACGATGTCCTGATCGTTCTGCCCGCGCTTGAGCACCATGTTGATCTTGATCGGGCCGAGCCCGACCGAGTGGGCCACGTCCAGGCTGTTCAACACCTTGGCGACCGGGAACTTCACGTCGTTCATGGCCCGGAACGTGGCATCGTCGAGCGAATCCAGCGACACCGTGACGCGCTTCAGCCCGGCGTCCTTCAGAGCCCGGGCCTTCAGCGCCAGCACCGAACCGTTGGTGGTCATCGCGATATCGATCGGGCGGCCGTCCGGGGTGCGAAGCGCCGCCAGCATCGCCACCAGTTCCTCGATCCCTTTGCGCAGCAGCGGCTCACCGCCGGTGAGGCGGATCTTCTCGACCCCGTGCGCCACGCTGATCCGCGCCAGCCGGGTCATCTCTTCGAAGGAGAGCAGTTCGTCGCGTTCCATGAAAGCGAAGTCCTTGCCGAAGACCTCTTTGGGCATGCAGTACACGCAGCGGAAGTTGCAGCGGTCGGTGACCGAGATGCGCAGATCGTGCAGCGGGCGTTGGAACTGATCAATCATGTCTCCACACTAACCGCCGCCCTTCGCGGCAACAGTCCTTCGGGACGGTGACAAATGCCCGGCCGCAGCAGAACAGGACAGCCGGCCGGGGCGAACCGCCGGCCGGCTGTCCTGTTACCGGTCGAACGCGCTTACTTGATGTACTGGTTCGGGTTCAGCACGTATTTGATCGACTTGCCGGCGTCGAACTCGGCGTAGCCGCGCGGGGCATCGTCCAGGCTGATCGCCTGAGCGTTGACGGCCTTCGCGATCTGCACCTTGTCGTGCAGGATCGCCATCATCAGCGAACGGTTGTACTTCATCACCGGGGTCTGACCGGTAGCGAAGGACAGGGACTTGGCCCAGCCGAGGCCCAGCCGGATGGACAGCGAGCCGACCTTCGCCGCCTCGTCGACCCCGCCCGGGTCACCCGTGACGTAGAGGCCCGGGATGCCCAGGCCACCACCGGCGGCCGTGACCGTCATCAGCGAGTTCAGCACCGTGGCCGGACGCTCCGTTCCGGCATCCTTGCCGTGGCCGCGGGCCTCGAAGCCGACCGCGTCCACGCCGCAGTCGACCTCGGGCACACCCAGGATCTGCTCGATCTGATCCTGCGGTTCGCCCTTCCGCAGGTCGATGGTCTCGCAGCCCAAGCTGCGGGCCTGCGTTAGCCGCTCCTCATTGAGGTCGGCGACGATGACGACGGCGGCCCCGAGCAGCTGAGCGGATGCCGCCGCGGCCAGACCCACCGGGCCCGCTCCGGCGATGTAGACGGTCGATCCGACCCCGACGCCCGCGCTGAACGCTCCGTGGAAGCCGGTCGGGAAGATGTCCGAGAGCATGGTGAGGTCCATGATCTTCTCCAGCGCCTGGTCCCGGTCCGGGAACTTCAGGAGGTTCCAGTCCGCGTACGGCACCAGCACGTACTCGGCCTGGCCGCCGACCCAACCGCCCATGTCGACGTAGCCGTAGGCGCTGCCCGGGCGGTCGGGGTTGACGTTGAGACAGATTCCGGTTTTGCGCTCCTTACAGTTGCGGCACCGGCCGCAGGAGATGTTGAACGGCACCGAGACGATGTCGCCGACCTTGATGAACTCGACGTCGGGTCCGCATTCGACCACCTCGCCGGTGATCTCGTGGCCGAGGACGAGGTCCGACGGCGCGGTCGTGCGCCCGCGAACCATGTGCTGGTCCGAGCCGCAGATGTTGGTGGTGACCGTGCGGAGGATGACCCCGTGCGGCACCTTGCGGCCCACGTTCGCCGGGTTGACACCCGGTCCGTCCTTCAGCTCGAAGGTCGGGTAGTCGATGTCGATGACCTCGACGACGCCCGGGCTCTTGTAGGCAACTGCTCTGTTCCCAGTCATGAAGTACCTTCCTAGTTCCTGTTTGCTTCCCTCACAGCGAGACCCGTCGGGCCGCGCGAGACTGCATCGAAATTTCTAGTTGGTGCCTGTTTCTCCTCTAGATGTTGTTCCCACTGACGTTGTGAGCACGGTTGATGGGTGATTTGCCGCCGATGCCGGTATGGGGTCTGTGGTGATTGTAGC
>NZ_PJJU01000013.1:0-8721 GCF_002929635.1 Cryobacterium sp. M25 | reverse complement strand
TGTGGTAACCCAATCGATACCGGAGGTCCTCACTTTTTTAGCTCACGCCACGCTCACAACCTGTGTGGGAACAACAGCTAGATCACGTCGGCGTCGACCCAGTCCAGGGACTTGGTGACGGCCTTCTTCCAGTTGCGCAGCAGACGGTCGCGCTCGGCGATGTCCAGGCTCGGCTCCCAGCGGGCGTCCTCCTGCCAGTTGGACCGCAGCTCGCCGAGGTTGTTCCAGAAACCGACCGCCAGGCCGGCCGCGTAGGCGGCACCCAGGGCGGTCGTCTCTGCCACCACCGGGCGCACGACAGACACGCCGAGGATGTCGGCCTGGAACTGCATCAGCAGGTCGTTGGCCGAGGCCCCGCCGTCGACCTTGAGCGCGGTCAACGGAACACCGGCGTCGGCGTTGACCGCGTCCAGCACCTCGCGGGTCTGGTACGCGATCGCCTCGAGGGCGGCGCGGGCGATGTGGCCCTTGTTCACGTAGCTGGTGAGGCCGACCAGGGCACCACGGGCATCCGCTCGCCAGTACGGCGCGAACAGGCCGGAGAAGGCGGGCACGAAGTAGGCGCCGCCGTTGTCCTCGACCGACAGGGCGAGCGCCTCGATCTCCTCCGCCGAGTTGATGAAGCCCAGGTTGTCGCGCAGCCACTGCACGAGCGACCCGGTGACCGCGATCGAGCCCTCCAGGGCGTAGTGCGGTTCGGCGTCGCCGAGCTTGTAGCCGACCGTGGTGAGCAGACCGTTCTTGGAGTGGATGATATCGGTGCCCGTATTGAAGATCAGGAAGTTACCGGTGCCATAAGTGTTCTTCGCCTCACCCTGGTCGAAGGCAGCCTGCCCGAACGTCGCGGCCTGCTGGTCACCCAGGATGCTCGCAATCGGGGTTTCGCGCAGCAGGCTGTGGCCGCTGGCGATGCCGTAGACCTCGGAGGAGGAACGGATCTCGGGCAGCATCGACTTGGGCACGTCGAACGCCGCGAGGATCTCGTCGTCCCACTGCAGGGTTTTCAGGTCCATGAACATGGTGCGGCTGGCGTTGGTGACGTCGGTTGCGTGCACACCGTCCTCGAGGCCGCCGGTCAGGTTCCAGAGAATCCAGGTGTCGGTCGTGCCGAACATGAGGTCGCCGGCCTCAGCCTTCTCTCGCGCCCCTTCGACGTTCTCGAGGATCCAGACGATTTTGGTGCCGGAGAAGTAAGTCGCCAGCGGCAGGCCGACCTGGGCCTTGAAACGATCGACGCCGCCGTCGGCGGCGAGTCGGTCGACGATGGGCTGGGTGCGGGTGTCCTGCCAGACAATGGCGTTGTAGACGGGGATGCCGGTGTGACGGTCCCAGACGACGGCGGTCTCGCGCTGGTTCGTGATGCCCACGGCCGCGATGTCGTGGCGGGTCAGGTTGGCCTTGGCCAGAGCCTGACCGATGACCTCACGGGTGTTGCTCCAGATCTCCAACGGGTCGTGTTCGACCCAGCCCGCCCGGGGGAAGATCTGTTCGTGCTCGAGCTGACCGGTCGAAATGATCGACCCGGTCTTGTCGAAGATGATCGCACGGGAACTGGTGGTTCCCTGGTCGATTGCGATGACGTACTTTGCCATTTTTAACTCCTTTGTCAATGCTGGGTACACGGGTATTCAGGAATGGAAAAAGAAGAAGCGCGCGGCGCCTACGCGAGGATCGGCAGGAGGAACGCGGAGGTCCAGCCGGCCAGCAGGCCACCGATGACGGGACCGACGACGGGCACCCACGAGTAGGCCCAGTCGGAGGAACGCTTGCCCTTGATCGGCAACAGGAAGTGCGCGATGCGCGGGCCGAGGTCACGGGCGGGGTTGATCGCGTAGCCGGTCGGTCCACCCAGCGAGGTGCCAATCACGATTACGAGCAGGGCCACCGGAAGGGCGCCAAGGGCGGCCAGGCCGCCGTTCTCGCCCTGGCGTCCGCCGCCGAACGCGATGACGACGAAGACGAGCACGAAGGTGCCGATGATCTCGGTAATGAGGTTCCAGCCGTAGGAACGGATGGCCGGACCGGTCGCGAACACGCCGAGCTTGTTGGCCGGCTCCGGTTCCTGGTCGAAGTGCTGCTTGTAGGCGAGCCAGACGACGGTGGCACCCAGGATGGCACCAACCATCTGGGCCCCGATGTACGCCGCCACGGACAAGGCGTTGACCGGAACCCCCGAGCCGAACTCGGTGGCCCCGGACGACACGAGTCCCAAGGTGACGGCGGGGTTCAGATGAGCGCCCGAGTTATAGGAGACGATCACGCCGGCGTACACCGCGAGGCCCCAGCCAATGGTGACCATCAGGAATCCGCCGCCGAAGCCCTTGTTCTTGGTCAGGGCGACGTTGGCGACCACCCCGCAGCCCAGCAGGATCAGGAGAGCGGTTCCCACCACTTCCGAGAGGAATACGATACCGAGATTGTCCACGTTGACATCCTTTTAGGTCATTGAAATGAAGAAAGCGAAGGAAACGGATAGTAGAAAACCTAGCGACTCGAGACCGCCGATGGTCCTGACCTTTCTGCACGTTTGTGCAGATCAGCCTTCAAGTCTGCGGGAACGGAGCCGGGCCGGAGGGCAGGCTGCGGGCAGGCGACCGCAGCGGCCGCCCGCCCGCAGGGCAGTCCCGAGCAGTCCCTAGACGGCCGGGACGGCCGGCGTTTCCGCCGGGGCCAGGTGCACGCCGTACATGTCGAGCAGAGTATTCACCGCGGTGTCGACCTCATGCGCGCTCCGGGCGGCGTCCCAGCCGAGGACCGGTGCGAGCACGCCGGCCAGCTCGGTGAGCAGCGGCAGAGTCACTTCGCCGCGGAAAGCGATGCTGGTGCGGCGCAGCAGCAGGTCCATCAGGTGCATGACCGATTCCGCCCGGGCGATGAGCTCGATTTCGCGCCGGGTGTAGCCGGGGTGCTGCATGAGCGGCGCGTCCGGTTCGGCGGTGAGCCAGGTGATCACCTCGGTGGCGCGCGTGCCGTACCGGGTCAGCAGCACATCGGCACGCTCGGCGCCGACCTTGTCGCCGTTGGCGGCAACCCAGACCCCGCGTGCGGCATCCGTCGCCGGGAAGTCTCGACCGCCGCCGATGGGCAGGCCGACCGTCGAGACGGTGCGCGGCAGGCCGAGCAGGGTCAGGATGTCGCCGCTCAGGTGTTCGGCCAGGGCGCGGAAGGTCGTCCACTTGCCGCCGACCAGGCTCAGCAGGGTGCCGGGCCGGGCGCCGAGCGGGCGCGATTCGATGCGATAGTCGCGCGAGACGAAACCGGGCGCCTCGTCGTCGTGGCGGGGCAGCGGGCGCACGCCGGCGAACCGGAACACTATCTGCGCCCGGTCGACGGCCACCTTTGGGAAAACGTGGTTGACGAGTTCGAAGAAGTAGTCGACCTCGGCTTCGGTGCAGCGCGCCGGCTGAGTCATGTCGTGCTCGAGGTCGGTCGTGCCGACGAGAACGCGGCCCGCGAGCGGGAAGATCAGCACGATGCGGCCGTCTCTGTGCTCGAAAAAGATCTCGCGACCGCCGGTCGCGGCGAGCAGTTCGGGGTTGTCGAGCACGACGTGCGACCCCTTGGTGCCGCCCATATAGGTGCTGGCCTGGCCGAGGGCCGTGTTCGTGAGGTCGGTCCACGGTCCGGACGTGTTGACCACGATGTCGGCCTCGAAGCTGAATTCGGCGCCGGTGACCGTGTTGCGGAGGCGCACACCCGCAGCATCCATGCCGACGGCTTCGATGTAGTTGGCGCTCCGGGCGTGGGTGCCGGCGGCTAGGCCGTCGGCCAGCACGTCGAGGGCGAGGCGCTCCGGGTCGTGCATGGAGGCGTCGTAGTAGGTGGCCGTGTACTTAAGGCCCGGATTGATCTGCGGCAGCACGTCGAGCGACGCCTTCTTGCCGAGGAATTCGTGCCGGGGCACATTGCCGCCGTCGCGGGAGAAGGAATCGTAGAGCATCATGCCGATCTTGATCAGCAGAGCTCCGCGCTCTTGGGCCGCACCCTGTTTGTGGGTGAGGAACCGCATCGGCGCCGACATCACTCCGGAAAAGGTGGAGTAGATCGGGATGGTCGTCTTGAGCGGCTTGACGTAATGGGGAGCGATCTTGAGAAGGCTGTTGCGCTCCTCCACAGACTCCTTGACCAAGCGGAATTCGCCGTTCTCGAGGTAACGCACACCGCCGTGGATCATGTGCGAAGAGGCCGAGGATGCGCCGGAAACGTAGTCGCCCTTGTCGACGATGGCGACGTCCACGCCCTGAAGGGCCAGATCGCGGAAGGTCGCGATGCCGTTGATGCCGGCTCCGATGATGAGAACTTGAGCGCGGGGGCGGTCCTGGATGGCGGCCTGCGCGGCGGCACCACTGGACTGTGCCGGTGCGGAAGATGACTGATCGGGTGTGGACAGCACTATGCGCTCACTTCTCTGTGGGTGGGGGGGGAATTGCTTCTACCCTGCTAGGTTCAACACAAACGGTCAAGAGGTTTGAACATACGTGCAAGGAGTTAAAATGGCCCATCCAGACGATCCGTCCCTGTCGGACCGAACCAGTGACGCGCTCACGGCGGCCCACCTGTATTACATGCAGGACCTGACCATGGAGGCCATCGCGCGGGAACTGCACACCTCCCGCTCCTCGGTGTCCCGTCTGCTCAGCCAGGCCAGAACCAGCGGGTTGGTCGACATCCAGATCCGGTCCCCACTCGACGCGACGAGCCGGGTTGAGAAGCTCATCCTGAACCGCTTCCAGGTCACCGCGCACGTCGTGCCGGTGCCCGACCACGCCAGCGACGTCGATCGGTTGGAGCGCGTGGCCCTCTCGGTTGCACGGATTCTCGGCGAGTTCTTCGACTCGAACATGATCATGGGCATCGCCTGGGGCTCCACGATGAATGCGGTCAGCCGCCACGTGACCCCCAAACGCACTCACAACGCACAGATCGTGCAGCTGAACGGCGCCGGCAACACACGCAGCACCGGCCTGGACTACGCCAACGAGATCCTGCAGCGGTTCAGCAACGCGTTCGGCGCCCGCCTGGAACAGTTCCCGGTTCCCACCTTCTTCGACGACCCGGCCACACGCACGGCGTACTGGCGGGAGCGCGGCCTGCGCCGGCTGTTGGAAATGCAGAGGAACATGGACGTCGCGCTCTTCAGCGTGGGTTCGCCCTTCTCCAACGTCCCCAGCCACGTCTACGTCGGAGGCTACCTGGACGACGACGAGCTCACGGCTCTTAGCGACGCCGGGGTCGTTGGCGACGTCGCGACGGTCTTCTACCGCGCGGACGGCTCGACCGACGGCATCCCGCTTAATGATCGCGGCACCGGCCCGGAACTGTCGGTGCTGCGCCGCACCCCCCGGCGCATCTGCATCGTCTCGGGCCAGTCTAAGGTGGACAGTCTTCGCGGCGCGCTGGCCGCGAACCTGATCACTGACCTGTTCATCGACGAGAGCAGCGCCCGGTCACTGTGCGAGTGAGCAGACGGAGGCCCGCCGGCGCCACGGAAGGTTCGTGGCGACCGGCGGGCCGACAAGTCAGTGCTTCTGCACGTACTTGACGGGGGCAGGCAGGCCGCGTGCCACGCGCACGGAGCGCGAGAGCCGCTCGATCGACTTGAGGGCGTCGAAGACGTCGTCGGCAGTGACCACGAACGGCATGTTGTGGATCGTCTCACCCGGCAGGGTTGACGCCGTGGCGATGGCCCTCAGCTCCTTCTCGTCGTCCAGGCTGAGACCGATCTCGGTCAGCGTGGTGGGCAATCCAACGAGAGTGGTGAACTCGATGAAGTCTTCCACCTCGGTCCGTGGCGCGCCCTCGAGGACCAGCTGGGTCAGGGAACCGATGTTCACCTTCTGACCGTGGGTGAGACCGTGGGTCTGCGGGGCCGCGGTCAGGCCGTTGTGGATGGCGTGGGCGGCGGCCAGACCGCCCGACTCGAAACCGAGTCCGGACAGGAGCGTGTTCGCCTCCACCAGCTTCTCGAGAGCAGGTGTGACCAGGTTGTCACGCACGGCATCGAGGGCCGGAAGGGCGTTCTCCCAGATGACGTCCCACGACAACTTGGCCAGCGCGGTGCCGGTCTGGGTCGGCAGCCCCCCGGCCATCGTGGTCGCATGGGCAGCCGCCGTGGCCCGGGCTTCGAGCCAGGTCGCCAGCGCGTCGCCGACTCCGGCGATGAGGAACTCGACCGGCGCGTTGGCCACGATCTGGGTGTCGATCAGCACGAGGTCGGGGTTGCGCGGGAAGAAACGGTATTCGACAAACTCGCCCTCCTCCGTGTAGATCACCGAGAGTGCGGAGGTGGGAGCGTCGGTCGACGCCACGGTGGGCACGCTGACCCAACGAATTCCAGCCAGGAAGCCGGCGGCCTTGGCCGAGTCGATCGTGCTTCCGCCGCCCACGCCGATGATCACGTCGGCCGTGGTTACGCGGATCTTCTCGACCAGCGCGTCGACCGCGGACGCAGTCGCAAAGCGGTCGAATTCGACCCGTTCGACGCGGAGGCCGGCAGCAGCGAAGCTCGCCGAGACCTGCTGCCCTGCGAAACCCCACACGACGTCATCAGCGACGATCAGGGGGGCGGAGCCGATCTGGGATACGAATTCGCCGAGGCGATCGATCGCTCCCTTGCCTTGGACGTAACGTCCGGGGCTCATGACTGTGCGGATTGAAGTGGTCATCGTGGAACTTCTTCCTGGTCGAACTGCGTCTACATCTTTGTGGGACGGTGGCGGTGAACCGGTCTTCCGGGGCACAGATTTCACATTACGCCCGCCGATTCGACCGACATCGGCTGCCCTGCAGCGGGCGACCGTGCGAGCGCACCCTCCGAGCGGTTTCCGGCACATTCGCCCAGTCTGATGTCACGGCTCAGAGATCGGATCTGACGCACCAACACGCGCTTTTGGCCAATTTTTTGAATGCTATTCAGCATTTACAGAAAATACGTCGCTGTTTCTGAAAGCCAGCGTTGCACATCTGTGCAGATCGGACGCCCGGGAGGGGCCGACACCGGCAGCTACGCCCGTGTCGGCTCCAGCAGGAGCGCGGCGGCGGATCGCGCCGCGTCGGCGCTGCCGGCGGCGACCGCGGCGAGTGCGGCATCCCGGCACTGGTCCACCGTCACGCCGCGTAGGAACTCGGCCACGCCGCCCAGGGCTCGCGGGGACATCGACAGGCTGGTCGCCCCGAGCCCCACCAAGATGGCGGCAAGCATCGGATCTGCCGCGGCCTCACCGCAGACCCCGACCGGCTTGCCTGCCGCCAGACCGGCCTGGCAGGCCTCCCGGATCATCCGCAGGACCGCCGGCTGCCAGGGGTCGTTGAGCAGGGCGAGCTCCCCCATCAGCCGATCGGCCGCCATGGTGTACTGGGCGAGGTCGTTGGTCCCCAGACTCGCGAAGTCCACCCGTTCGAGGATGGGGCCCGCCGTGATAGCGGCAGCGGGTGTCTCGATCATCACGCCCACGTTGTGCAGGCCGTGCGCGGCACAGCGGGCCGCGAAGTCCACGGACTCGTCGACGGTCGCGATCATCGGCGCCATGACGCCGACGTCGGCGTCTTCCGCGGCGGCCGCCGCTGCGATGGCCTGCAGCTGAGTGTCCAGCAGTTCCGGCCGCTGCCACGCTGTGCGATACCCCCGGATGCCCAGGGCAGGGTTGACTTCGTCGGCCGCCGTGACGAAGGCCAGCGGCTTGTCGGCTCCCGCATCCAGCGTTCGGATAGTGACCTTCTTCCCGGGGAATCCGGCGAACACCTGGCGGTACGCGGCGACCTGTTCGTCGAGTCCCGGAGCCTCGGCGTGGTCGAGGAAGCAGAATTCGGTGCGGAAGAGGCCGACACCCTCGGCATTCGCCTCGATCGCGGCGGCAACGCTGTCAGGCGAAGCCACGTTCGCGAGGAGCTGCACGCGGTGCCCGTCCCTGGTCCTTCCCGCACCGTCGAAGGTGATCACCCGGCGGATCTGTTCCTCGGCTCGCAACACTTGTTCGTCGGTGGGGGCCACGACGATCTCACCGGTCGTGCCGTCAACGATCACCACGCTTCCCTCGGGCAGGTCCATCGCATCGCGGGCCGCCACCACGGCAGGCAAGCCAAGCGCCCGCGCGAGAATGGCCGTATGGGAGGTGGGCCCGCCCTCGACGGTGACGATCGCCCGACACACCGTGGGGTCGATCAGCGCCGTGTCGGCGGGGGCCAGGTCCCGGGCCACGAGCACATACGGCTCCACACGATACGGCAGGCCCGGTGCCGGTCGGCCGAGCAACTCGGACACGATGCGGTTGCGCACGTCGTGCAGGTCCGAGACACGTTCGGCGAGGAGCCCACCTTGCTCCTTAAAAACCGCTGTGACCTCGCCCACAGCCGCCCAGACGGCACGCTCCGGAGTGTGGCCCTGCCCGGTCACCCGGGAAACGGCAGCATCGATCAGCCCGGGATCCGCCGCCATCAGCGCCGTTGCCTCCAGGATCCCACGCGCCGCTCCCGACACCCGGGCCGCCTTGTCCCGCAGGGCCAGGGCTACGGATGCCGCGGCGGCCACGATCCTCTCCGCGGCCGCCGCCCGCTCGCGCAGGGGGAGTGCGACTGCCGGCCCCGGCTCGTCCACCGGTTCCTGCATCCGCACGATCGGACCGACGGCGAAGCCGGGGCTCACGCCCAGAGGCCCGCTCGACGGCGCCCCGCCCTGCGGCCGCGCCTGCGGCCGCGCCTGCGGCCGCGCCTGCGGCCGCGCCT
>NZ_PJJU01000012.1:0-7530 GCF_002929635.1 Cryobacterium sp. M25 | reverse complement strand
GGGCTCGAAGAGTAGGATCAGCCGGATGAGCCTCGCCGCCGCCCAATTCGTCTCCAGCACCACCCTCGGAACCCGAATCGTGGTGCGCACCCGCATCGAGGGCGGGGTCACGGATGCCGTGGGTTGCTTGCGGTCCGTCTCCGACACAGGGTGCATGGTTGAGACCAAACGCGGTCTGGTCGTCCTCGCACTCGCCGATGTCGTGGCCGCGAAGCCGGTGCCGCCGCCGCCCGTGCCGCGTGCGCCGCGGCATCCGCTCGCCGACTAGCCCCCGGTGCTCGCCGGTGGTCGCCGGACCTGCCCCGACACTCCCGTGGCCAACTCAGGAGATCCTTGGGCGGCCGCAGTCTGCTCCGCACTGGTCTGCGGCCACGGCGGAGCGGTCCGCCCGGATCTCCTGAGTTGGCCCCATGCCAGGCACGGTCGGAGCCTCGCTTCGTGCATAACTCCTGCCAATTCTCGGCGGGGGGCTGTTTCAGGGCTCTATTGGCCACATCCGGCAGATTTTTGCGGGAGCTATGCACGCGGGTCGGTGGCTAACTCAGGAGAACCACGGCCAGTTGCGGTTCCCGCCCCCGGAATCAGGCGGTGGATGTTTGCGTGCGGCTTGGATCTCCTGAGTTAGCCCCATCCGGGCACGGAAGCAGCCCTGCGGGGGCGGAAGATTCGAACCCCCGAGAGTTGATTGTCGAGTTCGTCGAGACTAATGCCCGCCCACGTGCTGCAGCACAATTTGGCGGAGAATGGGGGATTCGAACCCCCGAGGGCTCTCACCCAACACGCTTTCCAAGCGTGCGCCATAGGCCACTAGGCGAATTCTCCTGGCCGAACGTTCCCTCAAGGAACGACCTATGGAATCTTACCTGTTTTCGGCGGCCTCCGTGCACACTCGCCCCGGCCGCCCGGTACAGACCCGGTACAGACCCGGTGCAGACCCGGTGCAGACCCGGTGCAGACTCGGTGCAGACCCGGTACAGACCCGGTGCAGACTCGGAATCGACTCGGAATCGGCCCGTTTTCGGCCTTGCCGGCTTTGCGTCTAAACTAGGTGTCGGCTCCTCGCGTGGCGCCATCTCGGCCAACTCCCCCAGGACGGAAACGTAGCAAGGGTAACCGGGCTCTGGTGGGTGCGCGAGGAGTCTTTTTCATGCCCGCACGCACCGGAAAAACAGCCACAGCCCAGCCACAGCCCAGCCACAGCCCCGCCACAGCCGCAGGCCGTTAGCAATGATAACGATTTCGCCTCATCTCGTAGGATGAGACGGCGCAGATAACGCCCCCGCCCCGATAGTGCCTGGAGGCACCATGGCTGAAATATTCGGTAAACCCTTTCTCTGGCCAGACCGGTCACCGCATCCGCTCAGCGCTGAAGCGCTCGCCAGCGTCGATGCCTGGTGGCGGGCCGCCAACTACCTGTCGGTAGGGCAGATCTACCTGCTCGACAACCCGTTTTTGCGTGAGCCGCTCACGCGGGACCACATTAAGCCGCGTCTGCTCGGCCATTGGGGAACCACCCCGGGGCTCAATTTCCTTTACGCACACCTGAACCGCGCCATCCAGGAACGGTCGATCAGCACCCTCTACGTCACCGGCCCTGGCCACGGTGGCCCCGGGATGGTGGCAAACGCCTACCTCGACGGCACGTACTCCGAGATCTACTCCGGCGTCGACCAGAGCGAGCAGGGCGTCAAGGCCCTGTTCCGCCAGTTCTCGTTCCCCGGCGGCATCCCCAGCCACGCCTCGTCCGAGACGCCCGGCTCGATCCACGAGGGCGGCGAGCTCGGTTACGCGCTCAGCCACGCCTACGGCGCCGCGTTCGACAACCCCGACCTGCTGGTCGCCGCGGTCGTCGGCGACGGCGAGGCCGAGACCGGCCCGCTGGCCACCAGCTGGCACTCGAACAAGTTCATCGATCCGCTTCAGGATGGCGTCGTGCTGCCGATCCTGCACCTCAACGGGTACAAGATCGCCAACCCCACCGTGCTCGCCCGCATCCCGGAAGAGGAACTCCTCGACTTGATGCGCGGCTACGGCCACAAGCCCTACATCGTGGCCGGCGGCTTCGACGGCGAGGATCCCCTCCTCGTGCACCAGCGCATGGCGCTCACCCTCGACGAGGTGCTCAACGAGATCGCCGCGATCAAGGCGCGCGCCCTCGCCGGCGACACCGAGCGTCCGCGCTGGCCGATGATCATCCTGCGCACGCCCAAGGGCTGGACCTGCCCGCCCGTCATCGACGGGGTGCAGGTCGTCGACTCCTGGCGTTCGCACCAGGTGCCGCTGAGCAACGCCCGCGACACCGAGGCGCACACCCGACTGCTCGAAGAGTGGCTGTCCTCCTACCGACCGGGCGAACTCTTCGATGCGAGCGGCGCCCCCGTGGCGGAGGTTTCGTCGCTGGCCCCCGTGGGCGACCTGCGGATGAGCGCGAACCCGGCCTCCAACGGTGGGCTGCTGCGCCGGGCGCTGAAGCTGCCCGACTTCCGGGAGTACGCGGTGGATGTCCCTTCCCCGGGCGCCACCACCGATGAGGCGACCAAGGTTCTCGGCACCTGGCTGGCCGACGTCATCCGTGACAACCCCGACAATTTCCGCATCTTCGGGCCCGACGAGACGGCCTCCAACCGCCTCGCCCCGGCCGTCTACGCGGCCACCGACAAGCAGTGGAACGCGGAATTCCACGAGGGTGACACGAACCTCGCCCGCGCCGGCCGCGTGATGGAGATGCTCAGCGAACACCAGTGCCAGGGCTGGCTGGAGGGCTACCTGCTCACCGGCCGTCACGGCCTGTTCAACTGCTACGAGGCCTTCATTCACATTGTCGACTCGATGTTCAACCAGCACGCGAAGTGGCTCAAGGTCACCCGCGAGATCCCGTGGCGCCGCTCCATCTCGAGCCTGAACTACCTGCTCAGCTCGCACGTCTGGCGCCAGGATCACAACGGGTTCTCGCATCAGGACCCCGGGTTCATCGACCACGTCGTCAACAAGAGTGCGGATGTCGTGCGCGTCTACCTGCCGTTCGACGCCAACACGCTGCTCGCCACCTACAGCCACTGCCTGCGCAGCGTGGACTACGTCAACGTGGTCGTCGCCGGCAAGCAGCCCGCGCCGAACTGGCTCACCATGGACCAGGCCGTCGCGCACTGCAAGCGGGGTCTGGGCATCTTCGACTGGGCCGGAACCGAGACGTTCGGCACCTCACCCGACGTCGTGCTGGCCGCCGCCGGCGAGGTGCCCACCCTCGAGGTGCTGGCCGCGGCCGCCATCCTGCGGGAATGGCTGCCCGACCTGTCGGTGCGCGTCGTGAACGTCGTTGACCTGATGCGCCTGCAGTCCGAGGCGGACCACCCGCACGGCCTCAGCGACAGCGAGTTCGACGCCATCTTCACGGCCGACAAGCCGATCGTGTTCGCCTACCACGGGTATCCGTGGCTGATCCATCGCCTGACCTACAAGCGCACCGGGCACGGCAACCTGCACGCCCGCGGCTACAAGGAGAACGGCACCACCACCACGCCGTTCGACATGGTCATGCTCAACGACCTCGACCGGTACCACCTGGTGATGGACGTCATCGACCGGGTTCCCGGGCTCGGCGCCCGCGCCGCCCTGCTTCGCCAGGAGATGCAGGATGCCCGCCTCCGGGCCCGCAATTACACCCGCGACCTCGGGGAAGACATCCCCGCCGTCACCGAATGGGTCTGGGACGCCGATGGCGTCGGCGTGACCCCCGACAATGCCGGTGTCTCCACCGGCGGAGATAACGTATAAACCGTGGCTGACAGTATCTATATCACCTCTGCCGAGGGAAATACCGGCAAATCCACCATCGCCCTGGGCGTGCTCGACACCCTGCTCCGTTCGGTGCAGCGCGTCGGTGTGTTCCGGCCCGTGGCCCGCTCGGCGCACCACCCCGACTACGTGCTCGAGCTGCTGCTCTCGCACCTGTCGAGTGCGTCTGCGCTCACCGTGCAGCCCCCGCTGACCTACGACGACTGCGTCGGCGTCACTTACGACGAGGTGCACCTCGACCCCGACGCGGCCCTGGGCCGCATCGTGCAGCGCTTCAAGGCCGTCGAGGCCCAGTGTGACGCGGTGGTCGTGATCGGCTCCGATTACACGGATGTCGGCAGTCCCACCGAGCTCGCCTTCAACCTGCGCATCGCCGCCAACCTGGGGGTGCCGGTGCTGCTGGTGCTCGGCGGGCGGGTCGGTCCCGGCCAGCGCGACACGCTCAGCCAGGGTGACCGGCAGCTCGGGCAGAGCGACCCGCGCACGGCCGAGGACATCCGCCAGTTGACCGACGTGACCCTGGCGGAACTGCGCGACGAGCACGTTTCACTGCTTGGCGTGATCGTCAACCGCGCCGATCCGACTCGGCTCGATGAGCTCATCGACGCCGTGCGGAGCGTCGTCGACGCCGACATGAAGCCCGGCAGCGGACGCAACGCGGTGCCGGTCTGGGCGCTGCCCGAAGACTCGTTCCTCGTGGCCCCGAGCATGAAGAGCATCCTCAAGGCCACCGACGGCACGCTCGTCAAGGGTGACCCCGCGCTGCTGTCCCGGGAGGCGCTCGGCGTGGTCGTGGCGGCCATGTCGATGGTCAACGTGCTGCCGCGCCTGTTCGAGGGCGCCGTGGTTGTGGTTCCCAGCGACCGCCCGCAGGTGCTGCTGGCCGTTCTGATGGCGAACTCGTCCGCGACGTTCCCGTCGATCGCCGGCATCGTGCTGGTCGGCGGCTTCGCCCTGCCCGAGGAGATCGGGCGGCTCGTCGAGGGGCTCGACGCCTCGGTGCCGATCATCAGCACCGAGCTGAACTCCTATGACGCCGCGCTGCGCATCACACACACGCCCGGACGGATGGCCGCCGACTCGCAACGCAAGCGCGACACGGCGCTGGCGCTCTTCGAAGGCCACGTGGAGGCATCCGTGCTGCTCGACCGGCTCAAGGTGAGCCGCGCCGACGTGGTGACGCCGCTGATGTTCGAGTACATGCTGCTCGAACGCGCACGCACCAACCAAAAGCGCATCGTGCTGCCCGAAGGGGACGACGACCGCGTGCTGCGCGCCGCCGCGACCCTGCTGGCCCGCGATGTGGCCGACATCACGATTCTCGGTGAGGAGTTCGAGGTGCGCTCGCGTGCCATCGGCCTCGGCCTGGACATCGCCAAGGCGCAGGTTCTGAGCCCCTTCGACGACGTGCTGCGGCGCAAGTTCGCGGAGGCGTACGCGAAGCTGCGCGCCCACAAGGGCGTCACGGTCGAGCAGGCCATGGAACTCGTCACCGACGTGTCCTACTTCGGCACCATGATGGTGCAGCTCGGGCTGGCGGACGGCATGGTCTCCGGGGCGACGCACACCACGGCGCACACCATTCGGCCGAGCCTGCAGATCATCAAGACGCGTCCGGGAGTCTCGGTCGTGTCCAGCGTGTTCCTGATGGCGCTGGCCGACAAGGTGCTCGTCTACGGCGACTGCGCGGTGAACCCTGACCCCACCGCGGAGCAGCTCGCCGACATCGCCATCTCGGCGTCGGAGACGGCCGTCGAGTTCGGTATCGAGCCGCGCATCGCCATGCTGAGCTACTCGACCGGCGAGTCCGGGCAGGGTGCCGACGTGGACAAGGTGCGGGCCGCCACCGCCCTCGTGCGGGAGCGTCGCCCCGACCTTCTGATCGAGGGTCCCATCCAGTACGACGCGGCAGCGGATGCCGCCGTCGCCGCCACGAAGATGCCCGGTTCGGCTGTCGCCGGCCGCGCCACCGTCTTCATCTTCCCCGACCTGAATACGGGCAACAACACGTACAAGGCCGTGCAGCGGAGCGCCGGAGCAGTGGCCATCGGCCCCGTCCTCCAGGGCCTGCGCAAACCCATCAATGACCTTTCCCGAGGAGCACTAGTGCAGGACATCGTCAACACCGTAGCCATCACCGCGATCCAGGCCGTGACGCTCGCAGCGTCCGAGTCCGGCGCCCCGGCAGCTTCGGCTTCTGGTGCGGCATCTTCCGCTTCGGCCGCAGCGGCGGTGTCCGCATGACCGCCATCCTGGTCGTCAACTCCGGATCGTCGTCGTTCAAGTACCAGCTCATCGACATGGACACCGAAACCGAGCTCGCCAGCGGCCTGGTCGAGCGCATCGGCGAGCCGATCGGGCACTCACGGCACACCGCGGGCACGTCGAAGGACGGCCGCACCGAGCGCGACCTGCCGATCATGGACCACACCGCCGGCTTCGCCGTGATGATCGAGGCCTTCGCCGAGCACGGCCCGAAGCTGTCCGAGACGAACCTGATCGCCGTCGGCCACCGCGTGGTGCAGGGCGGCAACCGGTTCTTCGAGCCGACCGAGATCACCCACCTGGTCGAGCTGAACATCGAGGACCTCTCCGAGATCGCTCCGCTGCACAACCCGGCCAACGTGCAGGGCATCCGTGCCGCCCGCGCCAGCTTCCCGAACGTGCCTCACGTCGCCGTGTTCGACACCGCGTTTCACCAGACGCTGCCGCCGGCCGCGTACACCTACGCGATCGACAAGGACGTCGCGACGCGGTACCGCGTGCGCAAGTACGGCTTCCACGGCACCTCGCACAAGTTCGTCTCGGAGGCCGTGGCGGCCTACCTCGACCGGCCCCTGGCCGAGCTCAAGACGATCGTGCTGCACCTGGGAAACGGGGCATCCGTGTGTGCCGTCGACGGCGGCGAATCGATCGACACCTCCATGGGCATGACCCCGCTGCAGGGGCTCGCGATGGGCACCCGCTCGGGCGACATCGACCCGGCCGTGATCTTCCACCTGCGCCGCCGGGCCGGGATGACCACCGCCGAGCTCGACGACCTGCTCAACCGCCGCGGCGGCATGCTGGCCCTGGCCGGCAACGGCGATATGCGCGACGTGGAGGATGCCGCGGTCGCGGGCGACCCGGTCGCCCAGGCTGCCCTCGACGTGTACTTCCACCGCGTCAAAGGCTATGTCGGCAACTACTACGCGCAGCTCGGAACCGTGGACGTCATCGTCTTCACCGCGGGCGTCGGCGAGAACTCGCCGATCGTGCGCGCGGGCGCCCTGGCCGGACTCGAGGGCATGGGGATCGAAATCGACCCCGTGCGCAACGAAGCCAAGTCCCGCACGACGCGCGTGATCTCCACGGACAACTCCCGGGTAACCGTGCTCGTCATCCCGACGAACGAGGAGCTGGAGATCGCCCGGCAGACGCTGGGGACGGTCAAGCGCACGCATCCGTCGGTGTATGGGGTTCGCTGGTAGGGGTTTCGGCTCCTGTGTCTCGTTGATGCTTTCGTTGATCGGCCGTTCCCGGGTTCCGGGGGCGGCCGATTGGCGTGTGGGGGTTCGGGGCGCTCGGGATGCGGGGGTTCGGGGTGCGGGGTGACGTAACTTCGGAGTTTTTGGCGACACGCGGCATCCGTGGGCTGGGGTGACCCGGTCTTTCCGGACGGGGTCCTTGGTTTCATTTTAGGCGGCGAGTGTGAGTTTGATGAGGCGTTCGGTGGGTGTTGAGTAGCCGAGAGTT
>NZ_PJJU01000011.1:0-5213 GCF_002929635.1 Cryobacterium sp. M25 | reverse complement strand
GTTTGTGTTTCTCGTGTTCCATTTGTCTATCCAATCCTGAATTCAGGAGGACTGTCCGGAAACACCGGGTCACCCCACGCCTGGGTGAGCGGCGTGTTGCGAAAATCTCCGAAGTTAGTGACTGCGGCCGCCCCGGATGCCCCGGGCGGGCGGCAGAACCGGGCGGCAGAACCGGGCGGCAGAACCGGGCGGCAGAACCGGGCCGCCGGGTCAGCGTCTCGACCACCGCGAGCAACACAAGGAAGGGCCCGCTGCGCATCTGCACAGCGGGCCCTTCCTGACAAGCGGTGTTACTTGGTGGCGACCGTGATCTTCGCGATGCCGACCAGGAGCTGGTCAGCGACAGCATCCGTCATGAACGTGTCGTTGAGCAGGCCGGCGGCCTCAGCCGAGATGTGCACGGTGGTGCCCTCGAGGATGGCGTTATCGCCATCCATCTGGAGCGGCTTCAGGGTCCCGCCGTAGAGGTTGAAGAGGAGGACCTGGGTGGCGGCTGACTCTCCGTTGACGTTCACGTCACCGAACAGCTTGCTGGTGCCTGGGTCGATCGTGAAGTTGGTCAATTCGACCGTGGTCTCGCCGGCGGTCAGTGAGAAGCCGGAGCCCTCGTGCTCGATGGAGCCCTGGACGAAGGGCCGGTAGTCCTCTTCGGGGTCGTAGTAGTCCACGTTTCCACCGGTGATCGGGAAGTGCAGGCTGCCGTCGGTCAGGGTGGCGGTGCCCACGGTGCCGGGGGTGAGGCCGAGGCTGGTCAGCGCCGCAGCGAAGTCGGCGTCGAGGAGAACGGACGTGTCGACGCCCGACAATGCGGGGATCGAAGCGAGGGCCTTGGGGGTTGCTCCCTCGGAGGAAGGGGAGGAAGAGGAGGAGGAATTCTCGGCCGGGGCGGTCGCATCGGCGGTGGTCGAGCAGGCGGAGAGGCCGGCGATGAGGAGGCCCGCGGTGGCGAGGCTGAGCGTGGTCTTGGTGAATGAGCGCATGAGAAAATCCTTAGGGTCTGTGGTTGGGATTCAGCGGTTCTTGGTGCTGAATGAGGTTCGGTCCCCTCCGTCAAACGGTTTGGAATTAGTTCAAATTGGGGCAAACTTCGGCCACAACCCCCGTCATTACGGGGATCCGGGCACAAAAAAGCGACCGAGCGTACCCCGGCCGCCGCCAGCAAAAGACGCGAGCGGAACCCTAGAAGTGCCGGAACCGATCCGGCGCCAGGTCCCACGGGTCCTTGCCGAGCAGCTCGGCGATCGCGCGGAACACGCAGCTCTCGATCACCATCCGCCGGTGCAGGTCGTCGTTCCGGTGCAGCCGCGTCAGGCGCTGGATCGGCAAACGGTAGAAGACCACGCGACGCTCCGCGGCGTTCACGGCCCAGCGCTCCACTCCGATGCCCGGCAGCACCGAGGAAGGACCGGCCGCAACCACGAACCTCACATCACCCAGCTGCTCCGGCCAGACCGAGCGGAGGTAGTCAACGGTTGACGCCACGGTCATATCGAAGGTGTCGATGCGCGTCTGCAGAGGCGGCAAATAAGGCCCGGTCGCCGAGCTGCGGATGCCCCGGCCGTGCCGGTCCCGACCTCGCCCGCGCTGAACGGGGGCCGGCGTCGACACGGCGGAACGGCGAACTCGAGACATGCCCTCATCCTAGTTCGACCCGTTGAACGGGTAACCTGTAGCCAATGTCATTCCGGCCCTGCTCCCGTGTCGCCTGCCCGGAGGAATCCGCCGCGACTCTCACATTCGACTATGCCGACGCGATGGCCGTCCTCGGTCCGCTTGCCGTGCAGCGCGAGCCGCACACCTTCGACCTCTGCGCCCGGCACGCCCGGCTGACCGCAGCCCCGCAGGGCTGGCAGCTGGTGCGCCTCCGCACCGACGGGCTGGCGACCGAGCCGGCCGACGGGCCGGACGCACAGCCGGCCGCCGGGCCGGACGCCGAGTCGGGATCCGCGGAATGACGGACCAGACGGATGCCGCCGCCCGCCTGGGCGCCGTCGTCGGCCCGGGCGAGGTGTGCGGCACGACTGCCGCACCGTTGACCGCGCAGATGGTGGCTGCCCTTGCCGCTGCCTTCGTCGACGAAGTCGGTGCGCAGAGCCGCGAGGTACTCCTCGGTCACGACCGGGGCGAGGCGGGCGAGCTCGTGGCCGCCTTCACCCGGGGTGCGGAAGCCCGAGGGGCCACCGTCGTCGACCTCGGCGTGTCCTCCACCGACGAAATTCGATTCGGCTCGGGAGCCCGAAACGCCCCGGCCGCCCGGATCACCGCCTCCTCGCTCACCATGCTTCGGGCGGGTGCCCAAGAGATCGGGCACGACCACGGTCTCGGCGCCATCCGTGACCGCGCCGTCGGCTATCTGGCCGCCGGGCCGACCCCGGTGGCGACACCCGGCCGCCGCCGCGAGTTCGACCTGCTGCCCGACTACGCGGCCAGGCTGCGCGCGCTCGTCGGGCTCACCGGCATCCGCCCGCTCACGGTCGTGGTCGACTTCGGCCGCGGCGCCGCCGCCGTCACGGTGCCCTACGTTCTCGGCGACGATGCCGGCAAAGCTGCCGGAGACCCGGCCGGCGGCGCCTCCGTGGCGGCGGACCCCGCCGAAACACCGCGCCCAGCAGCCCTCACCATCGTCCCGCTCTTCTTCGATCAGGGCCCGGACCTCCCGCCGCACACCATCGACCCCGCCGACCCGGCCACCCTCACCGATCTGCGGAATGCCGTGATCCAGCACGAGGCCGACCTCGGGCTCGGCTTCGACGCCGACGGCGGCCGCTGCGTGGTGGTCGACGAGACCGGGTGCGTCGTGCCCCCGTCCGCGATCGGCGCCGTGCTCGCCCGGCGTGCCATCGCGAGCGCGCGGATCGAGGACCCTGGCCGGGATGTGGTGGTTCTGCACGACCTCAACGTCTCCCGCTTCGTTGCGGAGACGATCGAGGCGGCCGGCGCGGCCGCGGTCCCCACCTCGGTCGGCGGATCCCTGATGCGGGCCGAGTTGCGGGCCACCGGGGCAGTGTTCGGGTTCGGGTACTCCGGCGACTACTACTTCCCGCAGTTCTGGTGCGCCGACAGCGGTCTGCTCGCGGCCCTGCACGTTCTGGCGGAGCTCGGATTCCAGCCCCGCCCGTTGTCGGCGCTGGCGACGGATGCCATGCCCTACGCCCATTCCGGCGAGATCAGCATGGCCGTCGACGACCTGCCCGGGGTCTACGCGCGCGTCGTCGACGCCTACACGGGTTCCGCCGACTTCGAGGAGATCGACGGCCTTACGGTCATCGGCCTCACGAGCGTCGACGAACCGTTCTGGTGGTTCAACGTGCGCCCATCGCGCACCGAGCCGGAGCGAGCGCCGCAGCAGCAACAGAAGCAGGTGCGGCCCGAGCTGCGACTCACCGTGGAGGCCGGGACCCCTGAGGTGATGGTGCGCATCCGCGACGAAGTCCTCGCACTCATACCCGCCGATTAATCGCACGTTACAAGCACGTTTCCACCCGCGGGTTGATTTCGGCGCCGGTAATCGCCGGTCATACGCTGACTCACGAAGCACCAATGGATAGCAGTCGGCCCCACCGTCGGGGTGGCAGCATCCCACTGAAACTGGAGTGACATGGCCAACGAGACGGACACAGACCGCACTGCCGCAAAAAAGGGCGGGGGAGGCCAGCAGCTGTCCAAGTCCCTGAAACCGCGACACCTCTCGATGATCGCAATCGCCGGCGTGATCGGAGCCGGCCTTTTCGTCGGGTCCGGAGCTGCCATCCAGCAGGCCGGGCCGGGCATCCTCGTGGCCTACTCGGCCGCGGGACTTCTCGTTATCCTGGTCATGCGGATGCTGGGCGAAATGGCGGCGGCGCATCCAGAAACCGGTTCGTTCTCTACTTACGCCGACAAAGCCCTCGGTCGCTGGGCGGGGCTGAGCATCGGCTGGTTGTACGCCTGGTTCTGGATCATCGTCCTCGGCATCGAGGCCACGGCCGGCGCCGCCATCGTGCACCGCTGGGTGCCGGAGGTCGACCAGTGGGTATGGGCTCTCCTCCTGATGGTGCTCCTCACGGGCACCAATGTCGCCTCCGTGAAAATGTTCGGTGAATTCGAGTTCTGGTTCGCGTCGATCAAGGTGGCGGCCATCGCCGTCTTCCTGCTGCTCGGCGTCGTGGCCATCCTCGGGTTGATGCCCGGGGTCGCGGCCCCCGGCCTGAGCAACCTCACCGGCAACGGTGGGTTCTTCCCCAGCGGCAGCGGCGCCGTCCTCGGCGGCGTGCTCGTGGTCGTCTTCTCGTTCTTCGGCGCCGAAATCGCCACGATCGCTGCCGGCGAGTCCGAGAACCCGGTCGACGCGGTCAAGAAGGCCGTCAAATCCACCGTCTGGCGCATCCTCGTCTTCTACATCGGATCCATCGCCGTCGTCGTCACGCTGCTTCCGTGGAACAGCGCTTCCGTGGCCAAGAGTCCCTATGTCGCTGTGATCGAGCTCTACGGAATCCCCGGGGCCGGCACGATCATGGACATCATCGTGCTGACCAGCGTGCTCTCCTGCCTGAACTCGGGTCTCTACACCGCGAGCCGCATGCTTTTCTCCCTGTCGGAACGCGGGGACGCACCCCCGGCGTGGTCGAAAATCTCTGTCCGCGGCGTGCCGCGCGCCGCCGTCTTGTCTTCCACCGTCGTCGGGTTCATCACGGTGGGTCTGAACTACATCGCGCCCGACACGGTCTTCCTCCTCCTCGTCAACACCTCTGGCGCGATCGCGCTTCTCGTCTGGCTCGTCATCGCCGTGTCGCAGCTGATCCTGCGACGGCGGATGGGCACGGATGCCGCCAGTCGCCTGAGTCTGAAGATGTGGGCCTTCCCCTACCTGACCTGGCTGGCCATCGGCGCCATCGTTGCACTGCTCGCGGGCATGGCCATTCTCGAACGCACCCGCATGGAACTCCTGATGTCCCTCCTGCTTGCGGGCGTCGTGGTCGGCATCGGCCTGTGGAAGTACCGCGGCGACAGGGGCGCCGCCCACTCCGTTGCGGATGACTCGGTTTCCGCCGAAGTGAAGGACGACGAGGCCGAGACTCTTGCCCCGAGCGGCACTGCCGCTGTGCTGGAATAGGGTGCCGTCCCGGCTGCACGGAAGCCGTGTTTCCGCCCCTGTTGGGGCGTGACACGCCCGGGCGGTTGCTGGTTTTGACGGCCCGGTGTGACGGCCGTAATGTATTCAAACGTACCCCACA
>NZ_PJJU01000010.1:0-3597 GCF_002929635.1 Cryobacterium sp. M25 | reverse complement strand
GGGTACCGCCCGTACTTTGAGAACTACACAGTGGACGCGAGCATCTTATATTTGACAGTCTTCGGACTGCGAATTACAAAGATCAACACACTTTTTGAGTGTGTGATCATTGGTCAATTTCGGTCGCGAATTTATTCGCGGCACTTAATCGATTCAAACTCATGTGATGATCAAATTTCTAAGAGCAAACGGTGAATGCCTTGGCATGTAGAGCCGAAGAAGGACGTAGTAATCTGCGATAAGCCTCGGGGAGTTGATAAACGAACTGTGATCCGAGGATTTCCGAATGGGGAAACCCCGCCAGGCCCTTTGGGTGACCTGGTGACTCCCGCCTGAATATATAGGGCGGGTAGAGGGAACGTGGGGAAGTGAAACATCTCAGTACCCACAGGAAGAGAAAACAATAGTGATTCCGTTAGTAGTGGCGAGCGAAACCGGATGAGGCTAAACCGATCATGTGTGATAGCCGGCAGGCGTTGCATGGTCGGGGTTGCGGGACTTTTCTGCTGCTTCTGCCGAACAGTGAGGGTTAGAGCGTTGTATAGACGAACAGGATTGAAAGCCTGGTCATAGAGGGTGCGAACCCCGTAGTCGAAATGCAGTTATCGCCCGAAGAGTATCCCAAGTAGCACGGGGCCCGAGAAATCCCGTGTGAATCCGTCAGGACCACCTGATAAGCCTAAATACTCCTACATGACCGATAGTGAACAAGTACCGTGAGGGAAAGGTGAAAAGTACCCCGGGAGGGGAGTGAAATAGTACCTGAAACCGTTTGCTTACAAACCGTTGGAGCCAGGCTGTGCCATTCGTGGTGCGGATTTCTGGTGACAGCGTGCCTTTTGAAGAATGAGCCTGCGAGTTAGTGATATGTGGCGAGCTTAACCCGAGAGGGGAATGCGTAGCGAAAGCGAGTCTGAATAGGGCGATTCAGTCGCATGTCCTAGACCCGAAGCGAAGTGATCTATCCATGGCCAGGTTGAAGCGACGGTAAGACGTCGTGGAGGACCGAACCCACTTCAGTTGAAAATGGAGGGGATGAGCTGTGGATAGGGGTGAAAGGCCAATCAAACTTCGTGATAGCTGGTTCTCTCCGAAATGCATTTAGGTGCAGCGTTGCGTGTTTCTTGCCGGAGGTAGAGCTACTGGATGGCCGATGGGGCCTAAAAGCTTACTGACGTCAGCCAAACTCCGAATGCCGGTAAGTGAGAGCGCAGCAGTGAGACGGTGGGGGATAAGCTTCATCGTCGAGAGGGAAACAACCCAGACCACCAACTAAGGTCCCAAAGCGCGTGCTAAGTGGGAAAGGATGTGGAGTTGCACAGACAACCAGGAGGTTGGCTTAGAAGCAGCCACCCTTGAAAGAGTGCGTAATAGCTCACTGGTCAAGTGATTCCGCGCCGACAATGTAACGGGGCTCAAGCACGCCACCGAAGTTGTGGCATTGATATTTTTGGTAAGCCGCACCCTTGTGGTGTTGGTTCAGCCGTGTTGATGGGTAGGAGAGCGTCGTGTGGCCAGCGAAGCGGCGGTGTAAACCAGCCGTGGAGGCTACACGAGTGAGAATGCAGGCATGAGTAGCGAAAGACGGGTGAGAAACCCGTCCTCCGAAAGATCAAGGTTTCCAGGGCCAGGCTAATCCGCCCTGGGTAAGTCGGGACCTAAGGCGAGGCCGACAGGCGTAGTCGATGGACAACGGGTTTATATTCCCGTACTGGCGAAAAACCGCCCAAACTAATCCAGTAATGCTAAGCATCTGAATCCTCTAGATGGATCCCTTCGGGGTGAAGCGTGGGGCCTAGCGTGCGACCCTATGCTGGTGCGGTTAGCGTATTAACAGGTGTGACGCAGGAAGGTAGCTGAGCCGGGCGATGGTTGTCCCGGTCTAAGGATGTAGGCCGAGAGATAGGCAAATCCGTCTCTTATGAAGGTTGAGACCCGATGGGTAGTCCTCACGGACGAAATCAGTGATCCTATGCTGCCAAGAAAAGCATCGACGCGAGGTTTTAGTCACCCGTACCCCAAACCGACTCAGGTGATCAGGTAGAGAATACTAAGGAGATCGAGAGAATCGTGGTTAAGGAACTCGGCAAAATGCCCCCGTAACTTCGGGAGAAGGGGGGCCTGAGGCGTGAAGGGATTTACTCCTGGAGCGTTCGAAGGCCGCAGAGACCAGTGGGAAGCGACTGTTTACTAAAAACACAGGTCCGTGCCAAGTCGCAAGACGATGTATACGGACTGACGCCTGCCCGGTGCTGGAAGGTTAAGAGGAACGGTTAGCCGCAAGGCGAAGCTGAGAATTTAAGCCCCAGTAAACGGCGGTGGTAACTATAACCATCCTAAGGTAGCGAAATTCCTTGTCGGGTAAGTTCCGACCTGCACGAATGGCGTAACGACTTCCCAGCTGTCTCAACCGCGAACTCGGCGAAATTGCATTACGAGTAAAGATGCTCGTTACGCGCAGCAGGACGGAAAGACCCCGTGACCTTTACTACAGCTTGGTATTGGTGTTCGGTGTGGCTTGTGTAGGATAGGTGGGAGACTGTGAAGCTTGGACGCTAGTTCAGGTGGAGTCAACGTTGAAATACCACTCTGGTCATATTGGATATCTAACTTCGAACCGTGATCCGGTTCAGGGACAGTGCCTGGTGGGTAGTTTAACTGGGGCGGTTGCCTCCTAAAAAGTAACGGAGGCGCCCAAAGGTTCCCTCAACCTGGTTGGCAATCAGGTGTCGAGTGTAAGTGCACAAGGGAGCTTGACTGTGAGACTGACAAGTCGAGCAGGGACGAAAGTCGGGACTAGTGATCCGGCAGTGGCTTGTGGAAGCGCTGTCGCTCAACGGATAAAAGGTACCTCGGGGATAACAGGCTGATCTTGCCCAAGAGTCCATATCGACGGCATGGTTTGGCACCTCGATGTCGGCTCGTCGCATCCTGGGGCTGGAGTAGGTCCCAAGGGTTGGGCTGTTCGCCCATTAAAGCGGTACGCGAGCTGGGTTTAGAACGTCGTGAGACAGTTCGGTCCCTATCCGCTGCGCGCGCAGGAAATTTGAGAAGATCTATCCCTAGTACGAGAGGACCGGGATGGACGAACCTCTGGTGTGTCAGTTGTTCCGCCAGGAGCACCGCTGATTAGCTACGTTCGGAACGGATAACCGCTGAAAGCATCTAAGCGGGAAGCCGGCTTCGAGATGAGATTTCCATCCCTTCGGGGGAGAGGCTCGCAGCTAGACTACTGCGTTGATAGGCCGGATGTGGAAGAGGGGACTAAAGACCCTCGGAGCTGACCGGTACTAATAAGCCAATAATTTGATAACACACCAGTTTGAATAAGCTGCAAGCGTCCACTATGTGGTTCTCGATGTACGGTCGAGAACAACGCCCCACGGTGTCTCATAAACACCGAGGGGCTCTATAACTAAAAAATATAGGTTCGATTCATCGAAAGATGTTTCGGCGGCTATAGCGAGAGGGAAACGCCCGGTCACATTCCGAACCCGGAAGCTAAGACTCTCAGCGCCGATGGTACTGCAGGGGGGACCCTGTGGGAGAGTAGGACACCGCCGGACTCAACGTAGCAACACACACAATGGCCACCCT
>NZ_PJJU01000009.1:0-3122 GCF_002929635.1 Cryobacterium sp. M25 | reverse complement strand
GTTTGTGTTTCTCGTGTTCCATTTGTCTATCCAATCCTGAATTCAGGAGGACTGTCCGGAAACACCGGGTCACCCCAGGCGTTCCGACCGGCGTGTCGCGAAAATCTCCGAGGTTACGTCAGCGCGATCGGCACGGATGTCCCGGGTCGCGCGGCAGGTTCGGGTCACCGGATCCCGGCAAGCTCGACCGCCGACTGGCGCCTACGTGAGGGCAATCTGCACCAGGGCGGCGCACGCGCACGCCCAGATCAGGCTCGCCAGCGTGCCGATGATGAACCGCTCCCGGGCCTCGGCCGTGGCCAGCTCGGTGAAGCGGCCGACGCCCTTGATCGCCACGACGACCGCGATGGCCTCCGGGAAGCCCGCCAGGATCGCGCCGGCCACGGCGAGGCGCTCCAGGATTCCGATCATCAATCCACCGCGCAGCACCTCGTGCACGAAAGTGCCGTGCGTTCCGGCCGTCCCCTCACCATCGGATGCACCGGTGGCAACCGGTGCATCCGGTGCGCCGGCATCAACCCCGGACGCGCGGCCCGGCTCCGGCGTCACGGGAGCGCCGCCGTTCTCGACCAGGATCCCGCCGTGCTGGCCTTGGGGCACGGAGTTGTTCGTGGCCAGCCTCAGCGCAAGCAGCGCCGCCGGGCCGCCGCCGACCACGGCGAGACCGAGGGCCACCATGCCGAGGAGCACGCCCGACACGGTCGCGCCTCCGGGCGAGGGGAGGGCGGCGATCATCAGGGCCGCAGCGAGGGCGCCGCCGGAGACCGCGGCGAACTGCGGCTTCTGGTGCCGGAACGCGAGGATGGCGAAGACCAGCGAGCCGGCGGTGACGACCAGGAGGGACATCCAGTAGAGGTAGGCAACGATCGGGAAGGACGAGGAGATCATGCGGCAGGGTCCGTTTCGGTCGTGGCGTGCTCGAGGTTCTCCAGCAGCCTAACGAGTGCGGGCTGGGCGGACTGGTCGACCCTCCAGAGGGCGATTCGGATGCGCTGGCTGACGGCGGCGGGGGAAATGCCGAGCTCGGCGGCGATCTCCACTTGGGATATCCCGCTCGCCAGCAGGTCGATGGCCGCCCAGCCCTCCTGCGAGCGACGCTGGCGAAGGAGCAGCAGATTGGTGATGAGCGCTTCCACCCCGTCGGCGTCGAGCAGCGGAGCAGAGCGGCCAGCAGTACGGCCAGCAGTACGGCCAGCAGTACGGCCAGCGGCCGGATCAACCTCGAGACTGAACCGGGCCTCGGCCTTCTTTGCCCGCGTCACGGCCGCCCGCGCCGCGACGAACGCACCGCCGGAGGCCTGCCGGGTTGTTTCTGGAAGAGGGGTTCGCACCTCGCCGATGCCGAGCCCGATGCTCCAATGGCCCGCGCGATGCAGCGCGAGAACGGCGGCAAGGGCCGTGCCGGCGTCGGGCAGCAGTAGCTGGATCTCATCGCCGGACGTCTGGTCGGGCGGCAGCGTGAACGCCGGGCCGTACGCGGCGACGAGCTCGGCGATCATCTCGCCGGCCCGATCGCGATCGTTGCGGCTGTCGACCTGGTCGGCCGTGATGACGAACATGGGCGGGACCTCCGACGGAGTTGGCGGGCTGATATGAAGCTTCCACGATGAATCTACACCAATTCAGCCTATAGGCTTAATATTTGCCGATCAAGGTGTGGTCCTGAATTCCCGGGCAGCGAGTCGGGCGCTGATATCCTTGGCTCGTGTCAGATCCAGCCATCCTCGCCCTGCAAGCCAACGACCCGACCTTCGACGACGTCTGGGAGGAGATCTCCTGGCGAGGCCTGGTGCAGGTGTCCACCGACACCACCGAACTGCGTGAGCTGCTCGCCGGCCCGCCGGTCACGTTCTACTGCGGCTTCGACCCGACCGCCCCGAGCCTGCACCTCGGCAACCTCGTGCAGCTGCTGCTCATGCGCCGGCTGCAGCTGGCCGGGCATAAGCCCCTCGGCCTGGTCGGCGGGTCCACCGGGCTGATCGGTGACCCGCGCCCCACGGCCGAGCGCACCCTGAACTCTCGGGATGTCGTCGGCGAGTGGGTGGGCTACCTCCAGGCCCAGGTTTCGCGCTTTCTGAGCTCGGAGGGCGACAACGCCGTCACCCTGGTGAACAACCTGGACTGGACCGCCCCGCTCAGTGCCATCGACTTCCTGCGCGACATCGGCAAGTACTTCCGGGTCGGCAGCATGCTCAAGAAGGATGCCGTGAGCGCCCGGCTGAATTCCGACGTCGGCATCAGCTACACCGAATTCAGTTACCAGGTTCTTCAGGGGATGGACTTCCTCAAGCTCTTCCGCACGTACGGCTGCGTGCTGCAGACCGGAGGCAGCGACCAGTGGGGCAACCTCACCAGCGGCATCGACCTCATCCGCAAGGCGGAGGGGGAGAGCGCCCACGCCATCGGCACCCCGCTGATCACGAACAGCGACGGCACCAAGTTCGGCAAGAGCGAGGGCAACGCGGTCTGGCTCGACCCCACCCTCACCAGCCCGTACGCGTTCTACCAGTTCTGGCTCAACACCGACGATGCCGATGTCCTCAACCGGCTGAAGGTGTTCACCTTCCTCACCCGGTCCGACATCGAGGAGCTCGCGGGTGCCGTGGCGACGGAACCGTTCAAACGCCTCGCCCAGCGCACGCTCGCCGTGTCCGTGACAAGCCTTGTTCACGGCCGTGCCGCGACGGATGCCGCCATCCAGGCCGCGCATGCCCTCTTCGGCCAGGGTGAGCTGTCCGATCTCGACGAGGCCACCCTCGAAGCCGCGCTGCGAGAACTCCCGAACACGACGACCGCCCCGCACGCCCCCGTGGTGCAGCTGCTGGTCGACACCGGACTCAGCATGAGTCTGAGCGAAGCCCGCCGTGCCATCAGCCAGGGTGGGGTCTATCTCAACAACGTGAAGGTGCTGAGCGATGACCAGACCATCGAGGGTGCCGTGCTTCCCGGTGGAGTGGCCGTGCTCCGCCGCGGGAAGAAGACCCTGGCCGGCGTTTTCGTCGTCTGATTCAGAGACGGATGTCGCCTGGTCGTTCCGCCCCGTTGGGGCGTGACACGCCCGGGCGGTTGCTGGTTTTGACGGCCCGGTGTGACGGCCGTAATGTATTCAAACGTACCCCACA
>NZ_PJJU01000007.1:0-2679 GCF_002929635.1 Cryobacterium sp. M25 | reverse complement strand
GGTGAGTTCTGCTTCGATGGCCGCCTGGAGGCGTTCTTCGAGCAGGGGGGAGCCGATTTGTTGCACGATCTCGCTGAGGAAGCCGCGCACGACGAGGCGCCGGGCCTCGTCTTCGCTGATGCCGCGGGACTGCAGGTAGAACAGCTGCTCGTCGTCGAAGCGGCCGGTCGCGCTCGCGTGCCCGGCCCCCGTGATGTCGCCGGTCTCGATCTCGAGGTTCGGGATCGAGTCCGCCCGGGTGCCTTCGGTGAGCACGAGGTTACGATTCTGTTCGTAGCTGTCGGTCCCGGCCGCATCCCGCCCGATCAGGACGTCGCCGATCCACACGGTGCGGGCACCCTGACCCTGCAACGCACCCTTGTAGGTGACGCGGCTGCGACTGTTCGGCGCGACATGGTTCACGAACACCTGCTGCTCGAGGTGCTGGCCGGCGTCGGCGAAGTACAGGCCGAGCAGCTCCGTGTCCGAACCGATCCCGGCTAGACGCACCGACGGGTTCACCCGCACGATGCTGCCGCCCAGGCTCACCACGATGTGCTTCAACCGTGCGTCGCGGCCGATGGTGGCGAAGTGGTTCGTCAGGTGCACGGCCGTGTCGCCCCATTCCTGCAGACTGACCACGGTCAGGTTCGCGGACTCGCCCAGGATGATCTCGACGTTCTCGCTCAGCCGGGCCGCACCCGTGTTCTCCAGGATCAGGATGGCCTGGCTGAATGGCTTGGCCTCGATGATGGTGTGCGCGCCGCGCGCGCCGGAACCCAGGCCGGCACGGGTGACCGTGACCTCCTTGGCCTCCTCACCGCTGATCGTGATCGCGAGAGCCTTCTCGAAACTCGACCACGCGTTCGCCGACGCGCGCTCCTCGGGCGCCCCGGCCGAACCGATCCGCGGGTCGGTGCGATCGACCCAGGCGACGCTGACCCCGGGGACGCGTGAAGACTCGACCGGGTACTCCGACCCGTCGAGCACACCCGCGGTCAGGTCGGTGAACTTCTTCACCGGCGATAGCTTCCAGACCGCTTCACGACCCGTGACGGGACCGAAGTCGGCCACGTTCACGCTCGCGAACCGGTCCGACCGGGTCTGCACCGGCACATAACCGAAACGGCCGTCCGAGTGCTCCTTGATGCCGTGCTGCTCCGCAGTAGGCATGGCATTTGTTGTGGATGCCGGGGTGGTTGGTGGGGAATTGAGTTGTGCAGAGGCGGCGGACATTTAGCCGACGGATCCTTCCATGCCCATTTCAATGAGCTTGTTGAGTTCAAGGGCGTACTCCATCGGCAGCTCCCGGGCAATCGGCTCGATGAAGCCGCGCACGATCATGGCCATCGCCTCATCTTCGGGCATCCCCCGGCTCATCAGGTAGAACAGCTGCTCCTCGCTGACCCGCGACACCGTGGCCTCATGGCCCAACTGCACATCATCGACCCGGATATCGATCGACGGATACGTGTCCGAACGCGATTTCGTGTCCACCAGCAACGCGTCACAGCGCACCGTGTTCGCGGAGTGGTGCGCCGTGGCATCCACCCGCACCTCACCACGGTAACCAGACCGGCCACCACCCCGGGCAATCGACTTCGACACGATCGAAGACTGCGTATACGGCGCCATGTGGATCATCTTCGCGCCCGCATCCTGATGCTGACCGGGACCCGCGAACGCCACCGACAGGGTCTCCCCCTTAGCGTGCTCACCCATCAGATAAATCGACGGGTACTTCATCGTGACCTTGGAACCGATGTTGCCGTCGATCCACTCCATCGTGGCACCCTCCGCGGCCGTCGCACGCTTCGTGACCAGGTTGTAGACGTTCGTGGACCAGTTCTGGATAGTCGTGTAGCGAACGCGGGCATTTTTCTTCACAACAATCTCGACCACCGCGGAGTGCAGAGAATCGGACGAGTAGATCGGGGCCGTGCACCCCTCGATGTAGTGCACGTAGCTGCCCTCGTCGGCGATGATCAGGGTGCGCTCGAACTGCCCCATATTCTCCGTATTGATGCGGAAGTAGGCCTGCAGCGGGATCTCCACGTGCACGCCCGGCGGCACATAAACGAAAGAGCCGCCCGACCACACCGAGGTGTTCAGCGCCGCGAACTTGTTGTCGCCGGAGGGAATGATCGTGCCGAAGTACTCCTCGAAGAACTCCGGATGCTCCCTCAACGCCGTGTCAGTATCCATGAAGATGACACCCTGCGCAGCCAATTCTTCGTTGATCTGGTGGTAGACCACCTCGGACTCATACTGGGCCGCGACGCCGGAGACAAGACGCTGACGCTCGGCCTCGGGGATGCCGAGCTTCTCATAGGTGCTCTTGATGTCCTCGGGCAGGTCGTCCCAAGTCTGGGCCTGCTTCTCCGTGGAACGGACAAAATACTTGATGTTGTCGAAATCGATGCCCGACAGGTCAGCACCCCAAGTCGGCATCGGCTTGCGCTCAAACAATTCGAGGGCCTTGAGGCGACGCTGCAGCATCCACTCAGGCTCGCCCTTGAGATTGGAGATATCGGTCACCACCTCCGGCGAAATCCCGCGGCGGGCGGAGGCACCAGCAGCATCGGAGTCGGACCACCCGAATTCGTAGACACCGAGCCCCGCAAGTTCGGGACGGTCAAGAAGGACGTCAGACATATTTACCTCTTCTGCCACCCCGGCAACCCGGATATTAGTCCGGTC
>NZ_PJJU01000006.1:0-2486 GCF_002929635.1 Cryobacterium sp. M25 | reverse complement strand
CACCCGGGTCAACAAACCAACCGACACCAAATCCGACAACCGGCGATCAGAGACCGGCTTTACCCACCCTGTACGCGCCATCGCCACAACGTAACACGAGAACGCTTAACTGAACGGTATTGCGCCTAGCCTCAATCCACCGGTCCGCCTTGAATGAGCGGCGGATTGAGGCTTCGTCATCGGCGGGCTAGGGATGTTGTCCGTGCTCGCCGAGCTGCACAGCAACATCCTGGCACCCCTTATTTACGTTCTCACCGTTGACCTGAACTTCCTAGGAATCATCACCGCAGGTCTCTTCGCCCTCGTCTTACTCACTGTCTCCTTCCTGACGAGCACTCGTCGGGCTGCCGTGAAAGCTCAGGGACGTCAGCTTTGAGCGAGACCTCAATCCCACAAGGGCGACTACCAAGTGAGCAGGGAACTGGACGACCGCACCGCGCGGTGCCATTCTGGTGTTGTATCAACCGAATGGAGATATGGTGGTCAACGCTTCAGGCGTGAATGTGGCGGAAACCCGCGCACAGCCCCGCGGGATCGGTCTACCTGGCACCATCCTCGGTATCGGGTTGGGTGGATTCGTCGATGGGATCCTGCTGCATCAGATCCTGCAGTGGCACCACATGCTCACCAGCGCCGCGACCGCGAACATTGATATCGGATCCTACCCAGCGGATACGGTCCCCGGTCTGCAAATGAACACGCTTTGGGACGGGTTGTTCCATACGGTCACTTGGCTCGCGGTACTGATCGGGCTCGGAATGCTTTACTCTCGCGTCACCGGATCCCGCGGCCGCGTCTGGGCCTCACGCGTGCTCTGGGGCTGGATCCTGGTCGGGTGGGGAATATTCAACCTGGTGGAAGGCATCGTGGACCACCACATCCTGGGGGTCCATCACGTGATCAGCGGGGAGTTCCAAACCCTGGCCGATATCCTCTTCCTTGTCCTCGGCGCGTTACTCGTAATCGGCGGATGGCTGTTGCAGCGCATCGGGCGCCCCATCGATCTGACCGACCACAATGATCGAACGCACTCCTTGAGGTGATGTCCGACACACACGAGGCTCACGCCGGCCACGCCGCCACCGCCTTGGGGACGGCGGTTCCGCTGATCCTCATCGCCGCAGTAGCGCTCGGATACGTTCTCCTCGCTCATAACCGCGGTAAGGAACCACGCGGGTGGAGCAGCTGGCGGACCGCAAGATTCCTCACCGGCTGCACTCTCCTCGCCCTGGGCTTATCCCCGCAGACCTCTCCATTTCCTCTCGGCGGGCTTCCCACTCACATGTACCAGCACCTGCTCATCGGGATGTACGCGCCCATCGGGCTGGTCCTTGGCGCACCCATAACCCTTCTGCTCCGGTCCGTACCCCGACGTCAAAGCAAGCTCATCGGACGCATTCTCCGAGCCCGGCCCATGCACCTCATCGCCCACCCCGTCACCGCATTGGCCCTCAATCTCGGAGGTCTGGCCGTGCTGTACTTCACCCCTCTCTTCACCGCCGCGTCTAACGCCCCTGTCCTTCACCACCTCGTGCACCTGCACTTCCTCGCGGCCGGCTACCTGTTCGCCTGGGTCATCTCGGGCCCGGATCCCGCGCCCCGACGACCGTCCGTGCCCGCCCGGCTGGTGATATTGGGCGTCGCGATCGCCGGCCACGCGATCATCTCCCAACTCCTCTACGCCGGGCTGTTCGTCCAGGTCCCCGCGTCCGCGTCCGAGTTCCGGCAGGCCGGAGAACTCATGTACTACGGAGGAGACCTCGCAGAACTTCTCCTCGCATTCGCCCTCGTCTCCACCTGGCGGCCACAGCACCGGCGCCAACTCGCACATCGCAATCAGGCGCAACCGAGCACTGTCAGTTAAACGGAACTCCCCGTCGTCTGCGCGTCGTTGTCTGGTCTGGGACTTTCCTACAACCGGCGGCCGTAGTCGCTCACATCTTCCGGATGGAGCCAGGCCGCGCAACGATCGGCCGACACCATCTTTCGTTGGACGCTTCCGATTGTTTGACCCGTAGAGGGTGGGCAAGATGCGGCCGGCGTGCTGCAGTGGACAGCAACAGCGGACCCATCACCATGGCCTTGACCCCGGAGAGTGGACACGGGTTAAGCGGCGAGTTGGATCTCTGCGGCCTGTGACGAGTATTGCATCTCGAAGTCCACCGGGGTGACATGCTTGATCGAGGAATGCCGCCGGCGGCGGTTGTAGCGGTCCTCGATCCACGCCGCGACGCCGCGGATCGCGCGCGCCCGGGTGGGCCAGATACGACGGTAGTAAAACTCTGTTTTCAAGGTCGCGAAGAAGCTCTCGGCCATGGCGGTGTCCCAGCAAATTCCGGTGTGTCCCATCGACCGGGTAATGCCATGTGCGGCAGCGAACTCGGTGATCTGCTCCGACGCGTATAGGGTGCCGCGATCGGAGTGGAAGATCACCTGCTCGGGCCGCTTACCGCGGAGAGCCATGGCCATGACCAGGGCGTCCTGGA
>NZ_PJJU01000005.1:0-2039 GCF_002929635.1 Cryobacterium sp. M25 | reverse complement strand
TGAAGTCGAGTGCGTCCGATCCTTGAGAACTCAACAGCGTGCACAATGTCAAATGCCAAAAACCTCGGCCGTAGGGCTCCTTTCTAGGGGGTACCGCGGAAGAGATTCCTTTGGAAAACATTTAAACAACAAAGCAAGTCAGTAATGATTTGTTCTGTCAGTTTCAAACTTGCAGATTGTTCGCCTATTCCGGTGGCTTTCTGCACTAGATGTGCCGGTCACTTCGGTGGTCGTGCAGTCAAACATTTACGGAGAGTTTGATCCTGGCTCAGGACGAACGCTGGCGGCGTGCTTAACACATGCAAGTCGAACGGTGATGAGGAGCTTGCTCTTTTGATCAGTGGCGAACGGGTGAGTAACACGTGAGCAATCTGCCCTTGACTCTGGGATAAGCGTTGGAAACGACGTCTAATACCGGATACGACCTTGGAAGGCATCTTCTGGGGTGGAAAGAATTTTGGTCAAGGATGAGCTCGCGGCCTATCAGCTAGTTGGTGAGGTAATGGCTCACCAAGGCGACGACGGGTAGCCGGCCTGAGAGGGTGACCGGCCACACTGGGACTGAGACACGGCCCAGACTCCTACGGGAGGCAGCAGTGGGGAATATTGCACAATGGGCGAAAGCCTGATGCAGCAACGCCGCGTGAGGGACGACGGCCTTCGGGTTGTAAACCTCTTTTAGTAGGGAAGAAGCGTTAAAGTGACGGTACCTGCAGAAAAAGCACCGGCTAACTACGTGCCAGCAGCCGCGGTAATACGTAGGGTGCAAGCGTTGTCCGGAATTATTGGGCGTAAAGAGCTCGTAGGCGGTTTGTCGCGTCTGCTGTGAAAACCCGAGGCTCAACCTCGGGCCTGCAGTGGGTACGGGCAGACTAGAGTGCGGTAGGGGAGATTGGAATTCCTGGTGTAGCGGTGGAATGCGCAGATATCAGGAGGAACACCAATGGCGAAGGCAGATCTCTGGGCCGTAACTGACGCTGAGGAGCGAAAGCATGGGGAGCGAACAGGATTAGATACCCTGGTAGTCCATGCCGTAAACGTTGGGAACTAGATGTGGGGACCATTCCACGGTCTCCGTGTCGCAGCTAACGCATTAAGTTCCCCGCCTGGGGAGTACGGCCGCAAGGCTAAAACTCAAAGGAATTGACGGGGGCCCGCACAAGCGGCGGAGCATGCGGATTAATTCGATGCAACGCGAAGAACCTTACCAAGGCTTGACATATAGAGGAAACGGTTGGAAACAGTCGCCCCGCAAGGTCTCTATACAGGTGGTGCATGGTTGTCGTCAGCTCGTGTCGTGAGATGTTGGGTTAAGTCCCGCAACGAGCGCAACCCTCGTCCTATGTTGCCAGCACGTAATGGTGGGAACTCATGGGATACTGCCGGGGTCAACTCGGAGGAAGGTGGGGATGACGTCAAATCATCATGCCCCTTATGTCTTGGGCTTCACGCATGCTACAATGGCCGGTACAAAGGGCTGCAATACCGCAAGGTGGAGCGAATCCCAAAAAGCCGGTCTCAGTTCGGATTGAGGTCTGCAACTCGACCTCATGAAGTCGGAGTCGCTAGTAATCGCAGATCAGCAACGCTGCGGTGAATACGTTCCCGGGCCTTGTACACACCGCCCGTCAAGTCATGAAAGTCGGTAACACCCGAAGCCAGTGGCCTAACCCGCAAGGGGAGGAGCTGTCGAAGGTGGGATCGGTGATTAGGACTAAGTCGTAACAAGGTAGCCGTACCGGAAGGTGCGGCTGGATCACCTCCTTTCTAAGGAGCACAGCAGTGCCGTCTGTCTACAGCGGAGTAACACTGCCAAGCCATTTCGGGAGCACATGTTTCCCGGTGGCGCTCATGGGTGGAACATTGACATTGATGCGCAGAGTTCACTTTTGAATCCAGTACGCCTGGTGTTGCTTGCAACGCCTCGTTGGAGCGGTTTGGTTGTGGATGACGCGCATATGCACGCTGTTGGGTCCTGAGGGACCGGAACGACTGGGGCTTCGGCTTGGGTTGGACTGTTCCTCTGGACCTTTTCCTGT
>NZ_PJJU01000004.1:0-1926 GCF_002929635.1 Cryobacterium sp. M25 | reverse complement strand
CCGGGGCTGGGGGTAGTGGTGCCGGGGCTGGGGCCGGGGGTAGTGGTGCCGGGGCCGGGGCGGATGCGGCCGAGGCCGAGGCCGCCCGGCTGGGCATCATCCGGATCACCAGCCTCGCCGCGCTGCCCGGGGCCCTCGCGGCCCGCAACCTCGCCCCACTGACCGCTGGCCCCCGCTGACGGCTGGCCCCCGCTGACGGTGCCGCTGGGGTCCCCCTGGCCTGCCCCGGTGTGGCCAACTCAGGACATCCGTCGCATCCGTTTCTATTTGACCCGGAAACACGCGGGTCTGATACTGCGATTCGGCAGATCTCCTGAGTTAGCCACACGAGGGTGGGTCTCGACCGCAAGGAGGTCGGGTCTGCGGGCGGACCGCCACGCTGACGGCAACGCCGGGCTCGAAGCAGGCACGGCCCCTGCCTGCGTGGCCAACTCAGGACATCCGTCGCATGCGTTCCACTTCGCCCCGGAAACACGCGGGTCTGATACTGCGATTCGGCAGATCTCCTGAGTTAGCCACATGGGGGTGGGTCTCAACCGCATGACCGGCAGGTTGGGTGTCCGCCGAGCCGGACCCGGCAGCCCCGCGGGAGCGGATGTCGGCTTGCCGGGAACCGACTAGACGATGAAGGTGTGGTAGTGACTGGTCGACGCCAGAAGGCCGGTGATCGCGGCGATGACGCGCTCCGGGTGGTGGATGATGTCCCGGTAGAGAACCCGCAGAGTCAGGTACCCCCGCATGGCGAGGTCGCAGTCGCGGGTGCGGTCCCGCGCGTGCGCCTCCCAGCCGTCGTGGAACTGCCGGCTGTCGGCCTCGACCGCTATGCGCCCCTCGACGATCATATCGACGCGACCGACGCCCCCGATCTCGACCTGGATCTCGACGTCGAAGCCCGCTCCCGTGATCACGAGGCGGAGCACGGTTTCCTGGCCCGATTCGCTGCGACAGTCGATGAGCGGGCGCAGGGACTGCAACTCCGCGGGCAGGGCTGCGAAGATCTGGGCCACGGCCTGCTCCGCGAGCAGTCTCTTGTACAAGGCATTATCGAGTGAGGCGATCGCGAATCTCGGTTCCTGGCACCGGAAAACCTGGACCAGCGCATCGGCCAGCCCGATACGGAACTCGGTGCCGCCGCGGGGGTCGAGCAGCTGACCCCAGTGGAGTTCCACACCGTCTCGATTGTGAGCGTTGAGCTGCTGAAATCGGTCGTGCGGCGCCCGCAACCGGGAAGCGGTGGGGTCGACATGGATGTGCGCGAAGGTGCTGTCCAGGGCGAAGATCCCGGCATTCGCAACCGCGGAGACGCAGGCGAGTCGCCCACCCAGCCGCACCGCTTCGAGGATGTGCGCATCCGTATCGGGAAGCGCATAGTGCCCTCGACGCGCCCTCTCCAGATATCCACTCTCCACGGCCGCCCTCAGCACCCGCCAATTGGCGCCGGCGGCGTTCAGCGCCCCGGTTTCGGCGATCTGCACATTGTGGACGCGGAAGTACTCTGCCCAAGTCATGTCGACAGTGTGGACAGCGCGGGCCCCTTCTGCCGCGTCGGCCGCCCACCTGTGGCCTGCTCCGGTCAGCCTGTGCTGTGGAGGACCCGCGGTGTCGCCGCCGACCCGTGGCTAATTCAGGAGAAACGGCTGTGAAGCGAGGGACAAACTGCACCAGTCCGGCATCCGTTGGCGCCGCCGGGGTAGATCTCCTGAGTTAGCCACACACACCACCCATGGGAGCTGCCCTCCGGGAAGCGCCACGAAGGAACTGTCCGACGGGGCACGGATGCCGGCCGGCGCAGGGGGAAGACGGAGACGGGGACGGGGACGGGCACGGGCACGGGGACGGATGCCGAGACCCGGCGGCCAGGTGCGGTCGCCGGGTCTCGGTAGGGTGCGTCGTGCGCGCGCGGGGGACGCGGGCGGGGGACGGGGG
>NZ_PJJU01000002.1:0-1176 GCF_002929635.1 Cryobacterium sp. M25 | reverse complement strand
TGTGGTAACCCAATCGATACCGGAGGTCCTCACTTTTTTAGCTCACGCCACGCTCACAACCTGTGTGGGAACAACAGCTAGGGACGTGCCGACGGATGATTCGTAGAAGTGGAACATGGTGGTCCTTCCTTTCGCCAGTCCCGCACGATGCGGGTCTGGGGCAGGGCCACTGTGGGAGCGGTCCCCGACGCTACACGTCGGGTTTCTTCGCGCCGGCAGGGCCTATCAGGGCCGACTTCACCCCGAATAAAGCCCCAGGTCCCACGGCAAACAGGCGTCCTCCACGCACACCATCGCACGCCCCACGGGACCGCTTCCAACGAATCGAATCTGTCTGAATCCCAGATTAGGGGTAGTTTTCACGCACTCCGCCAACAGGGGTTCCGGCCTCCTGAACTTCACCCAATCGTTGCCTACACGCCATCACCTCCGGCTTCGGTGCGCTCCTCGAAGGTGAAGCCGCGCTTCTCCTTCTTGCGCACATCCGTCACGTAGCGACCGAGGTTCGCGCTCATCGCGGCGACCTCGCCCGAAGCGGCAGCGAAGGTCATGGAGCTGGCGGAGTCGAAGCCGAGTGCGGCCCCGGTGAGCACGGCGTCCTGGTTGGCGCCGAGGAACACGAAGTCCCAGCTGTACGATTCGGTCTGCCGGTTGATCAGCGCGCGCACGGCATCCGCGGAGTATTCGCTGCTCGAGTTCTCGCCGCCGTCGGTCACGACCACGACCTGCACGGTGCCGGGACGCGCGTGCTCGGGCAGCACCCGCAGCGTCTCGCCGAACTCCGTGACGGCGATGCCGATCGCATCGTGCAGCGCCGTCATGCCGCGCGGGTCGAGCTCGACGATGATATCGCTCGGGTCGGCGAGGGTGCGGGTGTGCTCGATTTCGTCGTCGAAGGTCACGATATCCACGGTGAGCAGGCCCGGCTCGGCGGCCTGTGCGGCGAGCATCGCGGTCAGGCCGCCGACCATGTCGTCACGGATGCCGGACATCGAGCCGCTCCGGTCGATCACGAGAAGCAGAGCGGTGTAGTTGGGATCAGTCATCTGTACCTCCTGGTTGAGGCTCCCTCGCGGGGAGTACTTCAGAGTCTCAGGAGCCACTGACAGTGCCGGCGGTGGTGCGGCGGTGGTGCGGCGGTGGTGTGGTGCGGCAGTGGTGCGGCGGTGGTGTGGT
>NZ_PJJU01000001.1:0-1072 GCF_002929635.1 Cryobacterium sp. M25 | reverse complement strand
TGTTGTTCCCACTGACGTTGTGAGCACGGTTGATGGGTGATTTGCCGCCGATGCCGGTATGGGGTCTGTGGTGATTGTAGCTATGGATCCAGTCTTGGTAGGTGGCTGCTCGGGCGGCGTCTGAGTTGTAGTGGTGGGCGTAAGCCCATTCCGCGGCGAGGGTGCGGTGGAATCGTTCGATCTTTCCGTTGGTTTGGGGTCGGTAGGGCCGGGTGAACTTGTGCGTAATGTCGCCCAGAGCGTCGTTGAAGAACTTCGACCGGTAGCAGGAGCCGTTGTCGGTCATGACGCGCAGCACAGTGATGTCGTGGGTCGCGTAGAACGCGTTCGCGCGGCCCCAGAAGCCGGCCGCGGTTTCCTTCTTCTCATCGGTCAAGATCTCTGAATAGACCAGCCGGGAATAATCGTCGATCGCGGAGTGCAGAAATGAGTGGCCTACGCCTGCCTGACGGTTGCGTTTGCCGGCTTGGCGGCCGAGAGTGCGGTGGCCGCCGCCGTCGGGGATGCGACCAAGTTTCTTCACGTCAACGTGCACCAGCTCGCCTGGGGTTTTCTTCTCGTACCGAATCGGTTTGGGTTTGCGCACCGGCAGGCCCGTGTTCTGGTCTAGATGGCCCAGCAACGGCATCCGGTACCGGTTGAGGACCTTCGAGACCGTCGATTGCGGCAGCCTCAGGTGGTAGCCGATGCGGTGCGGCCCCCACCGCCTCGTGAAGCGCAGCGCGATGATTCGCCGTTCGGTGCGCCGAGCACATTGGTTCGGGGAGAAGTGCGGGCGCGACGACCGGTCGACGAGCCCGGCACCACCCTGAGCCCGGTACCGGGTAACCCATTTGGCCACGGTCGCGCGAGAGACCTGGAGCCGTTCGGCGACCCGGGCTTGAGCCCAGCCGTCGTTCACGACGAGCTGAACCAGCTTCAGCCGGCCTCCCGGGGTCAGCGGGGCGTTGGCATGAGTAACGTAAGAGATGAGGGCCTCCGTTGCATCGTGTTGAGTGTGGTAACCCAATCGATACCGGAGGTCCTCACTTTTTTAGCTCACGCCACGCTCACAACCTGTGTGGGAACAACA